>CAMLYL010000013.1 GCA_946491665.1 uncultured Lachnospiraceae bacterium | reverse complement strand
AGCCAAGGAGTTGAGTTGTCAATTTGTCTTCCTAAGACCGCTTGGCCTCCGACTTCAGATTTGTCTCACAGAGCAGCCGCAGAGAATCTGAAAATTCACCGATCCTCCGGGCACGGAGCTTTATCTGCTGCAGAGACTCCTCTCCGGAAATATAAAGTACTTTCCGGCGGGCCTCCGCCAGATTCCTGCAGACCTGCAGAAGCAGAGTGGATTTTCCGATACCGGGATCACCGCCTACCAGAACCAGGGAGCCGGGAACAATCCCGCCTCCCAGTACCCGATCCAGTTCGCCGATTCCGGTAGTAAACCTGCTCTGACTGCTCATCTCCACACCGGATAAAGCCACAGGTTCTGCAGCGGCAGCCGAAGCTTTTGCGGCAGATGTCTGCGCCGCAGTCCGGCCCGGAGTTTTCGGGGCTGCCGGCTCCTCCACAAACGTATTCCACTCTTTACAGGCCGGACACTGCCCCATCCATTTTGCAGATTCATAGCCGCACTGCTGGCAGAAAAAAATCGTATTTTTACCCTTTGCCATACTAAATTTCCTTCACCGTCTCAAACACCACTTTATCCCGCTTTACGCTGACATTCACGGTATCTCCCCGTTTCACGTTCCCGGCGAGAATCTCGTCTGCCAGAGCGTCTTCTACCTTCGTCTGAATCATCCGCCGCAGAGGACGCGCTCCGTATTTGGGATCGTAAGCTTTTTCTACAATATATTTCTTTACACTGTCCCGGATATTCAGGGAAATCTCCATCTGCTTCCTGCACCGTTCCTGCAGTTCCTTCGTCATCAGTGCAACAATTTTTTTCATGTGTTCCTTCGTCAATGCATGGAACACGATAATCTCATCAATCCGGTTAAGAAATTCCGGCTTGAAAATCCTGCGAACCTCCTCCATTACATTGGATTTCATCCGCTGATAATCCGCTCCGGCATCCTCTTTGACCGCGAATCCCAGTTTTTTCGGTTCGATGATAGACTGTGCCCCCGCATTGGAAGTCATAATAATGATAGTATTCTTGAAATCTACCTTACGCCCCTGAGAATCCGTAATATGACCATCATCCAGCACCTGCAGCAAAATATTGAACACATCCGGGTGCGCTTTCTCAATCTCATCAAAAAGAATGACTGCGTAGGGGTGTCTGCGTACCTGCTCTGAAAGCTGGCCGCCCTCATCATACCCCACATATCCCGGCGGAGAGCCGATCAGTTTTGAAACACTGTGCTTCTCCATATATTCCGACATATCCACACGGATCATCGCTTCTTCTGTACCAAACACCTCCTGGGCAAGCGCCTTGGAGATCTCGGTCTTTCCAACTCCGGTAGGCCCGAGAAACAGGAAGGAACCGATAGGACGGGACGGATCTTTCAGCCCCACTCTTCCGCGGCGTACAGCTTTGGCCACAGCAGAAACCGCTTCATCCTGGGCAATCACACGCTTATGAAGCGCGCTTTCCATCCTCTTCAGCCGGGACGCTTCGCTCTCTGTCAGACGTTTTACCGGAATACGGGTCCACTGGGAAACCACATCCGCCACTTCATTTTCTCCAACTGTCAGCTTGTTCGCTGAAAGCTTCCTGTGATATTTTTTCATCAGCTGATCATAGGTATCCTGAAGCTGCTGCCGTTCCCGGCGCAGTCTGGAAGCGCCTGCAATATCTCCCTCTGCGATCGCCTCTTCCATCTGTTCCTGAAGCTGACGCATCTGTTCTCTGTCCCGCATCATCTGCTCCGACTGATCAAAACCTGTCAGATGCATTCTGGAAGCAGCTTCATCCATCAGATCAATCGCTTTATCCGGAAGGAACCGTTCACTGATATACCGGGCAGACAGCTCAGCCGCCGCACGGACAGCCGCCTCCGTAATCACCACCTGATGATGCTTCTCATATCTGCTCTTCAGCCCCCGCAGAATTTCTATTGTCTGTTCTTCATCCGGTTCCTCCACCGTTACAGACTGAAACCGGCGCTCCAGAGCCGCATCCTTCTCGATATGCTTCCGATACTCCTCCACCGTAGTGGCTCCGATGATCCGGATCGCCCCCCGGGACAGAGCGGGCTTCAGAATATTGGCCGCATCCAGGGATCCCTCTGCCCCTCCGGCGCCGATAATGGTATGAAGCTCATCTATGAAAAGAATCACATTTCCTGCATTCTGCACTTCCTTTATGATCCCTTTCATCCTTTCCTCAAACTCACCCCGGTATTTTGTCCCCGCAACCATGCCCGGAACATCCAGAGTCAGAATCCGCTTTCCCAGAAGATGCTCCGGCACTGCATCCCGGGCAATATACTGAGCCAGTCCTTCCACGATGGCTGTCTTTCCCACACCCGGTTCTCCGATCAGACAGGGATTATTTTTTCCCCTGCGGCTTAAAATCTGGATCATTCTCCGAAGCTCTGTCTCCCGTCCAATCAGGGGATCCAGAGCGCCGGCGGCCGCCCGGGCCGTCAGATCAGTGGAATATTTTTCCAGAAGAGATGCCGAACCCTTATCCGAAGTCTTCCCGGTTCGGAGCTGTTTTACCTTTTCCCTGGAAAACTCCGCTTCTTTTCCCATTGCAACCAGAATCTCTGCATAAATATGTCCGACATTGGTACCGATGCTGATCAGCATCTGGGAAGCCGCACAGTCATGCTGCTGAATGATCGCCAGAAGCATATGCTCCGTTCCGGTTTCTCTGCTGTCGTACTGTCGCGCAATCTCATGAGACTGTTCCAGAACCGCCTCCGCCTCCGGTGCAGGCTCCATCTTTTCCGGCGGTTCTCCCTCTGACGGAAGAGCCACGCCGCAAATCATCTGCCATACAGACTCCGGATCTACCCCCATCTGCCGCAGAATCTGTCCCGCAACACCGTTCTTCTCCCGAAGCATTCCAATTAATATATACTCTGTGCCGATCATCCTCTGTTTATTATGTCCGGCATACTGTGCCGCCAGACGTATTACCTGTCTGGCCTGTCTTGTAAACGCACGCAATTCCATGTGCTGTTCCTCCAAAATAAAACACTACTCATACTCGGAAAAAATCTCATCCACCAGCTGATGTACCTCGCCCCTGGAAATTCCCTTGCAGAGTCCTCTGGCAATGACCAGACGGAGCTGTTTCTGCATTTCATCCATGGCCTTCAGCTTATCAATATTCACAGCAATCACCGCGCCGGTTCTGCGGTCCAGCCTGAGCAGACCTTCCTGCCGCAGAACAGCATAAGCTTTATTTACTGTATGCATATTGATGCCGATGGTTTCCGCCAGCTGCCGTACAGACGGAAGAGAATCTCCCTCCTGATACTGTCGGGTGGCAATCCCGTAAATGATCTGATTGCGCAGCTGAATATACAGCGCCTCATCACTCTCAAAATCAATTTCTATCTTCATCTTTCGTATCCTTCCTTGACAGTCTGCAGGGCATCCGGTATGTAATTACAGAAATTCCAGATCCTCGTCCTCTACACCGTCATCTACAAATTCAATATCCTCCGGCAGATCCGGGTAGGGATCCTTTTTCTGATCCGCATCTGTCTTCACAGACGCCCGTTCCTTGTTTTCCTTCTTCTCTCCGCCTGCCGGCTTCTCAGCAGCAGTTTCCCCGGGCCGCTCCGTTTCTGCTCCGAACATTTTTCCGCTCTCTTCTCTGAGAATCCGCTCTAATTCCGCGTCCTCTCCGGACTGCTCCTCCTCCGGCTCCCGCAGACATTCCTCCGGTTCTGTACTGTTTCTCTTCGACTCTGTTTTTTCCTGAGTCTCCGGTTCCTTTTCTGCCTCAAGAATCTCATCCAGTTCATCCAGATCATAAACATCATAGGAATCGTCGTCCGGGAGATCATATCCGTCTGTTTCAACTGCGGGAATATCATAATCTTCTTTCTTCGCCTCTGTTTTCCCGCGCTCCTCCTTCCGGGATCCGGAATTCTTTTTCCCGATTCTTTCCGCTCTGCCGCCGTCCCGTCTGCTGCCTTTGCCGCTCTCGGGAATTTCCCGTTCCTCATCTGTTGCATCCTCCAGAAGATCTCTCAGCTTCCGGTAACGAACAGAAAAGATTACCACCAGCGCCAGAAGAAGCACGCAGATCAGACAAAGGCCGCCCACCAGCATCCGGTAGACAGAATTCATATCAAACTGCTGCCCCTGCCCGGTCTCAGGCTCCGCCTCTGCCTGAATCGAATAACTCATATTAACAAGGTTCTTCTGCAGGACATCTTTCTCAGAGTCATAGACATACCAGCCCTCTTCTCCCAGCTCATTGGCACCGTACACATAATAAAAAACCGTCAGATCCGCATCTGATGCCACCATCTCATCGGGACCGGCCAGCTGATATCCCTGAACAGATCCGCTCTCCAGTTCACACACTGCCGGAGCAAAACGGTCAGAAACGAGAGCCGCTTCCTCCTCGGGAACGTCCCGCAGATCCACATATCCGTCCGCCATCTCAACACGGATGGTATCACCGCTGTCTGTAGCGGCATTTTCCTGATCATCAGCAGTTCCCTGTGTATCGGAAGAAGTATTCTCTCCTTCCTCCGCCGCGGAAGAATCTGACGTCTCAATCAAATCAGACCGGACCCATCCGGTTCTCTCGCCGCCATTTCCTTCAAATGTAATCTGATACCATACATTTCCATCAGTCCCCTGCGTCTCACCGGTGATTGTCACTTCCTGATCCGCATACAGACTGCCGACCTGCGCACCGCTTACCGCCTCCTCCCGGACAACAATATTATCACTGACAGCCGCACCGGATGATGGGGCTGCCCATGCCGTCTGCACATTGAAAACCACTGCACCGGCAACAGCCAGCATTCCCGCTGTCCGGATGATAAGACCTGCTTTTTTCCATCTGGATAACTTTCTCATATTCCCTCCATATCCTTTCTGGATTTTTGATTCCCAGGATTGATTTCAAATTCAGCCGGAAAACATTGTTTCCGGCTATTATATCTGTTCCATTATAGTAGGAACGATTTGTAAATGTCAACGGTCACCGTCTGGAATCGCCACTTTTTTTTAATTTTAAAATTTTTTTCTTGCAATGTTCACAATTTTGTATCATTCTATTAGTATCATATATGCAGAGAGGATCAGAATCATGAAGAAAAAAATAATCATCACACTGCTTGCCTCTGTTACAGCGGGCAGTTTCCTGTTATTAAGCGGCTGCGGCTCGGATCAGCCAAACAGCAGCAACACCGGGCTTTCTGCTGAAACGGAATCCGAAAATCTGACAGACGGAACGGTCCAGATGCACTGCGTCTGGTACAATGAAGATAACAGTGTTCTGTCTTCCGCGACAATTACAATTCTGGACGGCAGAGAAGAACTGTTCTCCGGCACCACCGATGAATCCGGAAACCTGACTCCATGCAGTCTGCCGGGCAATACCGCTCTTACCTGCGAAATCACAGACAGCACAGGCGACACACTGGCAGAGGGCGAGATCATGTTCAGGATCTCCGAAAATTATACATCACTGACCATCTACCCGATACACGGCGGCGGCAATGACGAACGCATCCTTGAGATTCCTGCAGATAAGACGGATTTCCGGGCTGCAGTTTTCGTAACCGAAGATGGAACCCTTTCTTTCGCAAACCTGAGCCCTTACACAGAATCTTCTGATGAATCCGCAGGAACAGCTGAGGAAGGATCTGCAGACGGCTCTTCCGCCGATCAGAGCGGCACTGATGCATCTGCCGGTCAGACCGGCGCCGATGCAACCGCAGGTCAAAACGGCACCGACGCAGGGGCTGCTCAGAATACACAGAACGGCACTCAGCCTGCTCAATAACAGGGATACAGACCGGGCCGGAAATGTTTGCTGACAAATCTCAGACAAGCATCTCCGGCCCGTATTTTTTATGCTATTTGCTGTTTTTCATTTCCTTCCCGCATCCGGACAGATCTTTCACCTGATATTCTGAGCCATCAGGCACTTCCCATTTTCCTTCAGCCATCGCTCCCGCTCTTTATAATCCGGCAGAATCCGTCTCACTTCTTCCCAGAACCGCGGAGAATGATTCATCTCCTTCCGGTGGCACAATTCATGAACCACCACATAATCCAGCACTTCCGCCGGAGCCAGCATCAGAAGACAGTTGAAGTTCAGATTCCCCTTCGCACTGCAGCTTCCCCAACGGGTTTTCTGGTTCCGGATCGTAATTCTCCCGTAAGTCACGCCTGCTTTCGATGCAAAATATTTCACCCTCTCCGGAATCACCCGGCAGGCCTGATCCGCCAGATCCTCCAGTTCCTTTTCTGATAAAGGTCTTATTTTTTTCATTTCTCCGGCTTTTTGTTCCATGACCGCAAGATGCTTCAAAATCCAGACTGACTTTTCCTGCACAAAACGCCTGATCTCCGCTTCCGGCATGCCGAAAGGAGCGCGCACCCTCACCTGACACTGAGGAGTAACCTCCAGCGCAACTGTTTTTCGATTGCTGCGGATAATCTCCACCCGGATATCCTCCAGCCGCATATTTTTCCTCCTGTCGGGATTTTCCCAGAATAAAAAAAGGAGGAGAGAGGCGAACCCCTGAACTAGTTCACCCTCTCCAAATGAAAGCAAGAGTGCAGGAAAAGGGACTTGAACCCTCATGAGCGCAATGCTCACACGGACCTGAACCGTGCGCGTCTGCCAATTCCGCCATTCCTGCATTTGATTCACACGCCGTCAATGAGACAATCTGTCAGGTACTCTCATCAACCGCTTTTTGTGTGAATGCGGAAGATGGGACTTGAACCCACACGATCGCGATGATCACAAGATCCTTAGTCTTGCTCGTCTGCCAGTTCCGACACTTCCGCGTTTCGTCTTGTCTGTGTTCCGACGACTCGTATATAATACCAAAACCATCCATTATTGTCAACACTTTTTTACACTTTTTTATTGACGTACTTTTTCGTGTTTTATACGCTTTTTTCTGACTTTATTTGCCAAATATGAAACAGAAAAATCCCCCGGTTCTGCAGGGTTCTTTCCTGCATTCCAGAGGGATTTTCACGATCAGACCGGCCCTTCCCGGCCCCGCGGTCTGATTCTCATATATTACTGTACAGACAGATAGGAATAGCCCATCAGCGCCTCATCCACCTGCTTTGCGGCTTCCCGGCCCTCCCGGATAGCCCATACCACCAGAGACTGTCCCCGGTGCATATCGCCTGCAGTGAACACTTTTCTGACATTGGTCTTATAAGATCCTTCGTCTGTAGCCACATTGGTTCTCGCGTTCAGATTTACGCCAAAATCATCCGCGATGTACTTCTCTGTTCCCAGGAAGCCCGCCGCAATGAGAACCAGCTCCGCAGCCAGTTTCTGTTCAGATCCTTCCACCGGAACCATGGCAAAGCGTCCTGTCTTTTCATCCTTTCTGCTCTCCAGCTTCACAGTGATAATTCCGTTCAGATTTCCGTTTTTGTCCTTAAGAAATTCTTTCACAGTGGTTGTATAGATCCGGGGATCATGACCGAATACAGCGATCGCCTCCTCCTGGCCATAGTCTGTCTTGCAGACCTTCGGCCACTCCGGCCAGGGATTATTCTCCGCTCTGGTATCCGGAGCCTTCGGCATCATCTCCAGCTGGGTCACACTCTTCGCTCCCTGACGGATTGCGGTTCCCACACAGTCATTTCCCGTATCACCGCCGCCGATAATCACCACATTCTTTCCTTTGGCAGAAACAAATTTCTTATCTTTCAGTCCGGAATCCAGCAGGCTCTTTGTATTTCTGGAAAGATAGTCTACTGCAAAATAGATTCCCTTCGCGTCTCTGCCCGGAGCATTGATATCACGGGGATTTTTTGCCCCGCAGGCAAGAACCACAGCGTCGTATTCTTTCAGAAGCTGGGATGCTTTCATATCCTTTCCAACATTCACACTGGTCTGGAAGATAATTCCTTCCTCCTTCATAATATCGATCTTCCGGTCAATCACCTGCTTTTCCAGCTTCATGTTGGGGATTCCGTACATCAGAAGTCCTCCCACACGGTCATCCCTCTCATATACCGTCACCAGGTGTCCCCGCTTATTCAGCTGGTCAGCGGCAGCCAGACCTGCCGGTCCGGAGCCGATAACAGCCACTTTTTTCCCGGTGCGCACTTCGGGCGGGTTCTCCTTCGCATAGCCTCTGGCGTAGGCGTTCTCGATGATACCGTGCTCATTCTCCTTCACGGAAACCGGGTCATCATAAAGCCCGCAGGTGCACGCCTTCTCGCAGAGGGCCGGACATACCCTGGATGTGAACTCCGGAAAATTGTTTGTCTTAACCAGACGCTCATAGGCCTGTTCCCAGTTGCCCCTGTATACCAGATCATTCCATTCCGGCACCAGATTGTGCAGGGGACAGCCGCTGGCCATTCCCATCAATGTCATACCGGACTGGCAGAAGGGAACGCCGCAGTCCATACAGCGGGCGCCCTGGATCTGCTGTTTCTCTTTAGAGAGGTAAACATGAAACTCATTATAATTCTGAATCCGCTCCGCGGGAGCAATGTCCCTGCTCACCTCACGTTCATATTCTAAAAATCCTGTTGGTTTTCCCATTTGGTCCCTCCTGTATCCGTTTATGCAAACTTTGAATAAAATGCCTCAATCTGTGCCTGCTCCACGTTGTATCCCTTTTCCTCCATCTGGACAATGGCGGTCTGCATATGATAGTAATCATAAGGAATGATCTTCTTGAATTTCGGCAGATATTCTCCGAAATGATCCAGAATTTCTTTTCCCTTTGCGGAGTTTGTCAGGTTCACATGCTCTGTGATCAGACTCTTCAGTTCCAGCACGTCATATTTATTGGTCAGGTTTTCTGTAAATACCATTTCCTTATTTGTCCTGGTGTACAGATCGTTATCCTCATCCAGAACATAGGCCACGCCGCCGCTCATACCTGCGGCAAAGTTCTTGCCTGTCTTTCCAAGAACAACCACCCGGCCTCCGGTCATATATTCACATCCATGGTCGCCAACGCCTTCCACCACTGCAATGGCTCCGGAATTTCTGACGCAGAAACGCTCACCGGCCACACCGTTGATAAAGGCTTTTCCGCTGGTAGCTCCGTAAAGGGCCACATTTCCGATAATGATGTTTTCATCCTGCTTAAACTTCACGCCTCTGGGCGGATATACAATCAGTTTTCCGCCGGAAAGACCCTTTCCGAAATAATCATTACTGTCGCCTACCAGCTCCAGGGTCAGACCATTCGGGATAAACGCGCCAAAGCTCTGGCCGCCTGCACCGGTACATTTCACAATAAAAGTATCGTCCTCCAGCGTATCTTTATACCTGCGTGTGATCTCGGAACCGAAAATTGTGCCAAAGGAACGGTTTGTATTTGTCACAGTCACATCGATGCTGCGTCTCTGCTTCTGATCCAGAGCCGTCTTCATCTGCTTCAGAAGAATCTTTTCGTCTGCAGTCTTCTCCAGTTCGAAATCATACACCTTCTTCGGATCGAAAATCACTTTTTCCTTCGGTCCTGCAAAAGGATTATTCAGAATATTTCCGAGATCCAGTTTGGCTGCATGACCGCTGAGATGGTCACGGACTTTCAGCATATCGCTGCGTCCTACCAGCTCATCCACAGTGCGGACGCCCAGCTTCGCCATATATTCCCTGAGTTCCTGGGCAATGAAGCGCATAAAGTTCATGACATATTCCGGCTTTCCGGAGAAACGCTTTCTCAGCTCCGGGTTCTGGGTAGCAACGCCTACCGGGCAGGTATCCAGATTGCAGACACGCATCATGACGCATCCCATGGTTACCAGGGGAGCCGTGGCAAAGCCGAACTCCTCAGCTCCCAGCATGGCGGCTATGGCAACATCACGGCCGCTCATGAGCTTTCCGTCTGTCTCGATACGGACCTTATTTCTCAGGCCATTCATAATCAGAGTCTGATGAGTCTCTGCCAGCCCCAGTTCCCAGGGAAGTCCCGCATTGTGAATGGAACTCTGGGGCGCCGCGCCGGTTCCGCCGTCATAACCGGAGATCAGGATTACCTGGGCGCCGGCCTTCGCAACTCCGGCAGCAACCGTGCCGACTCCGGCCTCGGATACCAGCTTCACGGAAATCCTTGCCTTCGTGTTGGCGTTCTTCAGATCGAAAATCAGCTGCTCCAGATCTTCGATGGAATAGATATCATGATGAGGCGGCGGAGAAATCAGAGATACACCCGGAGTGGAAAGTCTTGTCTTCGCAATCCAGGGATATACCTTCTTTCCGGGAAGGTGTCCGCCCTCGCCAGGCTTTGCGCCCTGGGCCATTTTAATCTGGATCTCCTGGGCGCTGACCAGATAGCGGCTGGTCACGCCGAACCGCCCGGAGGCCACCTGCTTAATGGCCGAGCACCGATCAGTGTCCAGACGCTCCAAGCTCTCTCCGCCCTCTCCGGAATTGGATTTTCCATGGAGACGGTTCATGGCCACCGCCAGACACTCATGAGCCTCCTGAGAGATAGATCCGTAGGACATTGCTCCTGTCTTGAAACGGGTCACAATGGAATCCACACTCTCCACCTCGTCAATGGGAACCCCTTTCTTCGGATACACGAAATCCAGCGCCCCCCGGATATTCATAATATCAGTTTCATTATTTACCAGACTGGTATACTGCTTAAACAGATCATAATCACCCCGGCGGGTGGACTGCTGCAGCAGATGAATGGTCTGGGGATTGTACAGATGCTTCTGGGCGCCGCTTCTCATTTTATGGCGTCCCACACTGTCCAGTGTTTTCTCCGTCCGCAGTCCCAGCGGATCATAAGCCCGTGCGTGAAGCTCGTTGACGTCATTGGCAATATCATCCAGGGTAATGCCGCCGATCCGGCTTACCGTAGTCGTAAAATATCTGTCGATCACAGACTTGTCAATTCCCACTGCCTCAAAAATCTTGGAGCCCTCGTAGGACTGCAGGGTGGAAATTCCCATCTTGGATGCGATCTTCACAATGCCATGAAGAACCGCCAGAGTATAATCATTAATAGCTGCATAATAATCTTTATCCAGAAGATGATCATCGATCAGCTGCTGGATAGTATCCAGCGCCAGGTAGGGATTTACCGCGCAGGCGCCATAGCCCAGCAGAGTAGCAAAATGGTGTACCTCCCTGGGCTCGCCGCTCTCCAGTATCAGCGCCACGGCGGTACGCTTCTTTGTCTGCACCAGATGCTGCTGCAGGGCGGAAACCGCCAGCAGGGACGGAATCGCCACATGATACTCATCCACTCCCCGGTCAGAAAGAATCAGGATGTTGGCACCCTCTTTGTACGCCCGGTCAGCCTCCACAAACAGACGGTCAATGGCTTTCTCCAGATTTGTGTTCTTATAGTACACAAGAGAAATCACGCTGACTTTGAAACCGTCTTTCTTCATATTTTTAATCTTCATCAGATCCGTATTGGTCAGAATCGGATTTTTGATCTTCAGCACCTGACAGTTGGCCGGCTCTTCTTCCAGAATATTGCCGTCCTCACCCACATAGGTTGTGGTGGAAGTAACAATCTCCTCGCGGATCGCGTCAATAGGCGGATTGGTTACCTGGGCGAAAAGCTGTTTGAAATAGTTAAACAGCGGCTGATGATCGTCGGACAAAACCGCCAGCGGCGTATCTATACCCATGGCCGCCGTTCCCTCTTCCCCGTCTCTTGCCATGGGAAGCATTACAGTCTTCACAGACTCATAGGAATATCCAAAGGCTTTCTGCAGACGGCTCAGATCCTCGCCGGTATAGCGTGGCACTCTCTCATTGGGGATCTTCAGATCCTTCAGCTCCAGCATATACTGGTCAATCCACTGGCCGTAAGGCTGCTGGCCGGCATAGCTTTCTTTCAGCTCCTCATCATCAATCACCTTGCCAGCAATCGTATCTACCAGAAGCATTTTGCCCGGACGGAGACGATCCTTCGCCACGATCTTTGTAGGATCAATGTCCAGAACGCCCACCTCAGAGGACAGGATCAGATAATCGTCATCTGTAATATAGTAGCGGGATGGACGCAGACCGTTCCGGTCCAGAACAGCCCCCATCTTATCTCCGTCGGAGAATACGATAGACGCCGGACCGTCCCAGGGCTCCATCATGGTTGCATAATATTGATAAAAATCCTTTTTCTTCTGGCTCATGATGTGGTTGTTCTCCCAGGGTTCCGGAATTGTGATCATCACTGCCAGCGGAAGATCCATACCGCTCATTACCAGAAACTCCAGAGTATTATCCAGCATAGCGGAGTCAGAGCCTTCCACATTGACCACCGGCAGGATTTTGGAAAGCTCCCCTTTCAGATGATCCGACTCCATGGTCTCCTCCCGGGCCAGCATCTTATCGGAATTGCCCCGGATGGTATTAATCTCACCGTTATGGACAATAAAACGGTTCGGATGAGCTCTCTCCCAGCTGGGATTCGTGTTTGTGGAAAAACGGGAATGAACCATAGCGATGGCAGACTCATAATCCTCATCCTGGAGATCATCAAAAAACAGTCTCAGCTCATTTACCAGAAACATTCCTTTATATACAATTGTTCTGCTGGACAGGGATACTACGTAAGTATTGTCGTTGGACTGCTCAAATACCCGGCGGGCCACATACAGCTTCCGGTCAAAATCCAGTCCCTTCTCCACTTCCTCCGGACGCCGGATAAAAGCCTGCATAATATAAGGCATACAGTCAAGCGCCTTCTGTCCAATCACCTCCGGATTGATGGGAACTTCACGCCATGCCAGAAATTCCAGCCCCTCCCGCTCCACAATTACCTCAAACATTTTTCTTGCCTGATTGCGTTTCAGCTCATCCTGGGGGAAGAAAAACATACCTATACCATAGTCTCTCTCTCCGCCCAGACTGATTCCCCGGGCGCGCATGGTTTTTTCAAAAAACTTATGGGAAATCTGCAGCAGGATACCGACGCCGTCACCGGTTTTTCCATCTGCATCCTTACCTGCCCTGTGCTTCAGGTTCTCAACAATCTTCAACGCACTCTCCACAGTCTGATGACTCTTAATACCCTTGATATTCACAACAGCGCCGATACCGCAGTTGTCGTGCTCAAACCGGGGATCATACATCCCCATGGGGCGGGCTGTGGTCTCATTCATATGAACGTTTCTCATAGTCTCTTCCTTTCCTTATTAAAATAGAAAAAAAGAGACTACCCCCTTATGGGATAGTCTCCGTTGACTTTCTGACAATTACTATACAATGTTTTTTTGTATTTGTAAAGATTGATTTTTCCGTTAATTGTCAGATAATTTGAATTCATTTTGTTTTCCTGTTATTTTTCTGACTATAAATAGAATTTTCTGTTCAAAATCAGCTTTTTCGCACAATTCCAAGGAAGATTTTCCAGAAAAATCCTGAAATCAGTTGTACGTTTCGATCGCTTCAGTTACATCCGTCCGAAACTGCTCCCACGCATCCGGGTTATCTACATAATATACCGGACACATTTTACCAGTCACATCATAATGCCGGATCACATCTTCCGCGTTCAGACCGGACCTTGCACAGAGCCAGGCCGTCAGCCGGACAACAGAATCATAGGTAGCCTGATTAAAGGAACCGTCCTCATTCTCATAACAGCATTCTATGGAAATCGTATCACTGTTGCGCTCATTCGAAGCATAGGCAATCTCTGCTGTGGGAATGCACTGGACAATCTCTCCCTCCAGACCCACAATAAAATGAGAACTTGCCTTCGTAACATGGGAGTCCTTCAGTCCCTCAAAATAATCCCTGTTTGCCTGGGCGGAAGTTCCCGGATTGGCTGTATAGTGAATTACAATTCCATTAATCTGATCCAGGGCAATTCCCGGCCTGGAATATTCATTTACAGTCAGAAGCTGCACATCCAGCTCCGGCATGTCCTCTTCCACATCCCGGGACACCTGCTGAGCAGATACTGCCCGGCTGCGCCGTGTCACTCCCACAATCACTAGCAGAATCAGACACAAAAACAGAATCCCGATCAATACATGCTTCATGCTCCATAATATCTGTCCGGTCTTCTTATACTTTTTTCTTCTGTTCCCTGACATTGAATGTCCTCCCGGCCTTTCTCCCCATCCAAGGTCTCACTGTCTGTAAACCACTCCCCTGCCCGGAACTGTCCAAAAAATGTTCACAGCCCGGCCGGCATTATCTTCCGTCTGACATCCCGTACAGAATCCCGTTGCAGATCGCCGCAGCTACATTGCTGCCTCCTTTTCTGCCTCTGGCTACGATACAGGGAATATCCGTCTGCATAATAAGCTCTTTTGCAAAAACTACATTCACAAATCCCACCGGCACGCCAATAATCAGTTTCGGAGCAATCTTCCCGTCACGGATCAGCTCATACAGGCGGATCAGCGCCGTGGGAGCATTTCCAATGGCAAAAATCAGAGGCCTGTCAATCTGAGCCGCCTTATCCATACAGGCTACTGCCCGGGTCGTTCCGTTCTCTCTGGCAATCCTGGCCACATCCTCATCTGCCATAAAGTTATACACTTCACCGCCGAACTTCGCCAGCGTCCGCTTATTGATGCCTGACATCGCCATCCGGGTGTCCGTGACAATACACGCGCCCTGACGGATCGCCTGCTCCGCCGCTTCCAGTACGCCTTCGGAAAAATACAGGCTCTCCGCATAGTCAAAATCCGCCGTGGTATGGATCACACGCTTGATCACCGGAGCCAGCTTTTCATCCAGACAAATGCCCTTCTGATCCAGCTCCTCCGTGATAATTTCAAAACTTCTTTTTTCTATTTCCCCCGGAAGCACCTTTTCAAACTCTACTTTCAATATTCTACTCCTTTCCGGGCCGGAACTCCATCATCATAAGGATGACGCATTTTCAGAGCTACCGTAATATAATCAGCCGTCTCCATGACGGAACGCACACCCACATGTCCGGTAACCACGACTTCCAGCTTCTTGGGTTTATTTATCAGCAGATCATACAATGCCTTGTCGTCAAGAACATCCTTTCGGACAGCTTCCGCCGCTTCATCCAGCACCAGCATCCCATAATCTCCTTTTTCTATCCGCTTTCTGATCTCCCTCAGGTAGGCCATATTTTTTTCAAAGGCCTCCTGCCGCTCCTCCTCGCTCATACGGAAAGTGAAACCCAGCTTTTCTGTCATGGAAAACACTTCCATATTGGGAATCATCTTCAGAGCCGCAATCTCAGAGGAAGTTCCATCCTTCATAAACTGCGTAAAAAGTACCCGGCCGCCGCTTCCCGCAAAGCGGACCGCCTGTCCGATAGCCGATGTCGTTTTTCCCTTTCCAAATCCGGTATAAAAATGAATCAGCCCTTCGCCGGGATCATATTGCCTGGAACTCTTTTTTTCTGTATCAAAAGCACTATCATCCATATATACATACCTCCCGGGAGACAGCTCAGACTCCCTCTTCCATAATCTCATATATACGCTTCATATCTACATTCTCCCGCAGAATCTCTGCCAGCCGGTCATACTGCCGCTCCTTATAAGCGGCATAATCCATGGCTTCCACCTCCGAAAGCTCCAGCCCTTTATTGGCCGCCAATGCCTGTACGATCCGTTTTACCACATCTTCCCTGTCAAAAATGCCATGGACGTAAGAGCCGTATACATTACCGCAGCAGGCGCCCTCTTCTTTCTCCGTGCCGGTCACAATATCACAGATCCTGGTCAGATGCCGCGCCCGGCTGCCGCAGGAGTCCCCGCGAAAGCTGCTCTGTCCCATGTGGATCTCATACCCTTCCAGCTCCGCGCCGGACAGACCGCTCAGTATTCCGCCAGCCTCCTCAATACGGCCCTCTACCCGGGTTCTTGTTTTCTTCCCCGCAAACACCGTATCCATGGGAAGCAGCTCCATTCCGCGGATACTGCCGCCGTTCTCTACGCCTTCCGGATCAGAGAGCGTCATCCCCAGCATCTGATAACCGCCGCAGACACCAAAAATCACACAGCCCCGCTCCCCGGCCTTTTTCACGGCTGCCTCCAGGCCGGATCCGCGCATCCGCAGCAGATCCTCCATAGTATTCTTCGTTCCCGGCAGAATGATCATGTCCGGATTTCCCAGCTCTGACGTATGCTTCACATAACGCAGAGAAACCCCGGAAATACTCTCAAAAATATTAAAATCTGTAAAATTGGAAAGCCTCGGCACCCGGATCACCGCAATATCAATTGCTTTCGCTTCCCGAACGCCCTCCAGACGCTCGGAAAGACTGTCCTCATCCTCCAGGTCTACATCCATGTAGGGCACAACGCCCACCACTTCCTTTTTACAGAGCTTTTCCAGCATCTCAATTCCGGGATCCAGAATCGTCTTGTCCCCCCGGAACTTGTTGATAATCAGGCCCTTCACCAAAGCCCGCTCATCCTCTTCCAGAAGAGCAACGGTTCCCACAAGCTGGGCAAACACGCCGCCCCGGTCTATATCACCGGCCAGAAGCACCGGCGCTCCGGCCAGCTTCGCCATGCCCATATTGACAATATCATCGTTTTTCAAATTAATCTCCGCGGGAGATCCCGCTCCCTCAATCACAATGATATCGTAATTTTCATCCAGCTCCCGATACGCTTTCATAATATCCGGAATCAGATTCTTTTTATACCGGAAATAGTCCCGGGCGCTCATATTCCCCAGCACCTCGCCATTGACGATCACCTGAGAACCGGTATCATTGGTAGGCTTTAACAGAATAGGATTCATCAGCGCCGAGGGCTCCACCCCGGCGGCCTCCGCCTGCATCGCCTGCGCTCTTCCCATTTCCAGTCCTTCCTTTGTAATAAAGGAATTCAGCGCCATATTCTGCGATTTAAAAGGAGCCACCCGGTAACCGTCCTGCCGGAATACACGGCAGAGCCCTGCCGCCAGCAGACTTTTCCCCGCATTTGACATGGTACCCTGTATCATAATTACCTTTGCCATGTCCCTCCCCCTTTCTCTGATTGTTTCATATATTATCCCAGATGAATCTCTCTGAGAGCATCCAGGAGCTTTTCATTATCCGCCTCACTGCGGACCGCCACCCGGTAAAATCCCATATGAAGTCCCTGATAATTGCTGCAGTCCCGGATCAGAAATCCCCGCTCCTTCATCAGATTCCCCAAATGATATTCCCCTTCAAAAAAAACAAAATTAGCTGCCGAATCCAGCACCATATATCCAATTTCGCGGATCCCGGCTTTCAACTGCTCCCGGAGACGTCCGATTTCCTTCCGGCTCCTCTCCACAAACTCCGTTTCTCCGACTGCGGCAATGCCTGCTGCCTGAGCCGGCACTGATACCCGCCAGGGCTGAGATACCCGTTCCATCTGATCCAGAAGTCCGCCGTTGCAGCAGATCCCATACCCCAGCCGCAGTCCCGGTATGGCATAAAGCTTGGTGAAGGCTTTCAGAATAAAAATCTGATCGCTTCTCTCTGCCCAGGACATCATGGAATATGACTCCGGATCATCTACCAGATCCATAAAACACTCGTCCACCACCATAAGGGTATCTGTCCGCTCGCACTTATGTAAAATCTTCTCCAGAAGCTCCCTCTCCGTCAGAATTCCGGTAGGGTTCCCCGGATTACACAAAAACAAAATGTCAACATCCGGTGTAATCATATTCAGAATATCTTCGCCGATCCGAAAACCGTTTTTCTCCTGCATCTGATAGACGGTCGTCTTACAGAGCACACTGTTCAGGGCCTGCTGATACTCGTAAAAAGACGGAACCGGCAAAAGAGCCTTTTTCGGCTTCATTGCCAGCACGAGAGAAAAAATCACATCCGCCGCTCCGTTTCCGCAGAAAATGTGCTCCTCATTCACATGCTCCATGGCGCCAATCGCCCGCCTCAGTTCCGCGCAGCGCACATCCGGGTAATAGATAGACGCGCTGACGGCTTTCTCCGCCGCTTCTTTCACCGACTCCGGCATACCCATAAAATTGATATTAGCCGAGAAGTCAACTGCATTCCTGTTCGTGTAGATGTCTCCGCCGTGTTGATACATATAAACTGCCTCACTTTTTTATGATACCATGTCTGCCCGTGATTTCCTGTGAATTTCATGTTAAATTTCCGCAAACCATGAGCAAAACATATCTTATATCATACCATAAAAGCGAACAAATGTACAAGAAGAAACCGGATCACAAGACAAATCACCATTCCAAGTGCGCTTGCCCCATACAGAAGCCTGCAGGATCTGGAAATATCCTGTCTCTCCACCGGGCGGAGAAAATCTCCAATCGTAGGCTTTTCATGTTTTTCCCCGAAATACCAGGCGTCTCCCGCGAGCTGTACGCCCAGGGCCCCGGCCATAACCGACTCTGTCTGAGCGGAATTCGGACTCGCATGGTTCCTCCTGTCCCGTTTCCAGATCTTCGCAGCCCTCTTTGCATCCATAACCCTGACACCTCCGGAAAGCGTTTCCCCCGGAAGCAGCACACACGCCAGAATCATAAAAAGAGCCGAAATCCGGGAAGGCAGGTAATTCATAAAATCGTCAAATCTGGCCGCTGCTCTCCCGAAATACATATATTTCTCATTTTTATATCCCACCATGGAATCCATGGTGTTCACTCCCTTATAAAAAAAGCCCAGGACAGGGCCGCCGACAGCCATAAATATCATAGGAGCAACAATACCGTCGGACGTATTTTCCGCCACGGTCTCCACCGCTGCTTTTACCACTCCCGTCTCATCCAGACGCTCCGTATCCCTCCCCACAATCATGGAAACTGCCTTCCTTCCAGCTGCAAGTCCCTCAGATTCCAGAGCATATGAAACCTTCATACTTTCAGTCTTAAGTGACTTCGTTGCCAGAATGGCATAACACATGTAACACTGCAGCGCAAAGGCCAGCCAGGGATGAATAAAATATCCAAGCATCAGTACTGCCAGCGGAAGGCCCGCTGAAAAAATCAGTGTAAGAACCAGCAGACAGACTCCACCCGCGAAAGCGCCCCGATCTGTTTTCGGCAGGATGCTCCGTATCCTCCGCTCCAGTCCGGAAATTACATTTCCGATCAGGCAGACAGGATGCCACATGCCGTGCGGATCTCCAATAATGAGATCCGCAATATATCCAATCAGAAGCGCAAAAGATACGCTCTGCAAATAATACGCAGTAAAATGGTGAAAAAAAGAACTCATCTGCTCACTCCCACATACAGACTATTTTGCCGCTGTCTCAGCGGCATCTTCTGACATTATACGCATTCTCCTTACAGAAATCAACGACTCTGAAAAATAAAAAAAGATATTTGACCAGCCCCCTCTGCCGTGTTACACTGTTTTTTCGGGAAATCTGAATTTAGAACCGGAGATAAATGAAAATGAACAAAAACAGAATTTATTTTTTGAAAGGAATAAAAAACGGAATGCCCATTGCCCTGGGATATCTGGCAGTTTCTTTTACACTGGGCATTACCGCGAGAAATGCAGGAATGACCGCCTGGCAGGCCATGCTCACCAGTCTGGCCTGCAACGCTTCCGCCGGGCAATACGCCGGCTTCACAGTCATTGCTGCCGGAGGCACTTATATGGAAATGGCGGTCATGGAGCTGGTGGCAAACCTGCGCTATCTGCTGATGTCATGCTCTCTCAGCCAGAAATTTTCACCGGACACAAAGCTGTTTCACCGACTATTGGTAGGATACGATGTCACCGATGAAATCTTCGGCGTCGCCATCTCAGAACCGGGCCTCTTAAATCCATTTTATAATTACGGAATGATGACCCTGGCCATTCCCGGATGGGCGCTTGGAACCTTTCTGGGCGTAATTATGGGAAATATACTGCCGGCCGCCGTTGTCAGCGCCCTGAGCGTGGGACTCTACGGCATGTTCCTGGCCATTATCATTCCCCCTGCCAGAAAGAGCCGGATTCTGGCTGTGCTGATCGTCATTTCCATGGCGGCAAGCTATATCTTCTCAAAGCTTGCTCTGACCTCAGCCATCTCCCCCGGAATCCGCACCATTATACTGACAGTTATTATCGCGGGAATCGCGGCAGTGCTGTTCCCTGTAAAAGAGGAGGAGTCATCTCATGCAGCATAATATATACATATATATACTGGTTATGTTCGGGGTTACCTACCTGATCCGGGTTCTCCCCCTTACACTGATTCGAAAGGAAATCAAAAACAGAACCATCCGCTCCTTTTTATACTATGTGCCCTACGTGACGCTTGCCGTTATGACTTTTCCCGCAATCGTGGAAGCCACCAACAGCCCCATTGCGGGGCTGGCGGCTCTGATCACCGGCATTATTCTGGCCTGGTTCGGGCGCAGTCTGTTCCAGGTCGCGGTTCTGTCCTGCGCGGTCGTGTATATACTGGAATTATTTCTGTAATGACCGGAATGCTGCCCTGTACCTGTACTCAGCTGCAGTGTTCACAGCCGCAGGCCTTTTCGAACAGCTTCGGATCGTAGGAAATTCCATTGCGGTCATAATAGTCCTTTACTGCGGCTTTTACTGCTTCCTCCGCCAGCACGGAACAATGGATTTTATGGGCCGGAAGACCATCCAGCGCTTCCACGACTGCCTGATTGGACAGTTCCATGGCCTCACTGACTGTTTTTCCCTTAATCATTTCCGTTGCCATAGAACTTGTGGCTATGGCAGATCCACAGCCGAATGTATTGAACCTGCAGTCCGTAATCACCTGATTTTCATCAATTTTCAGATACATCTTCATAATATCGCCGCATTTGGCATTCCCCACTTCTCCGACTCCGTCAGCGTCCTCAATCTTTCCCACATTTCTGGGATTCTGAAAATGATCCATTACTTTTTCACTATATAACATGTTCTCTTTCTCCTTTCTCCAGTTCCTCCCAAACGGGCGACATATTTCTCAGATATTCAACAACAGCCGGCACCTCCCGGATCACATATTCTACTTCCTCCATCGTATTATACTCTGACAGTGTCAGACGCAGAGATCCATGAGCAATCTCATGAGGAAGTCCGATAGCCAGCAGCACATGAGACGGATCCAGGGATCCCGATGTACATGCCGATCCTGACGATGCCGCAATTCCCTTCATATCCAGCATCAGAAGAAGGGATTCTCCCTCTATGCCCTCAAAGCAGAAACTCACATTGCCCGGAAGCCGTCTGACAGGATGTCCGTTAAGCCTGGAATGTGGAATTCCTGACAGGCCTTCGATCAGCCGGTCACGCATAGCAGAAATTTTCGTCTCATTCCTTTCCCTTTTGGCCAGAATATCTTTCAGCGCTGCCGCCATACCGAGAATCGCCGGAATATTTTCCGTCCCGGCTCTTTTCCCCCGCTCCTGAGCACCTCCCTCAATCAGACTGAAAAGGGCAACGCCCCTGCGGACGTAAAGACAGCCGATCCCCTTGGGGCCATGGAATTTATGTGCGGAAAGGGAAAGCATGTCTATGTTCTGCTCCTTTACATTAATGTCCAGGTGCCCCACTGCCTGTACTGCATCTGTATGGAAAAATATCTTCCTCTCCCTGCACAGGGCGCCAATTTCCGCCACCGGCTGAATACTTCCGATCTCGTTGTTGGCATACATCACAGTCACCAGGCAGGTATCCGGGCGGATCTCCGCTTCCAGTTCTTCCACCCGTACGATCCCATCCTCATGTACATCCAGATAAGTCACTTCAAACCCCTCTTTCTCCAGCTTCTGAAGAGTATGAAGAACCGCATGATGTTCAAACTTTGTGGAAATAATATGCTTTTTATTTCTTTTGGCGCCCCACTGAGCCGCAGAACGGATTGCCTGATTATCAGCCTCACTTCCTCCTGATGTAAAAATTATCTCACGGGGCTCCGCGCCGATGCAGGCCGCGATCTCTTCTCTGGCCCGCTCCAGTTTTTCCTTTGCCTCCTGTCCCGGCGTATGCAGGCTGGACGCATTGGCATAAGTCTCTGTCAGCGCAGGAATCACAGCGTCCAGCGCCGCCGGATTCATAGCCGTAGTTGCCGCATTATCAAAATATACTTTCATAATTATACTCTCTTTCTATCACAGAACCTTCCGGAACTATTCTTCTGTAATCATATTGTTTTAGTAGGATTTTTATCTATGTGCAGGATATCATAGTATTCCCCTTATGTCAATAGGATTTAAGGAATATATTATAAAAATTTCCCCATGAAACAAAAAATCGACTCCATAAAAACGGAGTCGAAATAGAAAATATTGCGAACAAACAGAATGACAGATATTACTCCTTCTGATTCAGCCGGGCAAAAACCATATCATAACCGTCATTTCCGTAATTCAGAGAACGATTCACCCGGCTGATGGTTGCCGTAGAAGCTCCCGTCTTTTCTGCAATATCCAGATAAGTCCTGTGCTCCCGCAGCATACGGGCTACTTCATAGCGCTGTGACAGAGACAAAAGCTCATTGATCGTACAAACATCCTCAAAAAAAATGTAGCATTCTTCTTTATTCTTCAGAGAAAGAATAGCCTCAAACAAATGATCGACTGCTTCCGTTCTGATTTTCTGATTCATACAATTCCTCCTTCATGATCCACAGGCCACATCTGCCAGACACTTCTGTGGACAGCTCCCATCCTTTACTTAAGTGAAATTTTAACACAGTAAATTTTTAAAGTAAAGGGTTGTTTTTTCAGTTGCATATCCTGTGTGCCTTTTCTATAATAAAATAACAACTGTTATTTATTATATTTCGGAAAGGAGCCGTATCCATGCGTCTTGGAATTGTCGGAACCGGGCTGATCGTACATGAGGTTCTCCCCATGATTCATCTGATCAATCCGGAAAAAATTTATATTCTGGGAACTGCCCATTCCGTTGAAAAGACGGAAAAGCTCTGCAGAACATACCATCTGAACGGATGCTTTTTTGACTATCGGGAGTTTCTGGGGGCAGACATTGATACTGTATATATTGCCATCCCCAATCATCTTCACTATGAATTCGCCAGAGAAGCCCTGCTGCATCATAAGCATGTTATTGTGGAAAAACCGATTACTGTCACATCCGCACAGCTGGAAGATCTTATCCTTCTGGCCCGGGAACAAAAATGTATTCTGGCAGAAGCCATGAGTCTGCATTACACGCCTGCCTGCCGTTCCATCGCCGAAAAGCTTCCTCTGCTGGGGGAAATCAGACTCGTCAGTTTTCAATTCTGCCAGTATTCCTCCCGTTATGACGCATTTTGTGAAGGGCGTATCGCCCCGGCTTTTGATCCGAAATGCGCAGGCGGCGCTCTGATGGATCTGAATATCTATAATCTTCATGCCATTCTGGGGCTGTTCGGCAAACCTCTTTCCGCCCGGTATTTTGCCAATGTGGAACGTGGGATCGACACCAGCGGAATTCTCACGCTGCAGTACGGCAGAGAACACGGCACCGGCTTCCAGGCAGCGGCCATCGCCGCCAAAGACTGTCAGGCTCCGGTCAGTTCCTCCATCCAGGGCACCCGGGGCTGCATCCGAATTTCAGTTCCCATGAATCAGATTGAAAGCTATGAACTGATTGATAATCAGAAAAACAGCACCGTCTTTGAATTTCACGAGGGAAAACACCGCCTGTTTTATGAATTTCAGGCATTTCGGCGGATGATTGAAGAAAACGATTTTGACACAGCAGAAAAAATGCTGGAAATCAGCCTGGAGGCAGTTAAAATTCTGGAAAAGAACCGCGTATATTCCATCTGAAAAAAGCCTGAAGCGGCAAAATCATGTTCCGCTCCAGGCTTTTGCTGATATTCTATTTTGCCGCCTCTTCTGCAAAAGAAGTATCCACCAGCCGCGCATACTCCGGCCGCTGGGAAAGCTGATCGGCGCTCTCCAGGATATCCAGCAGCAGATTATAACTGTCTTCCGTGAAAATCAGATCTGATTTCCACGTATCCTGCTCCTGATAGCGGCTGACAATCGTGGTAATCGTTTCCAGATCTGTCTCCTCAAACTGCGGCTGAATCGCCTCCGCAATCTCTTCCGGAGTGTGCGCAGTCACATAGTCCATGCCCATCTGAAGCGCATTCGTAAACGCCTGAATCACATCCGGATGCTCCTCGATATAGCTCTCTCTGGCTGAAAATGCCGTATAGGGAACATAACCGGAGTCCACCCCGACAGAAGCAATTACATATCCGGATCCTTCCTGTTCCAGAGCCGTAGCCGACGGCTCAAACTCCACAGTATATTCTCCCTGACCGCCGGCAAAAGCAGCCGCCGTGGAACCGAAATCGATGCTCTGATCAATATTGACTTCCGCCGGATCGATACCATTCTGCTTCAAAACATACTCAAATACCATCTCCGGCATTCCGCCTGCACGGCCGCCCAGAACATCCTTTCCGATCAGATCCGACCACTCAAAATCATCCGCCTGCTCTCTGGCCACCAGGAAATTGCCCGCTCTCTGAGTCAGCTGCGCAAAATTCACCACCTGATCTCCCGAACCTTCATTTGCCGTATATACCGTTGTCTCCGGTCCCATAAATCCGATATCTGCTTCTCCGGAAAGCACAGCTGTCATCACCTTGTCGGCGCCAAAACCGCAGACCAGATCCAGCTCTATGCCCTCCTCCTCAAAATAGCCTTCCTCTATAGCCACATACATGGGAGCATAAAAAATGGAATGGGCCACCTCATTCAGAGTAACAGTTACCATTTCCTTCTCATCGGATGAAGCCGAAGCTCCCTGCTCCGGCTCTCCCGACAATGTATTTTCATTTTCAGTTTTTCCGCAGCCGGCCATAAGCATAACCGCACAAAGCGCCACACATACCAGAACTGCTGTGCAGATTTTCAAAGCTCTTTTCATATTGATCTCCTTCATCTATTCTGATTCATCATATGAAAAAAACCTGAAAAGTGTTATTCCGCCGCCGTATTTCTTTTAATCCGATTCAAGACCCGCTCACGGGTCTTGGCGCATTCCGCTCTTACAGCGCAGTCGTGTCTGTTTCCCTGATAATCTTCCGGATCGGAAGAATCCGCCCCGGTGAAACGGATAACTCGTCCACTCCCATGGCCAGAAACTGTCTGGTCAGAGAGAGATCGGCCCCCAGCTCACCGCAGATACCGCACCAGATACCCTCTTTATGAGCATTCTCCACCGTCAGCTTAATCATGCGCAGCACTGCCGGATGATGCGAATCATAAAAATCATCCAGAGTCTGATTCTGACGGTCAATGGCCAGCAGATACTGTGTCAGATCATTTGTACCGATACTGAAGAAATCCACTTCCTTCGCCAGCAGATCACTGATCATGGCCGCCGCAGGAGTTTCAATCATAATGCCCTGCTCCACCTGACCGTAACTGATCTTCTCCTCAGTCAGCTCACGCTTCACCTCAGCCACAATCTCCTGAATCTTCTTCACCTCAGAAACCGAAGTAATCATCGGATACATAACAGCAATCTTTCCGTAAGCGCTGGCCCGGAACAGGGCTCTTAACTGTGTCTTGAAAATTTCCGGCCTTGTCAGACAGATCCGGATAGCCCGCAGTCCCATAGCCGGATTGTCTTCCTTCGCCAGTTCAAAATAATCACACTGCTTATCCGCTCCGATGTCCAGAGTACGGATAATCACCCGTTTGCCGGCCATAGTCTCCGCCACCGTTTTGTAAATCTTAAACTGCTCCTCCTCTGTGGGGAATGTCTGACTCTCCAGATAAATAAATTCGCTCCGGAACAGCCCGATTCCCTCAGCTCCGTTTTCCAGAACCAGAGCAAGATCCTTCATGTCCCCGATATTGGCATATGTCATTACGTGCTTTCCGTCCAGAGTCACACTTTCCTTATTCTTCAGCTCCAGGAGCAGCTTCTTCCGTTCCTCCTCTTCCCTGCGAAGATCCATCATCCTCTCCATGGTCTCCTCATCAGGATCCACATAAAGGTATCCGGCATTTCCGTCCACCACTGCCTGTCTGCCGTTCAGCCCGGCATCCAGATCCAGACTGGTTCCGATCAGCGCCGGTATGCCCATGGTGCGCGCAAGAATCGCCGTATGAGAATTCACCGACCCGTGAACTGTCACAAAAGCGAGAACCTTCTCCTTATCCATTTGAACCGTTTCGCTGGGAGCCAGATCGTCCGCCACAATGATACAGGGCTCATCTGACTGAAGCAGACCGTCCTGCTGTCCGCTCAAAACAGCAATCACCCGCTCGGAAATATCTTTCACATCCGCAGCCCTGGCCTTCATATACTCGTCGTCCATGGACGCAAACATATTGGAAAAATTCTCACTGGTCACAGCGACTGCATACTCCGCGTTGACGCCCTGGCCTTCGATAATATTTGTAACAGAATCCAGATAATCATCATCCGCCAGCATCATCTGATGAATTTCAAAAATCGCCGCGTTGGACTCTCCCACTTCCTTCAGAGCCTTCTCATACAGTCCCTGAAGCTGTTCTACCGCCGTATCCCTGGCAGCCAGAAACCGTTCCTTCTCTCTGGCAGGCTCCTCCACCTTTTTACGTGTCACCTGTTGCTCATCTTTTCTGTGCAGACGAAGACACCCGATGGCGATCCCTCCGAACACACTTTTTCCCTGATACCGTTCCATTTACTTTTCTCCTGCAAATATTCTTTTTTTAAGAACAGTATAGCGCAAAAAACTGGTTTTGGCTACCTGAATTCTATTCCATCCGTCTGCCGCAGTGCGGACAGTACTCGAAATTCTCTTCCGTGGAAAACCCGCAGTTCGGGCACCTGCGCCCCATTCTTCGTCCCCCTCCGGACACACGGGTCAGGTCTGACTCCCGGATCTCCACATTCTCTCCCCTGGCAATCCTTCTTCCCACCTCCGGATCCAGCTCATAAAGGGCATTGCAGCAGGTCATCCGCACATAATAATGCCGGTTCCACCGGAAACACGGAATAAAGAACAGACTCAGATAAGTATAAGTCATAAAAACCTCGCATCTGCCATATTTTCCGCAGATGCTGCAGATCATCACCTGGGTAAAATTGAATCTTTTCTCACCGTCTGAGATTCCCATGATAAAAAACATCAGAAATATAGTCCTTCCTTTATCTGTTTATTTGAAATAGTATTCCCCGGCCGCCTTCCAGGACACGCCGCCGTCTGTACTGATCATCCGGTACATGCTGCCGCTGTATTTTGTATAACCGTCCCTACCTACATAAAGCTCCAGCCCCTCCTCGCAGGTCCGGGGCGCATAAGCCATTGTATATCCCTGGGGAAGCGTATCAAACTGCGCTTCCAGCCAGTGATTTCCCCCATCCACAGTATACAGCATACTGGGAGCCTGAGAGTCCCGCATACACAGAAAACCGGTGTTCTCATCTGTAAAAGATGCATCAATATCTGTAAAATGATAGGGTTCCCCCTTATACCGGGAGTCCACCTGGCTCCAGGTCCGGCCTTTATCAGTGGAAACACAGAGACTCTCTCCCTCAAAACTCATAGATCGCTCTCTGGTGGCAACAAGATAAAGTGTATCACTCTGTCCTGCCCTGCATAAGAACAGCTGCCGGGCGCTGCTGGTTTCCGCGGGAACAGTAACCTTCTCCCAGCTCTGACCGCCGTCTGTACTGAGAATCACACTGACCGGCATGGACGGGCTGCCGCCATAGGCAATAGCCGCCAGATCCTCCGATACGGTATAGCTGCCGTCCTGAACCTGCGTTAGAGCGCCGTCCCGTTCATCTCCCCGCTCAAAAAGCAGATCCGTGCTCAAAGGAACATCTGTCCATTCCTCACCGCCGTCAAAGGTCACCTGAAGAGTTCCGTCAGAAACCCGGAAACGCCCGGTTTCCGCAGTTCTGGGAATTACAGGTATGAGGGCATTCTCATAATCCGACGCATGGGAAGGATCTGCCTGGGCAAAAGCCGCAAGCACAGTATCCGCATCCGCAATATCCACCAGTTCACAGACATAATCCCGTGGCATCCTGATATGCAGGGCTGCGCTTCCGTACAGATAATCAGATCCGGAATCGTCTGTATAAACATTTCCCCATGTTTCCAGTCTGTCCAGAAACTGCTGCGGCTCCTCTCCGCTCAAGCTGCGCTTAAAGTTCATCACAACCACAAAATCCCGGTCATTCCCGGCAATCTTGGCATATTCGATTTCTTCAGTTCTGCTGAAATAATCCTGGGAATCCGCATTCCCTTCATACACATACAGCTTCTCCGGCTGATATGACTGAAAGTAAAAATCAAGAAGATTCTCACAGGACTGCCATTCTGTTTCCGGGTCCCGCATAATCATCTGCCATGATTCCACTTCACCGACACCGGATGTATCCTCCAGTGCCTCCATATAATCCCCTTCAGACTGATTCTGGATATTCACTCCCTTATTTTCCACCTGCAGCATATGATCCACCGCTGTCTGATTATATTCCTGCAGTTCCGGACTTCTGTATTTTTCCCCCGTATCACCGGTTTCCGTTCCCTGCTCTGTATTTTCCTCTGAAAAATCCACATTTTCCGCTGCACTCATCTCCTTCTGCAAGGCAGCGCTGTCATCCGCCGAACGGCCGCAGCCGCCCAAATACACAGATCCTGCAGACAGCATAACACACAGAGCGCAGACTGACATCCCTTTTCTGTTTATTCTTCTATCTTTTTTCATCGTACATTGACCTCCTCACTGTTATCCTCGCAAAATAAATACCGCACAGGTGTAATCGTATCATCCTGAGGACAGAATACAGAAACTGTCGGACCTGTAATTTCTTCCATAATCATATCTGAAGGAACATCAATATTTCCCTCTCGGTCAATATAAAGTATTCCCTCTGGATTATATCCCCAGTCTCTCTGTCCCAGATATAAAATTCCATACTCCGGCTCTTCCCAGCGGCTGACAGTATCCTCAAACGGGATCACCCGCATAGCGTCAAACAGTGTAGTCAGATCCTTATCCGGATCATAGGCGTCACCGGTCCCTCCACCGAAATATACCGTAATTTTCTTTGATTTCGTTCGGTCAAAGGTAATCAGATAACTGTCCACATAGGTGTACCGTTCATCATATCCATACCACATGGTATCCATGCTGGTGATCGTTCCATCCGGAGAGAAATGCAGATTAAAGCTGGTCTGAAGGGTCAGGTACTGAGGAAAATCAATTACTTCTCCCAGATCTTCCAGAATTCCGTCAATTCCATCTTCATAAAGATTATCATGAGATATTTTTACACTTTTGCGATCCCCGCTGACGGATTGATTACTGAACCGCTCCCATATCTGCGGATAATAACGGTTCACCACAATCAGGCCGCCGCAGGTCAGAAAAGAAAGTACCAGAATCAGAATTACAGCCGTCAGCCTCCACCGGAACAGTTTGCGTCTGGTAAAAAACACCTCATTCCGCAGCCTGCTGATCTGCTCTGCCGTTTCTGCTTCCCGCCGCCCGGCATCCTCTTTTTCTGTCTGTTCCTGTCCGGACAGCCCGCCTTCCCTTTCTCCCGTTTTTCCTCCGGACTCCTCATTTTGCCCCATCAATTCCATAAGTGAAACTCCGAACAGGTTTGCCATCTGAATCATCTTATCCATATCCGGATTTGCCTTTGCAGTTTCCCATTTTGAAACGGACTGGCGGGAAACGGAAAGTATCTCCGCCAGCTGCTCCTGAGACATATTTTTCTCCGTTCGCAGACGTTTTATATTTTCACTGATTGTCATAGAACCTCTTCCTCATCTTTCCCAATATTTATCTTCTGTATCAGTGTATCAGAAAACGCTCTGCTTTTCTACCAACCGGGCCGCAACTTCCGGTTGCGGCCCTAATTCAAGACCCGCTCACGGGTCTTGACGCGGGATTCGAGTCAGCTTTAGCTGACATCTGCCTTACCGAATCCCTGCGGTCTTCGATTCACAGCGGCAAAACAGATCAGTTTTCACTCCCGCTCCTTACAGGCTTCCAGAAACATACGGACAGCAGGATTACAGTTTTCTTTTTTCCAGGTCGCAGTCAGATACAAAACGGCATCAGAAACCTCCACCGCCGCCACATCCTCAGGGTAAGTGTCTGCAAGAAAATTTCTGCTGGCCAGCAGAATTCCCCGGTTCAGCAAAATATTTCCCAGATGCTCCCGTCCTGAATTCGCATACTGATATACCAGCGGGCTGACATGATGAGAAGAAAATAGTCCGTTAATATATTTCGTATAGCCTCTGCAGGAATTTGGATCCAGCATCAGCATGGATTCCGGGCGCAGGTCCTCCACCCGAATCTGCGCTCTGTCTGCCAGATGATTTTTTCGGTTCATATAGGCAATCAGCGGAATCCTCTCCAAAGCTTCCACATGATATTCCGTATCCGGCAGATCCTCTACATCATAGGATACCGTAAATATCATATCCGTACGCCCCTCCATAAAATTTTTTTTCAGTTCTGAAAACTGCTGAAAAAGAACATCCACCAATATACGCGGATTCTGCTCCATAAATCGCTCCAGTACTTTCATATATGGATTCGCGTTCCAGTCCAGAAATCCCAGTCTCAGATAACCGGCCGCTCCCTTCTGGGCAGAATGCGCTTCCTGCAGGGCATCCAGAATATGATCTGTCACCGCTTCCAGCCTGAGAGCCAGAATCCGTCCCGCCGGAGTCAGCGTCAGTTTTCTGTTATTCCTCACAAAAAGCTGAAGTCCCAGCTCACGTTCCATAAAACTGATCCGCTTACTGACCCAGGACTGTGACAAAAACATCATCTCTCCCGCCTTCGTAAAACTCCCGTATTTCGCCGCTGTCAAAAACAGTTCCAGATCCTGAATCTGAATGTTATTAATATTAATATCCCGCATACGCTCCTCCATGTATCAGATAAAACTTCTCCCGTCCCTATCGCGGATTCAGAAGACGCCGTCTGAAAACCAAATATATCTTTTTTAAATATAAATCTGCGGCTCTTCTCCAGTATTCCAGAAATTCCATTTCAGCATTCCGATTCAGAATAACCGCCCTGACAGATCGGAAGTTGTCGTATGGTTACCGAAATGTTACTCTAAAATCAGATTCAGGCTTCCCGCAGGAGAAGCCCATACGAAATTCCTGTTTTCACACAAATTTCCGCACAGGCGGATCATACAGACAAGGAGGAGAATATGCTTACACCAAAACAAAACTTTTTAGAAACTTTAAAAAAGGACGGAAAACCGGATCGTCTGGCAAACAATTATACCGCATTTAAGCCCGTCGGCGGTGATCCGGTCTTTCAGTTTGTCCGTGGAAACCGGATTCGCGGCACTTATTCCTATGACCGCTGGGGAACCTACATCGCTTTCCCGGAGGATCAGCCGGCTGCTACCCCCATTGTTACCGCGGAAAATCAGGTCATTCAGGATATTGAAGAATGGCAGAAATACGTAAAGGTCCCGGATCTGAGAGGCAACTGCTCAGAAGGCTGGGAGACTGCTCTGGCCAATAAAGCTGCCATTGACAGCGAAAAATATTTTTCCACTACCGTCATGGGAACCGGTATCTTCGAACAGCTCCATATGCTCATGACCTTCGAGGATACTCTGTGCAATCTTCTTCTGTATCCGGATGAGATGCATGAGCTGATTGATGTTATTACCGAGTACCGTCTGGAGTATATGAAACTGATCGTGGAAAATCTTCATCCTGACGCTATTATCTCTCATGATGACTGGGGAACAAAAACCAGCCTGTTTATGGCACCTGATGTATGGCGCGAGTTTTTCAAAGCTCCCTATAAAAAGCTGTATGATTACCTTCATGCCAACGGCGTACTGATTGTTCATCACTCTGACTCTTTCTGCGAGCCAATCGCGGAAGATATTGCAGATACCGGTGCAGACGTATGGCAGGGTGTACTTCCCACAAATGATATTCTGTCCATCTCCGAAAAACTGGATGGCCGTATGGCTCTGATGGGAGGTATTGATTCCGGTGTTGACCGGGCAGACGCCACAGAGGATGAAATTCGCGCAGAGGCCCGCAGAGTCTGTGAAAAATACGGACATCTGAAGCATTTTATCCCCAGTATTACTTACGGCGGACCTGGCACTATTTACCCGCGGGTGGGCGATATCCTCATTGATGAGATAGACAGATACAATAAAGAAAAATACGGTATTTGATCCAACAGCAGAATACGTTCATTTTCCTGAACACACAGAAAGTTCCCCGCAGTCACAAAACCGCGGGGAACTTTCTGCCGCACTATTCTTTTTGGCTGTATCCATGCGCTTCTTCCAGAAGCATATCCTTTACTTTCATCAGCCGGATCTGAGTACTTCGCTCATTCTCATCCAGCTTCATGGAAATATATTTGATATTTTCCTGGGCAGTGGGAATTACCACATGCTCCAGAGCATTTACACGCCGGCGGGTCTTTTCAATCTCCGCCGCCATCAGCTGGCAGGCCTTCTCTGTCTCCGCCAGCCGCAGCATATCCGGCAGAATATCCGCCAGAGACTTTACCGCCCCGTCCAGATCACTGGACGTATAGGCGAAACCGTAGGAATAAATATCATTTTCATCTGCAGTCCGTGTCTTATAAGACAGAACCGGAATATTTACACTCATGACATTTTTCTTTCCCGCTTCCAGATAAACCTCCTGCTTCGGAGCCATCAGAGCCGTCTGCAGTCCCTGTTCGGACATGGCGGATTTTGCAATAACAAAATTTTGATTGGCCGCCTTGATGCCGGCCTCCACCTTAAGACGCAGCTCCATATTTTCACGAACCAGTTCCAGAAACTGCCGCATCAGCTCATCACGCTTATCTTTCAATAATTTGTGGCCGCGCATGGCAGTGACCAGCTTTCTTTTCTGTCTGGTCAGTTCCATCCGGGTCGGATTCACATGTGTCGAAGCCAGAATGCTCACCTCCCTTTCTCATGTTTTGCGGATCCGCAAGTCAAATATCCTCATGCCGTCATGAAACATCCGGCTTACGCCCCCTGGTTATCATAATACTCATCCAGGAACTTGTCGTCGATACGTTTCAGTTCGGATCTCGGAAGGATTCGCAGCAGATCCCAGCCAAGGTCCAGGGTCTCCATAATATCCCGGTTGGTCTCGTATCCCTGGGAGACATAACGCCTCTCAAACTCATCCGCAAACTTCGCATAGATCAGGTCTGTCTCCGAAAGGGCGGCCTCACCAAGAATCGTCATCAGCTCCTTCGCATCCTTTCCTCTGGAATAAGCGGCAAACAGCTGGTTCATGGTATTGGAGTGGTCCGCCCGGGTCTTGCCCTCGCCGATTCCCTTATCCTTCAGTCGGGACAGAGACGGCAGTACATCGATGGGAGGCACCACACCCTGATGATACAGATCACGGCTGAGGATAATCTGTCCCTCCGTGATATATCCGGTCAAATCCGGGATGGGATGGGTCTTATCATCCTCCGGCATGGTCAGAATCGGTATCATCGTTACGGAACCCTCTTTCCCTTTCTGACGGCCTGCGCGCTCATACAGGGAAGCCAGATCCGTATACATGTAGCCCGGGTATCCCCGGCGCCCCGGAACCTCTTTCTTCGCCGCGGAAATTTCACGGAGTGCATCGGCATAGTTGGTAATATCAGTCAGAATTACCAGCACGTGCATTCCTTTTTCAAAGGCAAGGTACTCCGCGGCCGTCAGAGCCATACGGGGCGTGGAAATACGCTCTACCGCCGGATCGTTGGCCAGATTGATAAACAGCACGGTACGGTCAATCGCTCCCGTCTCTGTAAAGGACTGAATAAAGTAGTCGGACTCCTCAAAAGTAATACCCATAGCGGCAAACACCACGGCAAACTGCTCATCTTTTCCTCTTACTTTCGCCTGTCTGGCGATCTGAGCAGCCAGCTGGGAATGGGGCAGACCGGAACAGGAGAAAATCGGAAGCTTCTGTCCCCGAACCAGAGTATTCAATCCGTCAATGGCGGAAACTCCGGTCTGAATAAACTCCTCCGGGTAGACCCGGGCCGCCGGATTCATGGGCAGACCGTTAATATCGCGGCGCTGCTCCGGCAGAATCTCCGGACCGCCGTCAATGGGATTTCCCACGCCGTCAAAAACACGTCCCAGCATATCGCCGGAAACCGCCAGCTCCATACTTCTGCCCAGGAAACGGACTTTACTGTTGGAAAGATTAATACCGGCAGCAGATTCATATAACTGCACCAGCGCGTTTCCTCCGTCAATTTCCAGAACCTTACAGCGGCGGGTTTCTCCGTTGGAAAGTTCGATCTCGCCAAGTTCATCGTAAGCAACATCCTCCACACCTTTTACCAGCATCAGAGGTCCTGCCACTTCCTGTATTGTTTTATACTCTTTCGGCATTTATTCGTCCCCCTTTCTGGATAAAGATGCGATCTCATCCTGCAGCTCGCCGTACACCTTGTTGTACTCTTCCTCAATCGCATCCTCCGGTGTATATTTGTAACGCCCGATTCTTTCCCGGACATTCATCATAATCAGATCCCGGATGGAAGCACCCTCATTCAGCGCCTCCAGCGATTCCTCATAATAAGCCATAACCAGCTTCATCAAATAGAACTGCTTCTGCAGAGATGTATAGGTATCAATCTCATGGAAGGAGTTCTGATGCAGATAATCCTCCCGGATAGAACGGGCTGCTTCCATCTTCAGGCGGTCACCCGCAGAAAGAGCATCCATACCTACCATCTGTACGATCTCATCCAGTTTTGCCTCATCCTGCAGAAGGCTCATCATCTTCTGACGGCATACCAGCCAGTCGGGAGATACCTGCTCCTCAAACCATCCGCCGATATTATTCAGATAGAGGGAATAACTGGTCAGCCAGTTAATGGCCGGGAAATGGCGCTTGTAAGCCAGGGCTGAATCCAGTCCCCAGAATACCTTTACGATACGCAGGGTTGCCTGAGAAACCGGCTCGGAAATATCACCGCCCGGCGGCGATACGGCTCCGATTACAGAAAGTGCTCCCTCTCTTCCTTCTTTTCCTTTGGCGATCACATGACCGGCTCTCTCGTAAAACTCAGCCAGCCGGGATCCCAGATATGCGGGATATCCTTCCTCACCGGGCATCTCCTCCAGACGTCCGCACATTTCACGAAGCGCTTCCGCCCAGCGGGAAGTAGAATCAGCCATCAGCGCCACGGAATAACCCATATCACGGAAATATTCGGCGATGGTAATTCCCGTATAAATAGACGCCTCACGGGCTGCCACCGGCATATCAGAGGTATTTGCAATCAGTACTGTACGCTCCATCAGTGTCTTCCCGGTCTTGGGATCCTTCAGCTCCGGAAACTCGTTGAGTACATCCGTCATCTCATTTCCTCGTTCACCGCAGCCGATATACACTACAATATCAGCCTCTGCCCACTTGGCCAGCTGATGCTGAATTACGGTCTTGCCGCTTCCGAAAGGTCCGGGAACAGCAGCCACACCTCCCTTGGCAATGGGGAAAAACGTATCAATAACGCGCTGTCCGGTTACCAGCGGCTTGGTAGGGGCCAGTTTTCTCTGGTAAGGACGCCCCCGGCGCACCGGCCATCTCTGCATCATGGTCAGCTCCTTCTCGCCGTCAGCAGTATCAAGAACCGCCACAGTCTCCTCCACTGTAAAAGCTCCGGACTGAATGGACTTTACAGTTCCCGCAACTCCGTTGGGAACCATAATTTTGTGCAGCACCACATCAGTCTCCTGCACAGTTCCGATTACGTCACCGGCTTCCACTTCATCTCCCGGCTGAACTGTGGGAGTGAAATCCCATTTAATATCTCTTTTCAGGGATGCAACCTCAACACCTCTGCGCAGGTTATTTCCGGAAATCTTCAGAATATCATCCAGAGGTCTCTGGATTCCGTCGTAAATACTGCGGATCAGGCCGGGTCCCAGTTCCACGGACATGGGAACCCCAAGAGATTCTACCTCTCCGCCCGGCTTCAGACCGGAAGTCTCCTCATATACCTGCAGGGACGCCTCATCACCGTGAATTTCAAGAATTTCACCGATCAGGCGCTGGTCGCCTACACGAACCATATCGGCCATGTTGGCATCCCGCATGCCGGTAGCCACTACCAGCGGCCCGGCTATTTTCTTTATTGTTCCTTTGCTCATAAATTCACACCCCTTAATCTCCAAAGATGATGTCAGAACCAACTGCCTGTTCTACGGATGCCTTCACAGCCCGCACGCCTGCGCCGGTGTTTCCGGCAATTCCCGGAATCAGGATGATCGCCGGAAGCAATTGTTCTTTATATTTTTCAATCTCCTGCGGCATCTTCGCCGCAAGTCCTTCTGTTACATAAATGACGGCATATTCCCCTTCCGCCAGACGGCGGAGACTGTGCCTGCCCTCCTCCGGGTCTGAAACAGGGAAAATATCAAGACCCAGCGCGGCAAACCCGTATATACTGTCATAGGGGCCTAAAACTGCTATCTTATACATACATTTCCCTTATCCTTTCCCGGATGGAATCATCCGACAGTCCGTTTTCTTTTCCGGACAGGATAATTCCAACTGTTTTTATTTCATTTTCCCTGGCCAGCACATAAGCCACCAGAGGTCCCACTGAAAAGGCATTGTATTTCTGCGGACGGATCATATCAATCAGATAATTGTCGCACCAGCACTCAAAAGCAGAGGGGGATTCCCTCAGAGCGTCTGCCGCCGCTCCGTAGCCCGAGGCTGACAGGTAATCACACACCGCGTCAAAACCGGACAGCGCCGCTTTCGCCAGCCGTTCCACATCCAGGCTGCCGCATGGTACCAGAGCCCGCTTCATAAAATCCATGGATTTCCCTGTCTTCTCACAGCGTACGGCAATCTTGATATTTGCTGCCGCCACTACGGTTTCAGCATATTTTCTGATAATTTCCTCCTTCGACTCCCTGCCTGCCGCCTCCACAGCGCTCAGGCAGGCCGCATCAATTATCACATCACAAAGCTGTCCGTCTCCGGTATGCTGAATTGTCTCCCATGCCTCGGCCGCTGCCGTCTCCATATTTTTCGGAAGACGGTAAAACTCCTTTTGGGAAATAATCTCACGGAACTCATCCCTGGAAGGTACGGTATTGTCATAATAACATTCGTCCCTTTTCACACTCAGATATGATTCCTTGACAGCCGTTTTCAGATTGTGAAAGGCATTGGGATAAGACAGCACATCGAAAGTATCCATGGGAACGCCAAGCTCGCGGATTGTCGTCCAGATCTTGCTGCGTTCCGCCGCAAGGATCGCGTCGGCTTCTTCCGGCACATCCATGCCTCCCCAGCCCTTCTCCACGATCAGATTCAATGCTGCCTGAGAGGTCTTACACGCCATCAGTGCATCAATGGTACTCTGGGAAAACAGGGAAACCTCCAGGGCGCGGATCCGCGCCACCGCATAAGTATATTCCATTTCAGACATTCTGTATGTCTCCTTCCTGTTTCAATTCCGGTTCCTGTCGGAACCGCTCCCTTCCTATGAGAACAACAGCGCGTTCACCTGATCCTGCATTGTGTCCCTGCGGGAATCAAACATGGCACGGATAGTACAGTTCTCCTCAATACCTCCGTAAACCAGTATAAAACCATTCTCGATATTTCTGCTCTCCTCCGAAAGAACCAGAATACCTCCGGCCCTTTTCGCCGCCGCTTCAATTCTCTGCGGAAAATCCTCCGGCATCCTCCCGAGATCTCTCTGTGAAAAACAGATCTCCCCCTTCTGTGCCAGGGCATATTTTTCTATCATTTTCTCCAGCATCCCGAAATAGGATCCTGCGTCCATGCCGCACACCTTTTCGTAAGCGGCTTCTATCACCTGCGCGATCACTTCCTGCTTGCGCCGTAAGGTCTCTGTTCTGCGGTACAGGTCATTTGCGGAAGCCACACGGTTTTTGTGGTTCTCCACATCGGATGCAGATTTTTTCTGAATGCCGGCTGTAATTTTTTCAGCTTCCCGGTCAGCCTCCGCAAGAACAGCATCCGCCTGGGCCTTTGCCCGGCTCAGGATCTCATCAGCTTCCTGCTTCGCGCCTGTCAGAATCTGATCAATAATTTTGTCTAATCCAGTCATTCCAACTGCTCTCCTCCTTATTTTTTGTTCAGAACCCGGTTTCTTTCTACAGAGCGTTTACTGCAAGGATGGAGATCAGAAGTGACAGGATCGCGTATGTCTCAACCATGGCCGGGAAAAGCATTGCTTTACCGAACTGCTCCGGTTTCTTTGCAATAATTCCGATAGCCGCAGCGGAGGTCTTTCCCTGGAACTTGCCGGAAACAAGACCTACAATACCAACCGGCAGGCAGGCTGCCAATGCACACAGCCCCGTGGAAAACGCGATCTCCGGAGCCCCGCCGCCCAGAAGGCCGAACTTGGATAACACGATAAATCCTACCAGCAGACCATAGATACCCTGGGTACCCGGAAGAAGCTGCATAATCAGTACCTTCGCGAACTTGCTGGGATCTTCCGTTACTACTCCGGAAGCCGCCTGGCCGGCGATACCTACGCCAATCGCGGAACCACATCCTGAAAAGAGAACTGCCACAGCAGCGCCCAGTAATGCAAAAACAACGCCTAAATTCATTTTTGTTTCCTCCTGTATTAAAATAATATACTGTATTAATTCATTTTCCTATTTGCTTCTGGCAAACTCCACATATTTCGTCACCGCTTTAAACGGCTGGAACGGCTTTCCGCCGCCATCGTAGAATTTGTTAAAAAACTCTACAAACTCCAGACGATTGGAGTGCACATACGCTCCCAGCAGATTGATGGCCAGATTCAGAACCGTCCCCACCAGGAACACTACGATAAAAATAATGGTGCCCAGCACTCCGGTGCCAAACATGGATCCCATCTGATTGATAACCTGCGCGATTACACCGGTTGCCAGTCCCAGAGCCAGCAGTCTGGAATAGGACAGCAGATCGGAGAGCCAGCTTGTGATACCGTAGAGATCATACAGACCAATAGCCAGACGCATCCCGATTTTTTTCTTTTTCCGCCTGCCGCTCATGACCAGAATAATCACCGCTCCTACGATCGCCATAATAATGGCCGCCTGATTCAGCGCCTCCGGAAATGTGAAGGTCATATTTGAAATCGACTCAAAGATCGAGCTCGGCAGAAGAATCAGAATCAGTCCGACCAGCAAAAGATACCAGGATAAAACATCACTGACAAATGATACAATATCCTTTCCCTTCAGAAGCATGTAGCCCTTCAGTCCCAGTCCGATAAACATATGAATAATACCGAACAGCAGGGAGTAGATCAGCAGCCGCATGGGATCATCCAGCGGAGCGAACCACACAGCAGGAATTGACACCTCATGTCCCAGCCAGTTCCGCGACACTACATTAATGAGATCACCGAAATAACTTCCAAACATGATACCCCAGAACACAGTGGAGATGCCGCACCAGAAAAACAGCTTCAGTGTTTTTCTTAATCCTTCCTCCATCCGCGGGAATTTCAGCAGCGCCACACCGCAGCCGATGGCTATAATCGCACCATATGCAGCGTCGGAAAGCATCATACCGAACAGGAACACATAAAAAATCGACATAAAAAAGGTGGGATCCACCTCTCCTTTGCTGGGAAGTCCGTAAGAACTCAAAATCCCTTCCACGGAATCAGAAAACTTGTTATTTTTCAAAAGTACCGGAGCCTCTTCCTCTTCTCCGATACTCTCCAGCTCCACCACAGCTCCAAAATCTTCTGTCAGCTCATTCGCCACTTCTTCCGCGCGATATTGAGGAATATATCCGCTGAGAGCAAACGTATTTGCCGTCTGCGGCAGATTCCCCAGCACCTCGTATTTCTCCGCTCTCAGCCGGTAATAGTCCGATACCAGCCGAAGTTTCGTTCTATATTCAGCCAGCGCTGCAATCTCTTCACTGTGCCGCTTTATTTCCGCCTCCAGGGCGTCAATCTGCCGGTCCATTGCCTCCTGGGCCCGGATCGGAACATCCTCCACCAGATATGACGGTTTGGCAAAACCGATACCCCGAAGCGCATCTTCTGCAGCCGCCGCATCCTGTCTCAGACAGATCACTGCAAGCCAGGTACCGTCCTTCCCGGACTCCAGAATTTCCACATCAGCGGCATCCACCGCCGGATCATGAGTTTTCAGCACTGTCAGTACGTTCTCCTCTGTCACCGCGTCTCCGATAATTCCCAGAAACAGTGAGGTCGTTTTCGTTCCCTCCGCATTCATGGGAATATCCAGACGCTTCCAGGGATCCAGCATTTCCTGCTGATTTTCCAGCTTCAGAATTCCGGCCTTCGCCTCAGAAATCTCCTTCTCCAGGAGAACAATTTTCTGCGCTGCCTCCATATAATCATGCTGGTTTTCCACAGCATCTTCATAGACATCCCGGCCTGCCAGCGGTTTCCCTGCCAGGGGCGCCAGCAAAGACTTTTTTTCCGGCGCGTACTGATCCAGAATCTCTATGGCGTGATCCGCCAGAGCCGCCTGCTTCTCAAAATCTCTCTTCTGTCCGGAGGTATCTTCTTTCACAATCCCGTCAGTCTCTTCCAGCTTCACATCGATTTCCAATGCGCCCAGCTCCTGAAGCCGTTCCAGAATCGCCTTTCGGTTCTGCTTCATGGCAACCAGATTCATTCTCTGCATCTGCAATACCGCCATTGAAACTTCCTCCTTTACTATATTTTATTTTCAACTTAAACCAGTCCCGCCAGAATCGCGTCTACCGCTTCATCTGACCGGCTCAGAGCCCGCTCCATAGACAGATCCAGCTCGTTACTGACTTTGGAGGCGTAATTTTCTTTTTCCTCTTCCCCCTCCTGACGGGCCCTGGCAAGCGCATCCCTGGCATCCGCCTCCGCCCGGTTCCTGGCATCTTCAATTTTCATTTTTGCCCGGTTCCTGGCATCTTCCGCAAGGGCCGCAGCGCGCTCTTTCGCGTTCTGCACGATATCCGCTGCCTGCTGCTCTGCCGCTTTGACCTGATTCATTGTGTCAGCTAACAAAATCTCTCCTCCTTTTCGTCGTTACTTTAATGCACTAAAAAAAATACAATTTGACTTTACCACACTTGTGCCGGTCCGCGCAAGCACTTTGTATTTATTCCAGTACAATTCATGAAAATTTATAAAATTCCTTCCCATTTTTTTATTATACCCCAACATATTATCTATTACCACACTGTAATCAGATTCCCTTTTGGTGATCCTCATAATCTTTTTCACCATGCCCACCAGATACCTTCTTTCTATTGTAATAACAGTTATTACATTAAGAACCATACCACAACTCAATTGTAACATCAATACTTACATTGTTTTCTGACAGAAAAACAGACTGAAAAAAATGAAGTCTGTCTCAGGAGCCTTAAGCGCCTGTATATACTGTACCTTTTTTCAGTCTGTTTTATACCTGTGCCTCTGTCTTACTTTTTCAGCAGTCCGTGATGTTCCTCCATATTTCCGCTTGGAACCGCCTTAGTGTAACCCATTTTCTTTAATTGTCTCGCCGCCTTTTTCGGACTGTGGTCATAATCTCCGATCACATAAATCGGCACGTCCGTCCGCTGAACCCTGTTTTTGATCTGCTCCAGCTTATCCAGAGGAATATGAATGGTTCCCGCCACATGTCCCTTCCGATAAGCCTCCCTGGTACGGATATCCAGCAAAACAGCATCTTTCTCGGTCCTTGCCCTGTTAATTCCCTCATTTACTGTCAGATCCTTAATCTTGTCAAACAGCCCCATGAATCATCCTCCTTATCTCACTTTTCTTCCTTTTTCATCCCTCAAACTGGCTCTGATAAAGGCCATAATAAAATCCCCGCTGCCGCAGAAGCTCTTCATGATTTCCCTGTTCGATAATCTTCCCATCCCGCATGACAAGAATCCGGTCCGCATTCTGAATGGTCGACAGACGGTGAGCCACAATAAAACTGGTTCTTCCTTCCATCAGCTTTGCAAAAGCATCCTGAATCTTTATCTCAGTTCTGGTATCTATAGATGATGTTGCTTCATCCAGGATCAGCATGGCCGGCTGGCAGAGCATTACTCTGGCAATAGAAAGGAGCTGTTTCTGCCCCTGTGACAAACTGCCGCCGTCCTCTCCGATCACAGTATCATATCCATCCGGCAGTCGGCGTATAAAACCATGGGCATAGGATGCCTTCGCCACCGCTATCATTTCCTCATCGGTAGCATCCGGACGTCCCATCTTGATATTATCCCGTATTGTCCCCGCCATAAGCCAGGTCTCCTGCAGCACCATACCGTAATTTTCCCGCAGGCTTTTCCTGGTCAGTTCGCGGATATCTGTTCCCTCCACGGAAATACTTCCACCCTCCACATCATAAAACCGCATCAGCAGATTGATCAGCGTTGTTTTTCCGCAGCCCGTAGGCCCTACAATGGCAATTCTCTGTCCCGGCATTACTTCCAGATTCAGATTCTCAATCAGACGGCTCGCCGGATCATAGGAAAATTCCACCCCCTTCAGGCTCACCCGGCCTTCCGGATTCTGAAGCTTCCGGGCATCAGGCTTCTCCGGAACCTGAGGTTCCTCCTCGATCAGCTCAAAAATGCGGGCTGCACAGGCCAGCGCATTCTGCAGCTCCGTAATCACGCCGGAGATCTCGTTAAATGGCTTTGTATACTGATTGGCATAACTTAAGAAACTCGTCAGTCCTCCCACAGTCATTCCTCCGGAAATAACCGCCAGAGCCCCGGTGAGTGCCACTCCGGCGTAAACCATACTGTTCACGAACCGGGTGCAGGGATTGGTCAGCGAAGAAAAAAAAGTCGCTCTCAGGGAATACTTTTCCAGACGCTCATTAATTTCATCAAACCTTTCCAATGCCTCTTCTTCATGGGAAAAAGCCTGCACTACTTTCTGATTTCCCACCATCTCATCAATCAGCGCCGTCTGTTCCGCCCGTGTTTCCGACTGCAGCCGGAACATGATATAGGTTCTTTTCGCAATAAAGCGTGCAACCAGGAGAGAAAGCGGAGTCAGTCCCACAACCACCAGGGTAATCAGGGGATGAATCGTCAGCATGAAAATCAAAGTAATCAAAATAGTAACCACGCCGGTAAATAACTGGGTAAATCCCATCAGAAGACCATCCGCAAACTGATCCACATCCGCAATTACCCGACTGACAATTCCGCCGTAGGAATGCTCATCCAAAAACTTCAGGGGCAAAATCTGAATCTTCTCAAAAGCCTGATTTCTCACATCCCGCACTACATGATAAGTCACCTTATTATTAATCGTATTCATGATCCACTGAAGCACAGCAGTAACTGCCGCAGTCACGCCAATCTGAATCAGAATGTTCAGAATATTCTCAAAATCTACCAGTCCCTTTCCGATGATATGGTCAACCGCCCGGCCTACCAGAATCGGAATATAAAGGGTCAGCGCCACTGTCACCACAGCCAGGAAAATGGAAACTGCCATCCAGAACCGGTAGGCGCTGATATAACGGAATACCTTTTTTAATGTGCCTGTCTGCTTCTCTCTGTTTTTCATTCTGCAGGCACCTCCTCTCTGTCCCCTGTTCCGTGGAACTGAGACTGATAAATCTCCCGGTATACCTGACAGGAATCCATCAGCTCTTCATGGGTGCCGATCCCCACAGCATGTCCATCCTCCAAAACCACAATGCGGTCCGCATGCCGGATTGATGAAGTCCGCTGAGAAACAATAAACAGAACCGGTTTCGGCTCCAGAGCACCAACTGCCTTCCGCAAAGCCGCATCCGTGACAAAATCCAGAGCCGAAGAGCTGTCATCCAGAATCAGAATCTCCGGCTGTCTGACCAGAGCTCTGGCAATGGTCAGACGCTGCCGCTGACCGCCGGAAAAATTCCTGCCGCCCTGTTCCACCTGACTGTCCAGACCGTTTTCCTTTTTCTCAATAATTTCCTCCACCTGGGCAATCTTCAGAGCCCGGAACATTTCTTCCTCCGTGGCTTCCTTTTTCCCCCACTGCAGATTTTCACGGATGGTTCCTGCAAATAAAACAGCTTTCTGGGGAACAACGCCGATCTTCTCCCGCAGCTCCTTCAGGGAATAGCTCCGCACATCCCGGCCGTCTACCAGAACCCGGCCCCGGCAACAGTCATAGAACCTGGGAATCAGGTTCACCAGTGAAGTCTTTCCGGATCCGGTGCCGCCGATCACTCCGATCGTCTCTCCCGCTTTTACTGTAAAGGAAATATCCGTCAGCGCCTCATCCGAAGCTTCCGGATACCGCAGACATGCATTCTGAAACTCCACCCGGACATTTTCCTGATCGCGAAAAGCTTTTTTGTCCTGCGCCCCGGAACTGTCAGCTTCCGGTACGGCATTTCGTTCCTCCGTACCTTCTGATAAAAATTCCGATCCCGTTTTTTCAGGATCTGTCACGGAAGGCTCCACCTCCAGCACTGCCTGAATCCGGTTGCCGCAGGCGATGGACTTTGTGATATTTATGATCAGATTCGCCAGTTTTATCAGTTCCGTCAGTATCTGCGCCATATAATTGTACAGAGCAACCACGGCTCCCTGCGTCAGGATTCCCATATCTACACGGACAGCGCCCACCCAGATGAGAGCAATTACCGCCCCATTCACAATCACATATGTTACGGGATTTAACAAAGCCGAAATCCTTCCCACAAACTTCTGAGCATCTGTCAGCATCTGATTTTTCTGCCGAAACTGATCCTCCTGTTCCTCCTCCTTGCAGAATGCCCGCAGCACACGTACCCCTGTCAGATTCTCTCTGGTCAGCCCCAGAACACCATCCAGACGGTTCTGTACCTTCCGATACAGAGGAATACTGGCAATCATGATCCCGAAAACCACCACTGCCAGCGCGGGAATGTCCACCACAAAGACCACAGCCGATTTCGGATCCACCGTAAACGCCATCACCATGGCTCCGATCACAACAAAGGGAGAACGCAAAAGCAGGCGCAGGGTCAGATTTACACCTGACTGCACCTGATTCATATCACTGGTCATACGGGTAATCAGCGTGGAAGTACCCTGAGTATCCAGCTCTCCATAGGACAATTTCTGTATATGAGAAAACAATACATGTCTCAGCTTTTTCACAAATCCCGCCGCCGCCTTCGCACTGAAATACTGGGCGGTTACGGAAAACGCCAGTCCTGCCGCCCCCAGCAGAATCAGCATCAGAATCATCCGCAGAATATAGGCAGTATCACGACTCTCAATTCCCACATCGATGATTGCCGCCACCACCAGGGGGACAAACAGTTCCAGCGTAGCCTCCAGCATTTTAAATAACGGAGCAAGTATTGTCTCCTTTCGGTAATCTTTCAAATAAACCAGTAATTTCTTCATAAAACTCCTGCCTGACCTGCATAAAATCTTTTCTGAAAACACGCCAGCCGCATTCCGGAAATCCCGGCGTCATTTTCAGTTCTGCAGACCCTGATGAACAGGAACCGTCTCCTTCGTAATCGGGTAAAATGAATATCCTCTGGCCTTTGCACAGTCAATCATTTTCTGCAGTGCGTCCGCCGTCGTCTGTTTTGCCGATGTATCATGCATCAGTACAATATTTCCTCTGTCATGCTTCAGGCCTGCACATACATTATCGGCAATCTTTTGGGGTGAGAGACGCTTGCCGGACGCATCTCCCGAGGAGACATTCCAGTCTACATACATCATATCATTATCTGTCATCAATTGCACGAGATTTGTCATAATTCCCGGACAATATTTTTTACTTACCGTATTGCTGCTGCCTCCCGGGAATCTCATGCAGAACGCATCATATCCGGTGTCCGCTTTCAGCTTATCCTTCAGCTTATATACATTTTCCATAAAAGCATCCACAGATGCATATATGGTCTTATATTCATGAGAATACCCGTGAATCCCGATCGTATGCCCCTCAGCAACCATCCGCTTCAGCAGAGGAATTTCTGACTCACTGTAATCACAAATAAAGAATGTGGCTTTTACATTATTTTTTGCAAGTATATCCAGAACCTGCGCCGTTACGTCCGGACTCGGACCGTCATCAAAGGTCAGATAAACCGAGCTCTCCGGGTTACTGTATACCTGTTCCACCACTACGGTTCGCTGAACCTGTGTCTGATTTCCACCGGCATCCGATACCGTATAGGTAACCGTATAGCTGCCGGGCCTGTAAATATCCACATACCCGCTGCGCACAATCTGTTCTGACAGATCTCCGTCTCTGTCGTCCGCCGCTTCTGCTCCCGGATCTTCAAACTTTTCTCTTTCCTTTATGGCAACAGTTGTCCCTCCTTTTAATGAAATCTCCGGCGGAACTGCATCCCTGATTACCACCTGACGCATCGCTGTGCCGGTATTGCCGGCCGCGTCTGAGGCTTCATAGGCAACCTGGTATGTATAATCATTGACCTGTTCCACCTTCTCCTTCAATCCCGCTGTAATATCTCCGTCGCAATTGTCCAGAACCGAAGCCCCCTGTTCCTGATAATCCTCAATACGATCCACTGTTACGGAAGCATCCCCGTTCAGAGTAATCACCGGAGCTGTCTGATCTTCCACGATCACAGTCCGCGTTACCGTAAAAGTCTGCCAGCGGCCGTCCACATTATAGTGGATCTCATAGACTCCGGGCACGGATGTATCTACCTTCCCCGTCACATAAATCCTGTCATTAACAGATTCTCCCAGCAACGTAGCTTCCGCCCCTTCATCTGAGAAATCTGATCCGGCCGCAATCGTCACCTCAGTTTCCCCATTCAGAACCAGCAGAGGCTTCCCGCTGATTCTGGGCCATGCCACCGCCGAAAACAGACAGAACATCACGATTGCGCAGACGCCGATCAGAGAAATTATTCTGTTTTTTGTTACCTGTTCCATGTTTTTCCAGTAGTTTCTCAAGTTCTTCATAACTCAGTCCTTATTGTATATTATATGCCGCCTGCGTATACCTCAGAAGAGCCGCTGCAAAAGGCATTTTCCTTTCGTATTTTTCCATTTTCAGATCCTGATTATAGTAACACACTCCCACTGATATAGTCTTTAAAATTTGGTAAAGATTCTATTACCTATTTTTAATTTTAATTGATGTCAGGACAAAAAATTGAAACAATTCTTTCTTTTACATAACATCCGCCAAAAGAAAAAACCTGCAGCATCTGCCGGATCGCAAATGCTACAGGGAACTCAGAGAAACCTCCGTTCACACAGGTCTACTTATACATCTCGCGCCAGTCCAGATCTCCTCTGTCCAAAGCCAGAATGAGCAGTTCTGCCGTCGCCAGGTTTGTTGCCAGCGGAATATTATGTATATCACACTGCTGCAGAATGCTGTTGATCTTCACATCCCGCTGATTACCCGAAAGCGGATCATTCAGATAAATCACGAGATCTATGAGATTGCTCTCCACATCCGCTTTCATCTGCTGGACACCTCCCAGATGTCCCGGCAGATACTTTTTGACAGACAGATTCGTCACTTCCTCGATCAGTCTGCCTGTGGTGCCGGTTGCATACAATGTGTTCTTTACGAGTATCCCCCGATACGCGATACAAAAATTCTGCATAAGCTTTTTTTTCGACTCATGCGCAATCAGCCCAATGTTCAATTCTACCACCCCTTTCAGATTTCAGGCCCAATACACCCAAACGATTGTCCGCCCTCTCCTGCACCGGAATCAGTCAAACGTGTTCCCGGCAAAACAAACAATCTTACAAGGCTATTCTAATGCAAAATTCCCAATTAAGCAAGGAGAATAACAGCAATTTTAACAAAAATTCATATTTTATTAAGTATTCCTTCGTTAACGATCCCATTTTTCACAGAGTGCATTTATCTGATCCGCAAATTTCGCCAGATCCTTGTTCGCTCCTTCTCTGTTTTTATGAATCACAGCAATCAGACGCTCTCCCGCAGCCAGAAGGCGTTCAAAGACAGAAGATCCCGAACGCTTCTTCGCCTTCTTCTCCGCCCGCTTTCTGCTGCCGTAAACCACACAGACATTACGGGTGAGATCATATATATCCCCGCTGTAAGGCGCTGCAGCCTCAGCTCCGGTCACCTCTGACAGATGTGCCGCAAACTCATCTGTCACCGCATCTTCACCATGTACCACAAAAATCCGCTTCGGCATTACCTTCATACTCTGCACCCAGGCCGTCAGATGCTCCCTGTCCGCATGGCCGCTGATCCCCGGCAGATTCAGGATTTCAGCCCGAACCTGAATCGTCTCTCCAAACAGCTTCACTTCTCCGGCTCCGTTCAGCAAAGTGTGCCCGAGCGTCCCCGGTACCTGGTACCCCACAAAAACAACCGTACATTCCGGTCTCCAGAGATTATGCTTCAAATGATGTCGGATCCGACCCGCCTCACACATTCCGGACGCGGAAATAATTACTTTCGGATGCTTATCCAGGTTAATTGCTCTGGACTCATCGCTTGTAACAGAGGTTCTCAATCCCGGAAACTGAATGGGATTGACCCCGCTGCGAATCATCTCCAGATCTGTTTCCCGAAAGCATTCACTCACATTTGCGTTAAAAATACTGGTTGCCTCCACTGCCAGAGGACTATCCACATATACCTCAAAATTCTGGAAAGAAGAAAGCATCTTATCCTGTTTGATCTTTCTCAGATAATAGAGCATTTCCTGGGTTCGTCCCACGGAAAACGCAGGAATTACCACATTTCCTCCCCGTGAAAAAGTATTCGCCAGCACATGCGCCAGTTCCTCCGCATAATCCGGCGGCACATCATGATTTCTGTCTCCGTAAGTGGACTCCACAATCAGATAATCCGCGGATTCCGGCATCTCGGGATCCCGAATCAGAGCCCGGTTGCCATTTCCCAGATCCCCGGAAAAAATCAGCTTGCAGCATTCGTCCCCTTCCCTCGCCCAGATCTCTATAAAGGAAGAACCCAGCAAATGACCTGCATCCCGGAAGCAGACCGTTAACTCCTCGCAGACCTCTATTTTTGTATCATAAGGACAGGGTACAAAATAGTTCAGCACACGCTCCGCGTCCTCGATGGAGTACATGGGTACTACCTCCGGTTTTCCGGCCCGCCGTGCCTTTCTGTTTTTCCACTCCGCCTCTGACTCCTGAATATGGGCGCTGTCCTTCAGCATAATGTTGCAGAGCTGTGTTGTCGCATTGGTTGCGTAAATCTGTCCCCGGAACCCTCTTGCACACAGGAGCGGAAGCAGTCCCGAATGATCAATGTGCGCGTGAGTGACAAAAACATAGTCAATGGCCGCCGCGTTTACCGGAATATCCTGGTTTTCATAAATATCCGGTCCCTGTTCCATACCACAGTCCACAAGAACATGCTTTTCCCCGATTTCCAGATAATGACAGCTGCCTGTCACCTCATGGGCAGCCCCGATAAATTCAATACGCATAGTAAACCCCCTTCTGCTTTTTGTACTTTTATTATTGCATACCTTCCAGATAATATACAAACTGCTGAGCAGTTCTGCCGGAGATTCCTCCATGGGCCAGCTCCCACTTATTGGCCTCCGCTTTCAGCTCCTCCTCAGACATCGTGATGCCCGCCCGCCGGGCCAGACTGATCACAATATCAAAATATTCCTTCTGACTGGGTCTGGAATAATTGATGGTAACTCCGAAACGGTTCACCAGAGACAGCTTCTCCTGCATGGTGTCAGACCGGTGCATGCCGTTGTCATGTTCCATATCATTTCTGTCATTCCAGGTCTCCTTGATCAGATGGCGGCGATTGGAGGTGGCGTAGATCAGAACATTGTCCGGTTTCGTCTCCACGCCGCCCTCAATGACAGCCTTCAGAAACTTGTACTCCACCTCAAACTCTTCAAAAGACAGATCATCCATATAGATGATAAACTTATAATTCCTGTTCTTCACTGCGGCAATGACATTGGAAAGATCCTTAAACTGATGCTTGTAAATCTCGATCATCCGCAGTCCGTCCCCGTAAAACTCATTGACAATAGCCTTGATACTGGTGGATTTCCCCGTGCCGCTGTCGCCGAACAGCAGAACATTGTTGGCCTTTTTGCCCTCCACAAAAGCTTTTGTATTATCCACCAGCTTTTTCTTCTGGATCTCGTAGCCCACGAGATCGTCAAGCATTACTTTATCCATATTATTGATGGGAAGAAATACCAGCTCGCCCGAGCTGCTGTTTGTGATCCGAAATGCTTTATTTAATCCGAACATTCCCACGCCATAATCCCTGTAAAATCCTGTGACCGCACCAAAAAACGCATCCGCATCCTCCGCCTTTTCCAGTCTGCGGCTTAAGGCCTGCACCTTTTCACTGACATTCTTGTTATACATCAGCTCCTTTTTCGCAATGGCCCTGTAGTCGGAAATCCGGGAAAAGCAGTCAACCCCAAGCGCCGACTCAATCTCCGAAAAATCATAATCGAACAATGCTTTCACCGCTGCGAAATCGTTGCGGGCAAAATGATTTACACTGCCCTCACTGGCTCCGGTCTTCTCACAGGTTATTGAAAAAGGATTTTCATTTGTGATAAGAAAATAGGCCAGATAATTATGCCACAGATTCTCATCAAACCCGAAATCTGTAGCCAGCGTCAGAAGACGCTTGATCTGAGTATACACCCGCCGGGTCAGCACCGCTTTACTCTCTTTTCCCGCCTCAAAATCCCGGAAGATCTCTCCCATCTGGTACAGAATGGAATCCTCCTCTATATCTCCATACATAATTAACTTTGCAATTTCCTGATACATGCTGTACACTTACCCTCTTTCCCGCCGGAATCATGCACCTTTCTCCCAGCGTTTGCTTATAGTATAACACAAACAGTAAAAAGTTGGGGTGAAAATGCAGATACTTTTTCCGAAAGAACCGCCTGCAGCGAATAACTTTTTGGAATTCGTCCATACTTCAAACAAATTCATTCTATAAAAAGGAGCATTCTATGCATATTGTATTTATTACTCCCGCCAGCGCGCTTCGGCGTTTCCCGGTTTACCGGCTGGGGAGCCGCTTCTACGGCCATCCCAATGCTATCACCGGTCCGCTGATCCTGGGCGGCATTTTAAAAAAAGCCGGACACACGGCAGAGGTATACGAAGAATTAAACGGAAAGGTTCCCCTGAAAAAATGTCTGGAAAAGGCGGATGTCTTCAGTCTGTATACCATGACCTCCACAGCGCCCAGAGCCTACGAGCTGGCCGATATCATTCACGCCAGCTCCGATGCAAAAGTCATTATCGGCGGTATTCATGCCTCTGCCCTTCCCGAAGAAGCTGCCGCCCACGCGGATCATGTAATTGTGGGAGAAGGTGAATCTGTAATTCTGGATGTCGTTGAAGGACGCCTCACTGACAAAATCATACGAACTTCTCCGCCGGAAGATCTGGATGCCCTTCCTCTGCCGGACTACAGCATCCTGAAAACTCCCTGTGACTGCGCCAACATTATGACAACCAGGGGATGCACCTGCCGCTGCAGTTTCTGCACCACCTCCCGGATGTTTGCGCCTTACCGTCAGCGCAGTGTAGACAGTGTCATTGAAGAAATCCGTCTTTACAAAAAAATGGGATTCCGATACATGAATTTTGAAGACGATAATTTTACCGCCGACAAAGAGCGTGCCAAGGAAATCTGCCGGCGGATGATTGCGGAAAACCTGACATTCAAAGAAACATTTTTTTTTGGCCGGACCGACATGGCCGAAGACGAAGAGCTGATGGGGCTTCTTAAGAAAGCACATCTGAACCGGGTGCTGATCGGCATCGAATCCCTGAACGAAAAAGCTCTGGAACAGATTCACAAAGGTCAGAACCGGGACGATATCCTCCGGGCTGCCAAAAGCTGCCGCGAACACAAAATCCGCCTCATTGCCAGCCTTGTACTGGGCATAGACGCGGATACAAAGGAAGATATTCGACGGGCGGTACAGTTTGCCGCAGATCTGGATGCCTATCAGCTTCAGCCCGCCATCCTGACTCCTTATCCGGGGGCCCTGACATTTCAGCAATTCCAGAAAGAGGAACGGATGCTGGTACCTGACTGGGAACAGTATGACATGATGAACACCACTTTTATTCCCAAAAATCTCACACCCTGGGAACTGCAGGATGAATTTTATCATGCCGTCACAAAATTTTACTCCTTTTCTTCTGCATTCCGGATTGGCCGCCTTTTCGGCCGGGGATATGCTGTCCGTCGGCTGGGACTGTGGTTTTTTGCCCATCTGGGAGCATTCGGCGCCCGCTTCGCCTCCCGATTTGCAAAGGGAACCTTTTATTATAAATTAAGGCACGGCATCTACGAAGAATCGTGGAAAGATGCCGCGCCCGTATTATACAGTCTTCAAAATAATATTCCCGTCACGCAGCTGGAAGATGCGCTGGACGACTCCGAAACTGCCAGCGAACTGCAATGGCAGAAAGAACAGCTGATTTCATAAGTCTCAGTCTGCTATTTTGTATTGATCTGAAGCAGTTTCTCACGCAGCTCATTCTCAATGCGCCTCATCTCGCCCTCTGCTGCCTGCCGTTTCTCCCGGCCCTCGCTCTGGATCCGCATGACCTCGTCAAAGGTGGAAATCAGAGTCTCATTGGTATGCTTTAAGGTTTCAATATCGACAATGCCGCGCTCAGACTCCTTCGCAGTCTCAATGGTGGCCGTTTTTAAAACATCTGCATTCTTGCGGAGCAGCTCATTGGTCATATCCGTTACCTCACGCTGCACCTTTGCCGCCTGGTTGGAATGCTCAATCCCCAGAGCCAGTACCATCTGGCTCTTCCACAGGGGAATCGTATTTACGATGGTAGACTGAATCTTTTCCGCCATCAGCGTATCATTATTCTGTACCAGACGGATCTGAGGAGCCGTCTGAATGGAAATCACCCGGGTCAGCTCCAGATCATGAATCTTCTTTTCAAAACGTTCACATTTATTCTCCAGATCCTTGGCCGCCTGAGCGTCCTCCGGCAGACTGGACCGCTGCGCTTTTTCCACAGCCGCCTTCAGTTCTCCTTCCCGGATCTCCTTCAGTTTCTTCTTGCCGGCCAGGATATACATAGAAAGCTCTTTGAAATAGGTCAGATTCACCTCATACATTTTGTCCAGCAGGGCAATATCCTTCAGAAGCACCTGCTGATGACTCTCCAGGGACGCGCACACCTGATTGACATTTACTTCTGCCTTGGCATATTTCGCCTTTAAAGCCGTAGTTTTATTCGCCGATTTCTTGAAAAGCCCCCGCAGTCCCTTTTCATTTTCCTCCACATCAAAGCTCTTCAGCTCTGTCACAAGAGAAGACAGCATCTGTCCCACCTCTCCCATATCTTTGGTGCGGACATTCTTCAGCGCAGTTTCCGAAAAATCAGCCATTTTTTTCTGAGTTCCCACACCATACTGCAGAATCGCCTGAGAATTGCTGATATCAATCTGCTGGGAAAAGCTCTCTACCATCTGCAGTTCTTCCGGCGTCAGATTGTTCTCCGAAAAAGCCGGATCCTGTGTCTTTTCCGCAAGATCGATCCCTGCAGACGCAGCTGGCTCCGTCTGCGGATTCACATCAAATGTCAGTGTAGGTGTTGTTGAAAAATCTTTTAAATCGTCGCTCATGGCAGCTCCCTTCTTCCCTGTCCCGCCTCTTTCGGAACAGATTTATTTTATTTTCTCTCTATAAATGCTTCTTACGGTTTGCCAGCCCGTCCTCTTTCAGACCATCCTGAGCCAGAACCGTATTCAGCACCGAAATATCCGATGAAATATCCCATGCCTTGTCCTCGTACAGATCATCCAGCAGCTTTTCAAACGCCACGTTCAGGGTATCAATAGTAGCTTCAATTTCCCGCTTGGTAGAAGAAATATTCTCCCCCGCCACCGGCTGATGATCCATCTCCCGGTAAGTATCCAACAGCTTTCTGGTGGTGGGAAGATAATAGCTCATCAGCTTTCCAAGCTCCGGAGCCACCGACGGTGTTTCCCGGACCACCGCGAAAATGCGGGTAACCACGTTCTCCATCTGATCCAGCTTCGCCGAAATCTCTTCGCCGGGAATCTGCTCATTGCACCAGTGAATATGCCTGATATACTCTTCTCCATCCTCAATCAGCTTCCGGCATTCCGGAGAAAGCTGATCTTTCGCCCGTTTTTCCTCAGCAGCGGCCCGCTCTCTGGCCTGATATTCGGCCTTTGCCTGATTATATTCCCGATATGCCTGATCCGAAAGAATCAGGCACTGATTCTCCTCATCAATATGTGCCTGAAGAAACAGCCGTCTGTCGATCATTTTCTTCAGATCCTCTGTAATATACTCTGCTGACTTTCCGGTCTTGTCCGCCAGTATCCGGATCGGTATATAAACCTGCCGGCCCAGCAGTCTGACATAACTGCGAAACCGATTGACAAATCCCAGCTTCCGGCTGCCACAGATCCCCAGAATCAGGGATGCGGCCGTTAAAATCCCGAATATAATCACTCCGGCCAGCAGTACATGTCCCAACATTCCCAGAACCATAAATACAAGCAGAAAGATACCAAAAATAACCATTCCGGAATATCCTCCCACAGCCATCAGAATCCCGGACACCCTGCCCTGAGGCGTACGCTGATATAATACGGGAGCCGTCGTCTCCTGCTGTTTCTTCCTGTAATCATGCTGCCCTGACTCCTGATAGGGCCTTTTTACCGGCTGCGGGCCGCGGGCCTGATTTGGCCAGTTGGCCTTCACGGAATCTTTCACCGTGTCCACCGTATCATTGATAATATTCCCGATGGAGCGGCTCAGATTTGAAAAGTCACCTTCCCTTATCGCATGATCCACTGTATTTTTAATCTGTTCTCCAAAATTGTCCCACTTATTCTCCGTCATCTTCTCCAATTCACTCCGATAGATTTCATTTCCATTCAAGTCCCGCTCACGGGTCTTGGTGCGGGATTCGGGTCAGCTTCAGCTGACATCTTCCTTACCGAATCCCTGCAGTCTCCGGTCCACTGCTGATCCTATTATATCATTCCTGAAATATATATTCTATGATATTTTCATGAAATATCATACCATATCCCCGGATTGATAACAAGAATTCATCTTTCCCAATCTTAAAACTAAAAAAATCTTATTCAAGACCCGCTCACGGGTCTTGGCGCGGGATTCGGGTCAGCTTTAGCTGACA
>CAMLYL010000012.1 GCA_946491665.1 uncultured Lachnospiraceae bacterium | reverse complement strand
TATGGTCAACCATTATTCTGTATCGAAGAAACGGCGGCAGACGGATGCGTTTACTTCCGGAGGAGTCATGGGCAGACGTCCCGATTACGCTACAATCGTTTACTGTAATCTGATCCGCAGGACATACAAGCATACACCTCTGGTAATCGGAGGGCTGGAGGCCAGCCTGCGCCGTCTGGGACATTATGATTACTGGTCAAACCGCGTAAAACGTTCCGTACTGCTGGATTCCGGCGCAGATCTTCTTCTGTACGGAATGGGAGAACGGAGCATCGTGGAGATGGCGGAAGGGCTTCAGAGTGGAATAGATATCAGAGATCTGACCTATATTGACGGTACGGTGTACAGAACAAAGCATCCGGAGGATGTCTATGACGGTGTGATGCTCCCCTCTTTTGAGGAAATCAGAAGCAGCAAAGAGGCTTATGCCCGGAGCTTTTATACCCAGTACTGTAATACGGATGCGCTTACCGCCAAACGGCTGATTGAACCTTATCCCAACAAATGCTATGTGGTGCAGAATCCTCCCTCAAAGCCTTTATCTACAAGTGAGATGGATTATGTATACTCTCTGCCTTATATGCGGACCTGGCATCCCTCTTATGAGGAGGCGGGAGGCGTTCCAGCCATAGAGGAAGTGCGTTTCAGTCTGGTAAGCAACCGGGGCTGTTTCGGAGGCTGCAGTTTCTGCGCTCTGACCTTCCACCAGGGAAGGGTGATTCAGACCAGAAGCCATGAATCGATTCTGCAGGAAGCCTCCGGAATGGTATGGGAACCGGATTTCAAGGGATATATTCATGATGTGGGGGGTCCGACGGCAAATTTCCGCCATCCTTCCTGCGAAAAGCAGCTTACCAAAGGCGTCTGCACCAACCGCCAGTGTCTGTTTCCCGCACCCTGTCCCAATCTGAAAGTGGATCATTCCGATTATCTGGAGCTTCTGCGGAAACTGCGGTCTCTGCCGAATGTGAAAAAGGTCTTTATCCGCTCAGGTATCCGTTTTGATTATCTGCTCTGTGACAGAGACAAAACCTTTTTCCGGGAGCTTTGTGAGCATCATGTCAGCGGTCAGCTGAAGGTCGCTCCGGAGCATATTTCGGATTCTGTTCTTTCGCTGATGGGCAAGCCTCCGGTGGCGGTATATAACAGATTTCGTGAAGAGTATGGGAGAATGAATGAGAAGCTGGGAAAGAAGCAGTATCTTGTTCCCTATCTGATGTCCTCTCATCCGGGTTCCACACTGAAGGAAGCGATAGAACTGGCGGAATATCTGCGTGATCTTGGGTATATGCCAGAGCAGGTGCAGGATTTTTATCCCACGCCGTCCACCATATCCACCTGTATGTATTATACAGGACTGGATCCCCGGACGATGAAGAAGGTTTATGTGACAAATAATCCCCATGAGAAGGCCATGCAGCGGGCTCTGATTCAGTATCGGAATCCGAAAAATTACGATCTGGTATATGAGGCTCTGCACCTGGCGCACCGGACAGATCTGATCGGATACGGCCCGAAATGTCTGATCCGTCCCAGAAAAGGAAATCATGGCGGACAGGAATTTCAGAAAAGGGATTCCAGGGCTGTGTCCGGGAAAAAAGGAAAACAGGAAAGCTATTCCGGCCGCCCCAGGAAGAAAAAAACAATCCGGAATGTGCATAAGAAGAAATAGTGTCGTGATGAAAAATGAAAGAATTTAAGATATCAAAAAAGGAAGCCGGACAGCGCATGGACAAATATCTGTTCAAGGTACTGGATCGGGCGCCCCGGAGCTTTGTCTATAAAATGCTTCGGAAAAAGAATATTGTGTTAAATGAAAAGAAGGCTGCCGGGCAGGAGATTCTGGAGCCAGGGGATGAGATTCGCATTTATCTGGCGGATGAAACCTTTGCCAAATTCGCATCGGCGCTGCCGGAGGCCGGGAAAGCAGATGTTCCGGCGGGAAAAGGGGAAGCCGCAGCTTCAGACCGGGATCGCAAAAAAGCTTTTCCCATTCGTGTAGTATATGAGGATGAGGATATTCTGGTGATTCACAAGCCTGCCGGTATACTTTCCCAGAAGGCGAAGCCGGGAGATTATTCTGCCAATGAAATGATTATTGATTATCTGCTGGAAACCGGCGCTCTGACAGAACAGGAGCTTCGCACGTTCCGTCCTTCTGTCTGCAACCGGCTGGACAGAAATACCTCCGGACTGCTGATTGCGGGAAAGACGATCCGCGGACTTCAGGAGATGGCTGTGCAGTTAAGAGAACGGTCCATGAAGAAGTTTTACCGTACACTGGTATCGGGACGCGTAAAAGAGGCCATGCATCTGACCGGGTATCTGGTAAAAGATCACAAAACCAACCGGGTGGAAGTCCGGCCGGAGGGGGAGGGCGATTTTATTGAAACCGCTTACCGCCCTCTGGAATATTTCGGATCGGGAACGCTTCTTGAGGTGCATCTGATAACCGGGCGCTCCCATCAGATCCGGGCTCATCTGGCATCGCAGGGGTATCCGATTCTGGGCGATGAGAAGTACGGGGACAGGAAGCTGAATCAGAGACTGTATCAGGATACCGGCATCCGGGGACAGCTTCTTAACGCCTGCCGTATGGAGTTCCCGGACGGGAGAGTGATCGAGACAGAGGAACCGGAGACGTTTCAGCAGGCAGAACGCTGGCTGAAGCAGCAGACATTGGCGAAGAAACAGAGGAAAGGATGAACTGTTATGTACATATATATTATGCGCCATGGAGAAACTGCATGGAATAAGGCGGGGAAAATTCAGGGAAGTTCGGACATTGCGCTGACAGACCTGGGAAGAGAGCTGGCAGTTCTTTCCGGGGAGGGATTTCGCAGAGACGGTATCTTTTTTGACCGCATTTATACCAGCCCCTTATCACGGGCGGCGGAAACTGCCGCAATTGTGGCGGAAAAGGCAGGGAATCCTTCCGCTCCCGAACCGTTTCTTATTACAGATGAGCGTCTGCGGGAAATGTGTTTCGGAAAATACGAGGGGGCGGTTCTGAGAGATCTGAAAGAAACAGATGAAAATATTGTCCGCTGCTTTTCGAAACCCTCTCAGTATGTGCCGGATCCCACCGGTGAAAGTTACGGTCATTTGTTTTCCCGCATTGACCGTTTTATGGAGGATATTCTTCTTCCGCTGGAGCAGGAGAGCGGGCTGGAACATGTTCTGGTGCTCTGCCACGGAACCGTAATCCGCGCTTTTCTGGCAAGAATAAAAGGTACGGAACTGGATGATTTCTGGAATGTCAGCCAGCCCAACTGCAGTATTAATAAGATCGAGCTGAAGAATGGGAAGTTTTCCTGCATTCAGGAACGGATTCTGTATTATGAATCCGCGGATTTGGAGAACCGGGGAATTTTGTAAATAAGAGAACAGGGGGAGAACTATGCCTACGTGGAATTCCAGAGGCCTGCGGGGATCTACGCTGGAGGAATTTATTAACCGTACAAATGAAAAATATCTGGAAAACGGTCTGGCTCTGATTCAGAAGATACCGACGCCGATCACACCCATCAGCATTGACAGGGAGAGCCGGCATATTACACTGGCATATTTTGATCAGAAAAGTACCGTAGATTATATCGGAGCTGTTCAGGGGATTCCCGTCTGTTTTGACGCAAAAGAATGCCGTACAGATACCTTTCCCCTTCATAATGTTCATGAGCATCAGATCCGTTTTATGGAAAATTTTGAAAAACAGGGCGGAGTAGCTTTTTTAATTTTATTTTATTCCCACAGGGACAGCTTCTATTATCTGACGTTTCGTCAGCTGAAAAAATTCTGGGACAGACAGGAGCGCGGCGGCAGAAAAAGTTTCCGCCTGGAAGAACTGGACCGGAACTATTTTTTTACCGGTCATGGGGGTCTGCTCGTGCCTTATCTGGAACTTATGCAGAGAGATTTGGATGACAGGGATTGACAATTCGTCAGGAATCCCATATAATAATCGAGTGTTTCGCGTGGTAACATGGTAGCACGCTAAAGCAAACATCAGCAATAAGACATTTACAGGGGAGGATTTTCGTTTGAATCAGTTATTGCATACACCGGAAGGTGTCAGGGACATTTACAGTGATGAGTGTGAAAGAAAGCATATTCTGGAAGACAGACTGCACCAGATTTTAAAGTCTTACGGCTTTCATCCTATTCAGACCCCGACGTTTGAATTTTTTGATATTTTCGGAAAAGAGATCGGATCCACGCCCTCAAAGGATTTATATAAGTTTTTTGACCGGGAGGGAAACACTCTTGTGCTGCGGCCGGATTTTACGCCGTCCATCGCCCGGTGTGCCTCCAAATATTATATGGAGGATGAGATTCCCATCCGTTTTTGCTATACGGGGAATACTTTTATCAACAACAGCAGTTATCAGGGATTGCTGAAGGAAACTACGCAGTCCGGCGCGGAGCTGATCGGCGACGGGTCCGTGGGAGCAGACGCGGAACTGATTTCTCTGACGATACAGCTTCTTCTGGGCGCAGGCTTAAAGGAGTTTCAGATCAGCGTGGGACACGTGGATTTCCTGAAAGGACTCTTTGAGGCTGCGGAGCTTGGAGAGGATATGGAGGAGGAGATTCACGAACTGCTGCTGAACCGCAATTTTTACGGTGTGGAAGAGCGGATCAGTCACTGCGGACTGAATGATGACCTGAATTATCTTTTCGGTCTGCTGAAAGACGTTATGCTGACAAAGGAAAAGATTATTGAGGCGAAAAAGAGGGCGGAAGCTTATCCGAAAATTTACAATTCTCTGGATCGTCTGGAACAGCTGGGTGATCTGCTGCGGGTTTACGGAGTGGAGCAGTATGTTTCTTATGAGATGGCGATGGTTTCCAGGCTGAATTACTACACCGGAGTGATTTTTTCGGGCTATACTTTCGGAAGCGGCGAGGCCGTGGTGAAGGGCGGACGTTATGATCATCTGCTGGAGTATTTCGGCAAATCGGCTCCGGCGATCGGATTCGCCATTGTGATTGATCAGCTTATGAGCGCTCTGCAGCGGCAGAATATCAGGATTCCTTTTGAAAATAAAACGAAATGGTTCATATACAATGAGAAACGGCGCGCGGAAGCGATCCAGGATGCCATAGCTCTGCGGCGTCAGGGTGAAAATGTGGAAATGATGCCGTTGTCTGAGACCAATACGGAGGAAGCCTACCGCAGATATGCGGATCAGTTCCATATTCAGGATATTGTATATTACATTTAAGAAAGAGAACGGGAAAAACAGATGAGATATTTGACATTCGCGCTGGGAAAAGGGCGCCTGGCAAAAACTACATTAAAACTTTTTGAACAGATTGGGATTACCTGTGAAGAGATGAAGGATAAGGATACCAGAAAGCTGATTTTTGTAAATGAAGAGTTAAAGCTTCGGTTCTTTCTGGCAAAAGGGCCCGATGTGCCTACTTATGTGGAGTATGGCGCGGCTGATATCGGAATTGTGGGAAGAGACACGATCCTTCAGGAAGGCCGGAATATTTATGAGGTGCTGGATCTTGGATTCGGAGCCTGCAGAATGTGTGTCTGCGGACCGGAGTCTGCAAAAGATCTGCTCCGGCATCATGAACAGATCCGCGTGGCTACCAAGTATCCCAAAATTGCCAAGGATTATTTTTATAATAAAAAGCATCAGACGGTGGAGATTATTAAGCTGAACGGTTCCATCGAGCTGGCGCCTATTGTGGGACTGGCTGATGTAATTGTGGATATTGTAGAGACCGGTTCCACACTGCGGGAAAACGGGCTTGTGGTTCTGGAGGAAGTGTGCCCGCTGTCTGCCCGGATGGTGGTGAATCCGGTGAGCATGAAGCTGGAGCAGGAGCGGATTTCAAAACTGATCTCAGATTTGAGGCAGGTTATCTCAGACAGTTCCGATCTGTAAACATTGAAAATCCGGCTTCGGCGTCATATAATAAGGGAAAGAGGTAATCCTCCAGAGGATACCTGTATGGGCAGAAAGATGCCCGGGAAAGAGGTAAGTGCAATGCGTATTTTAAAGTTGACGAGAGAAACGATACATCAGATTCTGACAGATCTTCTGAAAAGGAGTCCCAATAACTATACTCAGTATGAGAACAGCGTCAATGAGATTATCGCCAATGTGCGGGAAAACAGTGACAGCGCCGTATTTGAATATACAGAGAAGTTCGACGGCGCGCATCTTACTGCGGAAAATGTGGAGGTGACAGAGGCGGAGATCGCCGAAGCCTATGAGCAGGTGGAGCCGGAGCTTCTGGAGGTGATCCGCAAGGCAAAGGAAAATATTCGCATCTATCATGAGAAACAGAAGCAGTACGGATGGTTTGACAGTTCGATTCCGGGAACCATGCTTGGTCAGAAAGTAACCCCTATTGCCAGAGCAGGCGTTTATGTGCCCGGCGGAAAGGCGGCGTACCCCTCCTCGGTGCTGATGAATATTATTCCCGCCAAAGTAGCGGGAGTGGAGACGATTATTATGACGACTCCGTGCAATAAGGAGGGAAAGGTGAATCCTGCGACTCTGGTATCGGCCAGAGAGGCCGGTGTGGACCGGATTTTCAAAGTCGGCGGCGCACAGGCCATTGCGGCCCTGGCTTTCGGTACGGAGAGCATTCCGAAGGTGGACAAAATCGTAGGGCCCGGTAATATTTATGTGGCGCTTGCGAAAAAAGCCGTTTTCGGACATGTAAGTATTGATTCGATTGCCGGTCCCAGTGAGATTCTTGTTCTTGCTGATGAGACGGCAAACCCGCGCTATGTGGCGGCGGATCTTCTGTCTCAGGCGGAGCATGACGAGCTGGCCTCAGCGATCCTGATCACTACCAGTGAGGCGTTGGCAGAAAAAGTTTCCGAGGAAGTAGATCGTTTTACCGCGGAGCTTTCCCGGAAAGAAATTATAGAAAAGTCGCTGGAAAATTACGGATACATTCTGATTGCGCCGGATATGGATACAGCTATTGATACCGCCAATGAGATTGCGTCTGAACATATGGAGATTGTCACTGCCAACGCGTTTGACGTGATGACAAAGATTAAGAATGCGGGCGCGATTTTTATCGGCGAATATTCCAGCGAGCCGCTGGGAGATTATTTTGCAGGACCGAATCATGTTCTGCCTACCAACGGCACGGCGAAATTTTTCTCACCGCTGTCTGTGGACGATTTTATCAAAAAGTCCAGCATTATTTATTATTCCAGAGAAGCGCTGCAGAATGTGTATCAGGATATTGCGCAGTTTGCCCGCTGTGAACGGCTGACTGCCCATGCCAATTCTGTTCTGGTGCGGTTTGAGGATTCTACGGGAGAGGGAAAATGAAAGAAAACAGGATTGCTTCTGTAAACAGAAAAACAAGTGAGACTGATATTGCGCTGACGCTCAATCTGGATGGCAGCGGGAAGTGGCAGATTGCTACGGGCGTCGGTTTTTTTGATCACATGCTTTCCGGCTTTGCCAGACATGGTTTTTTTGATCTGGATCTGAAGGCAGAGGGCGATCTGGAGGTGGACTGTCATCATACGATTGAGGATACCGGGATTGTTCTCGGGACGGCGATTCGGCAGGCGTTAGGAGATAAAAAGGGAATCCGGCGATTCGGCAGCGTGATGCTTCCCATGGATGAGTGCCTGGCGCTCTGTGCCATTGATCTGTCCGGAAGACCGTTCTTTGTAATGGATGCGGAATTTACTGCGGAGCGGATCGGCGATATGGACACAGAGATGATACGCGAGTTTTTCTATGCCGTTTCCTACGGTGTGGGAATGAATCTGCATCTGAAGATTTTGACCGGGGGCAACAATCACCATATGGCGGAGGCACTGTTTAAAGCCTTTGGAAAGGCGCTGGATGAGGCTTCGGCCTTTGATCCCAGGATTACGGATGTGTTATCAACGAAAGGCAGTTTATAGAAATGAAATATACACCCAAAGATATTACAGCGATTGTGTTCCTGAAAGACGGTATGCTGGTAAAAGGATTCCGGGATCATACCCCAATGGGAGATCTGGAAGCCACGATCCGTTCCTTTCATGACAATGGACTGGATAAGATTATTTTGTTTGATCTCTCAGATAATGATGTGGAGCATGAGAAGAATCTCCACACGATAAAACAGGTGACAGGCATTTCCGAAATACCTGTGTATGTGGGAGGAAATATCAACTATCACGAAGACGTTAAGAAAGTTCTTTATGCCGGCTGTAAGAAAGTGATATTAAATGCTTTGAAGCCCAAGACCAGGGAACTGGCCAGAGACGGAGCCCAGCGGTTTGGCAAAGACCGCCTGGCGCTGTCTATTTTTAACGTGGATGTGTTTTTTAAACAGAAAGATGATGTGGAGCATCATATCAGCGAGCTGATTGTGCTGAATGAAAAGCTGGCGGGTACTATGTCGAATGTTACGGATATACCCTATACGATTCTTATGGAGAATATGACTCCTGAGAAGATCTGTAAAACGCTGAAGTCGGATGAGAATATTCAGGGAATCAGCTGTCTGTCCTTTGTGGAGGAGCCGGAAAAGGTTATTGAACTGAAAAAATATCTGAAAAGTCAGGGCGTATGTGCGGATCATCTGACATCTTCTATGGATTGGAGCAGCTTTAAGTTGAATTCTGACGGGCTGATTCCCGTGATTGTTCAGGATTATAAAACTAATGAAGTTCTGATGCTGGCATATATGAATGAGGAGGCCTATCATACAACTCTGGCTGTGGGAAAGATGACATATTACAGCAGGAGCCGTCAGGAGCTCTGGATCAAAGGGCTGACTTCAGGCCACTTTCAGTATGTGAAGTCTCTGACCATTGACTGCGATAATGATACGATTCTGGCAAAGGTATCTCAGGTTGGGGCGGCGTGCCATACCGGCAGCCGCAGCTGTTTCTTTACAGATCTGGTGCAGGAGGATTCCATGGACCGGAATCTGTTTGAGGTGCTGGAGCGACAGTATAATGTGATTAAAGACAGAAAAGAGCATCCTAAAAAAGGATCTTACACCAATTATCTTTTCGAGAAAGGAATTGATAAGATTCTGAAAAAAATCGGTGAGGAATCCACGGAGATCGTAATTGCATCCAAGAATTCCGAGCGGGAGGATGTAAAATATGAGATTGCGGATTTCCTGTATTATCTGATGGTACTTATGGCTGAGAAAGGGATTTCCATGGAGGAGGTACTGGAGGAACTGGTGCTGAGATAATAAAGCGTTACTGTCCGCTCTGTTCATAGTAACAATAAAGCTTCTAAATCTTCGTCTGATTCATAGAATATATCAGAGAGTATTTCGGCAGAGGAATGTTGTTTCTGCCGGAAGGAGGATAGGTTTTGAATCAGGAGGAAATCTATAACCGGAAGCAATATGTGGAACAGGTGCGGCGGAGTTTTACTGAGAATGCAGATGAAGATTCCGGTATCAGAAACAGATATCGGAGAAGTGATTATGAGGAGAATCAGACGGAGGAGAAAACGCCGGGAGGCTTTTTTAAACTTCGTCTGATTTTTTCTGTTCTGCTGTTTCTTGTTTTTATTTTTCTGTGGCAGACAGACTGGAGTTATAAGGGAGTGAATGCGGAAATGATACAGGAAAAAATCGAGACCAGCATCCGGCTTCCGGATTCTTTTCCGAAGCTGTCGGATGTGATCTCGATTCTTGAATAACAGAAAATTCTGTTTCTGTGTCTGTTATTTCAGACAGTGAGACACTGAAACCGGAGCGTACGGTTCAGATCTGTCAGCTGTCCAGATCGGTAACCAATTTGGAGGATCCCTCCAGCTTTGCTTTTGCGGAGCGGATTTCCTCTTCCTGCATGGGAGTCATATCGGCGGGCTTCACACGTTTCATGGCGCGTTTCAAGTCATTCATGTCGGTTTTAATCATAGACTGAGTCGGCTTGTCGATCTTCTTTTTGTTTCGCATAAGAGAAGATTCTGTCACCCGGAGAAGCTGTTCCGCTTCACTGTACAGATCGAAGCTTGCCTTTCTCTGACTGTCGGTGGCTTCGTATCTTGCAGCTTCTTCCACTGCGCGGTCTACCTCCGCATCCGACATGCTGGTGCCGGAGGTAATGGTGATCTGCTGGTGTTTTCCGGTCCCGAGATCCTTCGCGGATACGTTGACAATACCGTTGGCGTCAATATCAAAAGTAACTTCAATCTGGGGAACGCCTGCCATGGCTCTGCGGATTCCGTTCAGCCGGAAACGTCCCAGCAGTTTATTATCTTTGGCAAACTGACGCTCTCCCTGGAGCACCTTGATCTCCACAGAGGTCTGGAAATTAGCTGCTGTAGAGAATACCTGGCTGTGCCGGGTAGGGATTGTCGTGTTCCGTGGGATCAGAACTGTGGCAATACCGCCCACTGTCTCGATGGAAAGGGACAGTGGAGTGACATCCATCAGAAGAATCTCATTCAGGTTGCTGTCTCCGGCCAGTTTTCCGCCCTGGATGGCTGCTCCCAGTGCAACACACTCATCCGGGTTCAGGTTCTTGCTGGGTTCCTGTCCGGTCAGTTCCCGTACTTTGTGCTGTACGGCTGGAATCCGGGTGGAGCCGCCGACCAGAAGCACTTTTCCAAGCTGGGAGGCGGAAATGCCGGCGTCAGAGAGCGCCATGCGGACAGGTTCAGCGGTCCGTTCTGTCAGATCATAGGTAAGCTCCTCAAATTTGGAGCGGGTCAGTGTCATATCCAGATGGACCGGGCCGGAACGGGTTGTAGTGATGTACGGCAGATTAATATTCGTAGAGGTGGAGGTGGAGAGTGCGATCTTGGCCTTCTCGGATTCCTCCTTCAGGCGCTTCATAGCTACCATATCCTTTGACAGATTTACCCCCTGTTCTTTCTGAAACTCGCGGATCAGATAATCGCAGATCCGCTGGTCGTAATCGTCTCCGCCCAGACGGTTATCTCCGGCGGTAGCCAGAACTTCGATCATTCCCTCGCTGATCTCAATAACGGAGACATCGAAGGTGCCGCCTCCCAGATCATAGACAAGAATTTTCTGGGGAGAGGCATTGTCCAGGCCATAAGCCAAAGCCGCGGCGGTAGGCTCATTGATAATACGTTTTACATTCAGTCCGGCAATTCTTCCGGCGTCCTTTGTGGCTTTTCGCTGAGCGTCGCTGAAATAAGCGGGAACTGTAATAACGGCCTCTGTTACAGGCTCGCCAAGATGGTTCTCCGCATCTTTTTTCAGTTTCTGGAGAATCATGGATGAAATCTCCTGTGGAGAGTATTTCTTACCATCGATTTTGATGGTACGGTCTGTTCCCATATCACGCTTGATCGATGTGATCGTCCGGTCTGCATTGGTAACAGCCTGTCGTTTTGCGGTATCGCCTACCAGACGCTCCCCGTTTTTCGTAAAAGCAACTACAGATGGAGTGGTCCGGTTCCCTTCTGAATTTATGATAATCGTAGGCTGGCCGCCTTCCATGACAGCCACACAGCTATTGGTGGTTCCCAGATCAATTCCGATAATTTTACCCATTTGTATCATATCCCTTTCGTTGTTACTCTGGAAATTTCTCATAAAAAACTTTTTTATGGCAGAAATCCCAACTATGTGTAGTAGTATAACATAAGAATCTGAAAAAATTGTGTTCCAGCACAAAAAAGAGAAAAAAAATTGACACCTGCACAGCGCCATGTTAGAATAATACAAAATTAATTGATTAACATCTATGAGCAAGAAGAGTACTTTTAAGGGCTGCTCCCCAGAGAGCCGGAGATGGTGGGAATCCGGCGGGTAAGTTTAAAAGGAATGGGTTTGCGAGATGCATCTGCGAAAGGAGTTTTCTTATTAGCGGCTGCCGTGTCCTCACGTTACAGGGGAAAGATATCGAAGAGATTCCGTATCGGATTGAGGCTGTTTTTCTGACCCCTTTTTTCAGAGAACAGTGAACAAGGGTGGCACCACGATGATTCGTCCCTGGCTGTGATTTATTCACAGCCAGGGATTTTTTGATGTTACGGGAAACGCAGTTTCCGGAAGCATCAGAACGCTGCGTTTTCTGCCGGATACAAGATCTCAGAAAGGAAGTTATATGAAGCGTATTTTAAAAGTCTACAAGAAAACAGTCAGTATTGTGGATGAGCCCCCGATTGACATGTATGAAAGTCTGGTGGGGCAGAAGAAAGGATTTCTGCTGGAAAGCTATGACAAAAACTACGATATGTTTACTTTTTTCGGGGCTGATCCGGAAGAAATCATCACATCAGAGGGAAACAGTCTGGTTATTACCAGGGCTGATGGCTCCCGCGAAGTGCGGAGAGGAAATCCCCATGAACTGCTGAAGGCCTATTATGATGAATTTGAGATTCACAAGGAAAATGAGGAGCTTTCCTTTTCCGGCGGCCTGGTGGGAAATCTGGGATATGATTATGTCCGGTATACAGAAAAGCTTCCCGACGACAACCCGGAGGAAACCGGCATAGAAACCATTCAGATGATGCTGATGACCCGGTTCATGGTGGTGGATCATGTGGCGGAGACCATGACGGCGGTTGTCCTGGAGGAAGATTCCCCGGAGGGAAAGAAGCGGGCGCTGGAAACCGCCGGGGATATGATCCGGAAAGCGAGAAGCGGGAAAAAAGGAAAGAAACCGGAGTTTATCCGGGACGGAAGGATTGTAAAAAAGTCCGATACCCTGGAAGAATACAGCAGAAAAGTGGAAAAAATCCGGCATTATATCCGGGAAGGTCACATTTTCCAGACGGTGCTTTCCCAGCGCTGGACCATTGAGACAGGACAGGACGGATTTACCCTTTACAAGGAACTGCGGGAACTGAATCCTTCGCCTTATCTGTATTATTACAATTACGGTGATTTTGAGGTGATCGGAAGTTCCCCGGAGATGATTGTAAAACAGCAGGGACGGCGGGTGTTTACCTGCCCCATTGCGGGAACCCGGAAACGCGGGAAGACAAAGGAAGAAGATCTGGCGCTGACGGAAGAGCTGTTGTCGGACGAAAAAGAACGGGCGGAACATGTGATGCTGGTGGATCTTGCCAGAAACGATATGGGACGGATTTCCGAATTCGGCACAGTGAAGGTAACAGAATTTATGAAGGTGCAGTATTATTCCCACGTCATGCACATTGTTTCCCTGGTGGAGGGGCGGAAGAAGGGGATTTATCACCCTCTGGATCTGGTGGCTTCTTTTCTCCCGGCAGGCACCTTAAGCGGCGCTCCCAAAATCCGGGCCATGGAGATCATTAATGAGCTCGAGACAGTCCGCAGGGGATTGTACGGCGGAGCCACCGGATATATCGATTTTTCCGGAGATATGGATTTCTGTATCACGATCCGGACCATGATCAAAAAGGGAAACAGGGTATATCTCCAGGCCGGAGCGGGGATTGTGGCCGATTCTGTTCCGGAAAAAGAATACCAGGAGTGCTGCAATAAAGTCATGGCCCTGGCAAAAACACTGGTAACGGAGGAAAACTTATGATTTTACTGATGGATAATTATGATTCCTTTACTTATAACCTGTATCAGTTTATGGGGATTTTTACAGATGAGATCCGCGTGGTGCGGAATGACCGGATCACGCTGGAGGAAATCCGGGAGCTGAAGCCGGAAAAGATCGTTCTCTCACCGGGCCCGAAAAGCCCCCGGGAAGCCGGGATCTGTCTGGATGTGGTAAAGGAATTTTACGATAAGATACCGATACTGGGCATCTGCCTCGGGCACCAGACCATCGGGGAGGCGATGGGAGGAACCGTTTCCTACGCAAAGACGCTGTTTCACGGAAAACAGTCTGTTATTGAACACGCAGGATATGGGATTTTCGCCGGGATTCCCTCTCCCGTGAAGGTTGCCAGATACCACTCCCTGGCGGTTCAGAAGGAAGGGCTTCCGGACTGTCTGGAAATCCTGGCCGAGACAGAGGACGGTGAAATCATGGCAATGAAGCATAAAACGTATCCGGTTTACGGAATGCAGTTTCATCCGGAATCCATCTATACAGAACATGGGAAACGGATGCTGGAAAACTTTTTAAATACAGGAGAGTAAGCATATGATTCTGGATCAGATTGTAGAGAAAAAGAAAATAAGATTAAAAGAGCATAAGAACCGGATCTCACTCCCGGAAATGCGGCGTCTGGCGGAGAATTATGAAGGCCCCGCCCCGGACTTTATGGAGGGACTGAAAAAGCCGGGAATTTCCATTATCGGGGAATTTAAAAAGGCGTCCCCCAGCCTGGGAAAAATTTCCAGCAAGATAGATCTGACAGACCGGATTGACGAGTACAACGGGTCTGTGGATTGTATTTCCTGTCTGACAGAGGAGGATTATTTCCTGGGAAATGTGGACTATCTGAAGGAAATCCGGAAGATTTCCCCCCTTCCCATTCTGCGGAAAGATTTTATGATTGATGAATACCAGTTTTATGAGGCGAAGGCTATCGGAGCCAATGCGATTCTTCTGATCACGGGAATTCTGGATGACGTTCAGATGAAGGATTTTTACCAGCTGACAGAAGAGCTGGGGCTGGACGCCCTGTTTGAAGCCCATGATGAAGAGCAGATGGACCGTGCGCTGAACTGCGGGGCAAAGATTGTGGGCGTCAATAACCGGGATCTCCGTGACTTTACCATTCATCTGGAAACCACGAAGCAGTTATCCGTCATGGTTCCGGAGGACCGGGTCTTTGTGGCAGAGAGCGGTATTGTGGAGGACAGGGATGTGGAATTTCTGGCGGAGTGCCATGTGGATGCCTTTCTGATCGGAAGAGCTTTTATGGAATCTGCCAATCCCCGGGAACTGGCAAAGCACTGGAAAGAAGTTTTCCGGTTAAAAAAGGAGATCATGTCAGCGGAACAGAAATAAGAGCCGGAGGAAAACAGTATGATTCAGGTAAAAATATGCGGTCTGACTGCCCCGGAGGAAGTGCGGGCCGTGAATGAAGCCGGAGCCGATTACGCAGGGTTTGTATTCTACCCGGAAAGCAGAAGAAATGTCAGTCCCGGGCAGGCACAGCGGCTGCTGTCCCTTCTGGATCCGGCGATCCGGTCCGCAGCGGTCTGCGTCAGCCCGGAAAAAACGCTTCTCAGAGAGATTGCCGGAATGGGATTTGACATCATACAGATTCACGACGCCCTTCCGGAGGAAGCGCTGGAACTGAACAATATAGAAATCTGGCAGGCGGTAAATTTTGCGGGGCCCGGGAATCTGGAAAAAATAGTGATCCATCCCGCAGTCAGAGGATACGTGGTGGACGGAGCAGCCTGGGGAAGCGGAAAAACCTTCGGATGGGAGACTGCCGGGGAAGAAGAAACCATTTCCGGAAGGATGTTCCGGCAGGCATTTGGTGACAGGAAATTTATTCTGGCGGGAGGTCTGACGGCGGAGAACGTCAGAAAGGGCATGGAGCTTTTCAGGCCCGACGCAGTGGACGTCAGCAGCGGCGTGGAAAATCAGAATGGCAAGGACCCACGTCTGATTCGTCAGTTTATTGATATCGTAAGAAATCAGACAGAAAGAGGTTAAACTATGAGAAACGAAAAAGCATATTATGGAGAATACGGCGGACAGTATGTAGCAGAATCCCTGATGAACAGTCTGGAAGAAATTGACCGGGCTTTTGAGGAGGCCATACATGATCCGGAATTTTTAAAGCAGTATCATTATTATCTGAAACAGTATGTGGGAAGGGAGACCCCTCTTTATTATGCGGAGCGTCTCAGCGAAAAATACGGAACAAAAATTTATCTGAAGAGGGAGGATCTCAATCATACGGGCGCCCACAAAATCAATAATGTAATCGGTCAGATCCTGCTGGCGAAGAGAATGGGGAAGAAAAAAATCATCGCCGAGACCGGAGCCGGACAGCATGGCGTGGCGGCAGCCACCGGAGCGGCCCTGTTCGGAATGGAGTGCACCGTTTATATGGGAAAGGAAGATGTAAAACGCCAGGCATTAAATGTCATGCGGATGGAGATGCTGGGCGCGAAGGTGGTATCCGTGGAATCCGGAAGCAATACGCTGAAAGACGCCACCAACGAGGCGATCCGCACCTGGGCGAAGACCGCGGAAGATACCTTTTATATTATCGGTTCCGCCATCGGTCCCTATCCTTATCCCAAAATGGTGAAGGAATTCCAATCGGTTATCAGCCGGGAAGCAAAGCGCCAGCATTATGAGGCGGAGGGACGTCTGCCGGATGTGGTCATGGCCTGTGTGGGCGGCGGATCCAATTCCATCGGCATGTTTGCGGATTTTATTGAAGAGGAGGGCGTGGAACTGATCGGCGTGGAAGCCGCCGGAAAAGGCGTGGACACAGAAGAACATGCGGCGTCCATGACGAAGGGAACTCCCGGCGTCCTTCACGGAACCCGTTCCTATCTGCTCCAGGATGAAGACGGAAATATCCAGCTGGCACATTCCATTTCCGCAGGACTGGATTATCCCGGAGTCGGGCCGGAGCATGCATATCTTCACGATACAGGCCGTGCAGAATACGTACCGGTTACGGATGACGAAGCCATGGACGCCCTCATGGAGCTGACCCGGATGGAGGGCATTATCCCGGCCATTGAAAGCGCCCACGCCATGGCTTATGCCTTTCAAAAAGCAGAAGAGATGACTCCGGACCAGTCCATGATTATCTGCCTGTCCGGCAGGGGGGATAAGGATGTAAATACAATTTCCGACTATCTGGCCGGAAAGGGATATCTGAATTAAAAAGACATGCCGGAAATGGCAGACAGGAGAAAGAATATGAATCGGATAGAAGAACGACTGAACGAATTAAAAGAAAAAAATGAAAAAACATTTATTACTTATATTACCGCCGGACTTCCGGACATGGAGCGCTGCGGGGAACTGATTCACGCCCTGGAGGAAGCGGGCCTGGATATTCTGGAGCTGGGAGTTCCCTTCTCTGATCCGGTGGCGGACGGTCCCGTAATCCAGGATGCTTCCTACCGTTCCATTTTAAAGGGAACCACTCTCCGGAAAACCTTCGATCTGGTAGAAAAGGTCCGCAGGGAAGGGGTCCGGATGCCCATTGTATTTATGATGTACTACAATACAATCGTGCATTACGGCATCAGGAATTTTGTGGAAAAGTGCGCACAGACCGGCGTGGACGGAGTGATTGTACCGGATCTTCCCATGGAAGAGCAGGGGGCGTTCCGGGAGGCGCTGGGAAACCGGGATGAGACGATTCTGATCCAGCTTGTGGCTCCGGTATCCGCCGGAAGAATACCGAAGATCCTGAACGGGGCGAGAGGTTTTGTATACTGCGTTTCCGCCATGGGGGTGACCGGCCAGAGCGGAGAATACCATAAAGAAATCCTTTCCTATCTGCGGAATGTAAAGGAGCAGTCGCCCATTCCGGTCATGATGGGATTCGGAATTACCTCACCGGAGGATGTGGAACCCATGAAGGATATCATCGATGGAGCGATTGTGGGATCCCATTTTATCAAACTGCTGGAGTCCTGTGATTATAATCTGGATACGGCCAGAACCTATGTGTCAGATTTTAAGAGAGACTTCCGGTAACCAGGCCGGGAAAGGCGCAGCAGAAGGAAACAGTGACAGCTTCCGGAAAGGCGCATGAAAAAGGAGGAGCGGGAAACAATATGATTAAAGAAGCGATTATAAAAATTGTCGATAAACAGGATCTTACCTATGATGAGGCATACACAGTTATGCATGAGATTATGAGCGGAGAAACATCTCCCACACAGAATGCGGCTTTTCTGGCTGCCCTGTCTACCAAGAGCACCAAAGCTGAGACCATCGAGGAGATTGCGGGCTGCGCCGCCGCCATGCGGGAATATGCCCTGGCGGTGGACGCCGGAGATATGGATACCTTTGAAATTGTGGGAACCGGCGGCGACGGTTCCGGGAGCTTTAATATTTCCACCACATCCGCCTTTGTGGCAGCGGCAGGAGGCGTAAAGGTGTCCAAACACGGGAACCGGGCGGCCTCCTCCAGATCCGGCACGGCAGACTGTCTGGAAGCCCTGGGAGCAAATATTTCCCTGGAACCGGAGCAGTGTCTGAAGCTGCTGGATCAGGTGGGATTCTGTTTCTTCTTTGCCCAGAAATATCATACATCCATGAAATATGTGGGGAGTATCCGCAAAGAACTGGGATTCCGGACGGTATTTAATATCCTGGGACCGCTGACGAACCCGGTTCATCCCAAACGCCAGCTTCTGGGCGTGTATGACAGTTCTCTGGTGGAACCTCTGGCGAGGGTTCTTTACAGTCTGGGAGTCAGAAAGGGAATGGTTGTTTTCGGCAGAGAAAAACTGGATGAGATTTCCGCCTGCGGTCCGACCTTTGTCTGCGAATTTGAGGACGGAGCTTACCGGACCTATGATATCTGTCCGGAGGATTTCGGGCTGGAATCCTGCCGTCCGGAGGATCTCGCAGGAAGCACGCCGGAGGAAAACGCCCTGATTACCAGAAATATTCTGAATGGCAGCGACCGGGGACCAAAGCGGACGGCGGTCCTTCTGAATGCGGGCGCATCCCTGTATATTGCCGGAAAGGCGGACAGTATAAAAGAGGGAACTGAGCTGGCTGCTGAACTGATCGACAGCGGGAAGGCCCAAAAGGCGCTGGATGACTTTATACGGATCAGTAATGAATAAATATATCAGATTTTGGGGCAGAATCGTCATCACATTCTTTCTGAATCACTGAAATGTGAACAAATTGTGAATTATTAGCACTCGCTATTGACGAGTGCTAAAACAAGTGTTATATTACACGTAGAGCAAAGGAAAAGAGTTCCGGAGCCCGAAGAAAATAAAGTTTGTATAATACGGCAAAAGCCGATGAGATGAATGGAGGAATGAACTATGATGATGCCCAGTATTTTTGGAGAAGATTTATTTGATACCTTTTTTGATGACTTTGGATGGCCGTCCAGAAGAACGTCCAGACCTGCAGTTTCCACATCCAATATCATGAGAACGGATGTAAGAGAGACTGAGACAGGATACGAGCTTGACATTGATCTTCCGGGATATAAGAAAGAGGATGTCCAGGCAGAGCTGAAAGAGGGTTATCTGACCATTACGGCGAAGTCAAATTCCAATAATGATCAGAAGGACGCCAACGGCAGGTATATCCGCCGTGAAAGATATTCAGGAACCTGCAGCAGACGCTTCTATGTAGGTGATGATATCGAACAGACCGATATCAAAGCAAAATTTGAGAATGGTATCTTGAAGATTGCTGTACCGAAGAAAGAGGCAAAACCGGTTGTCGAGGAGAACAAATATATCACAATTGAAGGCTGATCGCGATTTTCCAGCTTTCGGGTAAATAAAAGAACGGGAATACTGTGAATTGGGAATGCCGGATTCAGGTATTCCCGTTTTTTCCATGAAAGAAGATCCGAAACATTATTTCAGAAATGACGGGAGGTGAACCAGATGGCGAAACAGGATTATTACGAAACTCTTGGCATCGGCAGATCTGCGGATGAAAAGGAGATCAAAAAGGCGTACAGAAAGCTTGCAAAAAAATATCATCCCGATACCAATCCGGGAGATAAACATGCGGAACAGAAATTTAAGGAAGTAACAGAAGCTTATGATGTTCTGGGAAATCCGGAAAAGAAGAAATTGTATGACCGGTACGGAATGGCAGCTTTTGACGGAAGTATGGGAGCCGGCGATCCTTCAGGCAATCCATTTGGACAGGGCAGTTATTCTTCCGGATTTGGAAACAACGGACAGTACAGGGAGTATCATTACACTTCCGGAAATATGGATGATATCAATCTGGATAATCTTTTCTCCGAGCTTTTCGGCAGCGGATTCGGCGGAAATTCCGGAAATCGGACCTATCGGGACAGATTTGGTCACGGATTCGGAAGTTCGGCCTGGAATTATGGCGGTCAGGGAGGCGGAGCGTCCTGTGGCGGCCGGGGAAATTATGGATCCGGCGCTGCTTCCGGTGCTTATGGCAGTCAGGATCTTCATGCTGAAATTGACCTTACGATGGAGGAAGCCGCTCTTGGCTGTGATAAGATCCTGCATCTGAAAGGCGACCGCGAGGAAAGACTGCAGGTTCATATTCCGGCAGGCATCAATGAAGGCCAGAGTGTACGTCTGAAAGGAAAGGGAGAGCAGGGATGGAACGGCAGTTCGGCAGGTGATCTTATTATCAGGGTGCATATTCTCCGGAATTCCGTCTATGAACGGAAAGGAATGGATATTTATACTACCATATCCATTCCGCAGGATACCGCAGTTCATGGAGGGGAAGCCTATGTGCAGACTCTGTATGGACCTGTGAAATGTAAAATTCCGGCGGGCATCCGTCAGGGCGGCAAAATCAGGCTGAAAAATAAAGGCGTCGTTTCCATGAAAAATTCAGACATACATGGGGATGAATATGTTACAATACAGATACAGAACTAAATGGAGAGGAGATCATACCAATGCCAAAGCAGGAACTGAGTTTAAATCATGAACCGGAAAAGATGGAGATACGTCCGTATGAGCATCGCACCCAGTACTATGAGACGGATCAGATGGGGATCATTCATCAGACCCATTATATGAAGTGGATGGAAGAGGCGAGAATGAACCTTATGAATCAGATCGGCCTGGGTTATAAGCAGATGGAGGCCCTGGAAATCATCAGCCCGGTTCTTTCTGTCAGCATAGATTACCGGAGCATGGTGCATTTTGATGAAGCCGTTGTCATTGAGACAAGAATTCTCAAGTATGACGGCATCAAGATGGAACTGGAATATATTATGAGTGACAAGGCCACCGGTGAAGTCCGGGCGGTGGCAAAGAGCAGCCACTGCTTCCTGAACCGGACAGGCGCCCACATTTCCCTGAAGCGGATATATCCGGAACTGGATACGAAGTTCTTTGAGTTTAAGGATGCGTAAAGTTCAGCAGTATGCTTCTCTGGCCCGAAGCGGCAGCTTTTAAAAGTAAAAAAGAATAAACCATATATAAGAACGTGGAATGTACGGCAGTGCAGGAAACGTTCTTTTTTTGTGCGGACAGAAAGACAGTCTATGAAAAAAAGCGCTGTAATATCTATTTTTCCTCCCCCCCTGCCGGGAGGGAAAGCTGTCATAGTAATATAAATACATCAAATGAAGCTGTTGTGAAAACGGACAGGAAATGGCACGGAAAGATGCCGGAGGAGAGACGGAGTTATGGAACCGAAAAATACGCATTTCTATTATTCCTTTCTGAATGCAGAGGAAAAGAAGCTGTTCAACAGCGTCTGTCTTCAGTTGTGCAGGAAGCAGCCGGAAATTCGGATACCGGCAGCTCTGCCTTCCACAAAAAAAATCATATTATCTGTACTGAAAGACTGTCCGGAGTTTTATTATGTCGATAATACCAGAATACAGTTTGTTTCCGGAACGGGTGGAACGGAAATCCGAATGAGGTATACGAAGAATCTGGAAGAGATCCGGATGATTGATCAGAGACTGGAACAGATCAGCAGTCGTTTCCTGTCAGAAATTTACAGACGCCGTCTGAATTGCCGGGAAACGGTCCGATACGTTCATGATTTTATCCTGCGGAACACAGAGTATGATTATGAAAGCGCAGAGAAAGAAGAGCTTTCCGGAGATGTGAGCAATATATGCGGAGTTTTTTGCAATCAGCGGGCTGTCTGTAAAGGCATTTCGCTGGCCGCAAAGTGGCTTCTGGATCGGGTGGAAATACCGTCTGGTCTGATGGAGGGGCGGGTGCCGGAAGAAAAATATCATACAGCGTCCGAACCGCCAGATAGGCAGAACAATCATGCCTGGAATATAGTAAAAATCAATCATTGCTGGAGCTATATGGATGTAACCATGGATATGGGAGCAGGTCAGAAAGACAGTACCTGTATTTCCTATGATTATTTTCTTCGCAGCGAAGCAAATATGTCAAAATATCTTCAGTTTGACAGCCCGGGAGTATTCTGTGACCGGGAAATGTACAGTTATTTTGTGCAGAATAAAGTGATTTTCGCCAGAGAGGAGGTACTTTTGAAGTTTATACATTATTGTAAGCAAAAACGGATCCGCAGACTTTATTTTCAGGTGGAGGGCGGGCTGGCAATGCGGCCTCCAGATGAGATCCGGAGGATGATATCCCGCTGCATTTTTTCCGGATATCAGTGGCGGTATAACCCGCATCTTAAAATCTATGATTTTGAATTGCTGTAAAAATATTATAAAAAGATAAGAGGAAACGGATATGGATGATAAAAATATGAACGACAAAATGGATTTTGAAATGAATGGATTTGAGAATGTTGACACAGAAGGCTGGGGCAGCGATGAAGTGCAGAGCGATGTGACAGCAGGGGAAGAAGATTTCCTGGAGGGTATGGAACCTTCCAAGAAAAGCATGACGATCTTTTTCGTGATTGATACTTCCGGCAGTATGGGAGGCACGAAGATCGGGACAGTGAATACAACAATGGAGGAGCTGCTTCCGGAGCTGATCGGTCTGGGGGGAAGCGAAACGGATATCAGTATTGCCGCATTGCGGTATGATTCAACTGTCTCCTGGATTACTCCGGAGCCTGTGCGGGTGGAAGAGTATCAGCAGTGGCCGCGGCAGTCTGTGACAGGCATGACTGCGATGGGCGCGGCATTTGAGGAACTGAACCGCAAGCTTTCACGTTCCGCTTTTATGAGTAAACCTTCGCTTTCGTTTGCGCCGGTTATTTTCCTGATGTCTGACGGTGCGCCCAATGACGACTGGAGGAAAGGACTGGAACTTCTGAAGAAGAACAGCTGGTACAGATATGGTATTAAGATCGCTGTCGGTATCGGTTCCCATCCTGATATGGATGTTTTAAGAGAATTTACCGGAGATCCGGAACTGGCGATCCAGGCTCACGGAGCGGAGGAATTAAAGCGTCTGATCCGGTTTCTTGCTGTAACGTCTTCCCAGATCGGGAGCAAGAGCATGTCCCTTACGGATGACGGCAGGGAGCTGACCGCAGAGGATGTGGCAGATACAAAAAAGAAGCAGATGAAAGATGCTGTTGTGGATCTGATGGAAACTGAATTCTCAGATGCAGATGACATGGATTATGACAAAGGGTGGTAAAAACCATCCTTTGCCCGGCGATAAAAACAGCAGATACAGAACAGGGAGACACAGAGATGAGTGAAGAAAAATACAGATTAAAAAACGGGGAGAGAATCCCCATGGAAGACGGCGGAGAAGCTGTTGTAGGCAGGGAGATTGGATCCGGAGGACAGGGTATCGTCTATATTGTGAAATATCAGGGCAGAGAGTACGCTCTGAAATGGTATTTTTATAACAAACTGAAACATCCGGAAGAGTTTCGGAATAATCTGATCCAGAATGTGCGGGACGGAGCCCCGGAAGGAAGCAGAAAGTTCCTCTGGCCCAAGCATGTCTCTAAATATTACATGGTCAATGGAAAGACGAAGACCTTCGGCTATCTGATGGATCCTGCTCCGGCAGAATATACAGAGTTTGACGATCTGTATATGGGATACCACTGGAAAAAACCTGCAGTTAAGGGACAGAATGCGGTCAAGGTCCTACACAGGTTTGAATCTCTGGACGCTCAGGTGACGGCAGCCATAAATATCGTCAAGGCATTCCGGTCGCTGCACCGCGCCGGAAAAAGCTATCAGGATCTGAACGGCGGAGGCTTTTTCATAAATCCCAAGACCGGGGATGTGCTGGTCTGTGACTGTGATAACGTGGCGCCTGACGGCGTAAACTTCGGTATCGGAGGCTTCCCCGGCTATATGGCTCCGGAAATCGTGCGGGGCGTGGCGAAACCGGATGTTCTTACGGACCGGTATTCGCTTGCGGTTGTTCTGTTCCGGCTCTTTTTCCGGGCAGATCCGCTGGAGGGGAAAAAGGTTCTCCAGAGCGTTGTGCTGACGGAAGCAAAAGAACTGCTTCATTATGGAAAGGAACCGGTATTTATTTACGATCCTGCCAACAGTTCCAACCGGCCGGTCCGCGGAGTACACAATAATGCGATTAAACTCTGGCCCATGTTTCCTTCCTATCTGAGAGATACTTTTGTAAAAGCATTTACAGAGGGCATGTATGATCCCGGCAAACGTATCATTGAAAAGAAGTGGCAGGAGATTCTGATCCGGCTGCGCTCCGACATTATTCATTGTCCGGGTTGCGGGAAGGTCACTTATTCCACGCTGTTCCATCACGTTGAGCATTATGTGTGCAAGTGCAAAACCTGCGGCGCCAACATTTACACACTGCAGATTAAAGATATGCTGACGCCTCTTTATCCGGGGCTGAAGCTGTACCGGTGTTATACGGAAAAGGCAGAGGATTATGAAACAGTCACAGGAGAAGTGATTGAGAACAGGAATAAGAAGGGCTTATTTGGCATTAAGAACCTTTCCGGAAAAACCTGGCAGACCGTATTCCCAAATGGGGAGATACGGGAAGTTCCTCCGGGAGCGGGAGCGCCTATCTGGAAGGGTCTGAAAATTGATTTCGGCAACGATGTCAAGGCCAGAGTATTGTGGTAGAAGAAGGGATTCAGCATGGATACAATATGGACATTGAAAGATTATGCCACAGAAAGACAGGTGGACGTCCCCGGATCGGCTCAGAATTATACAGTCCGGTTTGCTACGATGCAGGCGCTGCTCTGCGCGGCCGGAGAACTGGCGGATCTGTATGATCAGTGGGACAGTCAGCACCTGGGTTATGCCGATGTTGACCGGGATGCATTTTTATTTGATTCCAGAACCGGCCGGATGACATTCCGGGATGACAAAAAGATTGTCGGCAGAAGCCTGGCATTGTCAGAGAAGCAGAGGATTGCTTTTTACAGTGCGCCGGAACTGATTCTGGGCGAAACGGAAACGCTGACATCGGAGTCGCAGAACTGGACGCTGGCAATGCTTTTGTTTGATCTTTTTTATCATGGAGGGCATCCCCTGAGCGGGGCCTCCAGCTTTGCAAACGTGTTTTATTCCCCGGAACAGGAATATCTCTGGTATGCATCAGACGGAATATTTAATATGGAAGAATTCACCTGCAGGAACCGGCCGGTATATGGAATCCAGGGATATCTCATTCGTTACTGGAATTATTATCCCCAGGTGCTTCAGGATGCATTTACGGAAGTTTTCCTGTATGGAAAGGAGGACAGGACGCGCCGGTTATCCCCTGGACAATGGAAACGCATTCTGAACGAAGTAAGCTCCGCGCTGCCCTGTGACTGCGGATACGGCGGTTTTATTCAGACCTATATAACTACTGAGAACGGTAATTACCGCTGTCCACGCTGTGGCAAAATATACTATGCGTTAGGATGCAGAGGGAGAAATATATATATCAGCAATGGTACGTCGATCCGGCGCTGTCAGCTGGATCCGGAGCGGCCGGATGACCGGGAAGAAGTGGCGGTTGTGGTGGAAAACAGGCAGAGAAAAGGAATATATGGAGTAAAAAACACTTCGGATGATATCTGGGTGGCTGTTTTTCCGGATCAGAGCCGGCGGGAAGTGGCAAAAAATCAGGGGGTGCCTGTATGGCCGGGGCTTTCCATCACACTTCCCGGAGGTGATGTGTGGCATATAGACCAGAAGACGGAGAAGAACAATGAGTGAAATAATGAATATGGACGGCAGCGGCTGGGATGAAAGTATGTTTGATGACATTACCGGCGATAAGCCGGAAATAATTAAAAGAGTGACCTTTCTTATCGACCGTTCCGGCAGCATGGACGGAACCACAATCGGTACAATTAATACTGTCATGGAAGAACTGCTGTCCGAACTGGACAGAAATGATATCCGGATTGCGGTTGCCGAGCTGGATGAGCAGGTGGAGTGGAAGACCGACGCTCCGATAACTATTTCCCAATTTGGAGCATGGGAAAGAACACGCTCAGGATCGTTTTCCAGTCTCGGCAGGGCGTTCTCACAGCTTGCGTCGCGTCTGAACAGCGCAGCGTGGCAGGCGCAGGGGGCAAAAGGGTCAAGAGATTATTTTGTTTTATTTTCTGACGGTCTGGCTTCGGACATGTACCAGAAGGGGCTGAAGGAGCTGACGGCAGTTCCTGCATTCCGCTCCGGGAGACGGATCGTGATCAGTTTTTCAAATCTGGAAAATCTGGAACTGCTCCGGACTTTTGCGGGAAGTGAGAAACATGTGATTCATGCGTCCGGAAGTGGCGCGGTTGATTTTGTGGAACAGGCAATATTAAAAATGTTGGAGTAGTATGAAATCCGGAGGGAAATGAGTAAAATGGCACGAGATATGGAATGGGATTTTGAAAATGTGGATATGGATATGTTTATGGAGGAAGCAGAATGCGCGGAGGATGATCCGTTAAAAACTTTTTCCCCGGTAAAGAAAAATATGGTGCTGTTTTTTCTGATTGATGTTTCTTCCAGCATGAAGGGAGAGCGGATAGATACAATGAACCGCGCCATGAGGGAAGTGCTTCCGGAGCTGATTGCTGTCGGCGGCTCCAATACAGATATCCGTGTGGCTGTGCTGGAGTTTGGCTCCGGCTGGGAATGGATTACTCCGGAACCTGTACTGCTGGAGGAATTTCAGAACTGGCGGGAACTGTCTGCAGATGGCGTCACTGATCTGGGGATGGCGCTGGAGGAACTGAATACGAAAATGTCAAGAAGGCAGTTCCTGAACTCTCCCTCGCTGTCTTACGCGCCGGTCGTATTTCTGATCACGGATGGATATCCCACAGATAACTACAGACGCGGTCTGGAAGCGCTGAAGAAAAACAAATGGTTCCAGGCGGGAATTAAAATTGCCCTGGCCCTTGGCAGAGGAGTCGATAAGCATATTCTGGAAGAATTTACCGGCGATCCCGAATTTGTAATAGAGGCAAAAAATACCGAAATGTTATATCAGCTGGTGCGGCATATTTCCATTGCTTCATCCCAGATCGGCAGCAGTTCCATTCCTGTAGAAGAAGCGTCCATGGAGCTGACAGAGAAAGATGTGGCCGGGAAAAAGCAGGAGATGATGCGTGATGTTCTGACAGAAATGAAAAATGATATTATGGCGTCAGATTTATCTGATCTGGATTATGAAAGCGGCTGGTAAAAAGAAAGGAAGGGAATTGGGGCTATGTTTCAGGGAATACAGTGCGTTGTGCAGGGAGCGGATCATATTAAATATAACAAAATCTGTCAGGATGCTGCAGGAGAACTGGTAAAAGAACACTATGCTGCCGCAGCAGTCTCCGACGGCCATGGAGGTTCAAAATATATCCGCAGTGAGATCGGATCCAGATTTGCGGTGCAGGCCGCACTGGATACAGTCAGCGCTTTTATGGAGGATTACGAAGGCTTCACGGCGGCAATCCGGAAAAATCCGGACTACATCCTGAATCGGATGGAATGTTATTTCATTGCAAAATGGAATGAAAAAATAGAAATTCATCATGATGATCATGAACTGACTCCCGAAGAGAAGAAAATCATTGAAAAAGAAAATGAGAAAAGCGGCAGAGAGGCCGACTGGCATTCTTATTATGGCTGCACAGTATTGATTGCTGTTATGGCGGAAGGCTACAGTTATGGCATGCTGGTCGGCGACGGAACATTTGCAGTCGTTTACGATGACGGCACGGTTTCTATTCCGATCGAAGATCCCTACAGTGTGGCGAACATGACTTCTTCTGTCTGCGATAAACAGAGCAAGGACCGGTTTCAGCATTATTTTGAGGACAGGCAGCCGCTTTCTATGACAGTTTCCAGCGACGGGCTGTGCAAATCCTTTGACAGTGAGGAAAATTTAAAAGATTATCATATCCGTCTGACCTACATGATGGATTCTGAGCAGGTTTCGATCAGTCTGAAAAAAAATCTTCAGAACTTTACCCAGAAAGGGAGCGGAGATGATATTTCTGTAGCTGCTGTTTTTGATTCTGAAATGCTGAATGATAAGAAAGCTGTGCTCCTGAATCTGATTGAAGAGAAAAAAAAGGCGGATCAGGAACGACGGATTGCCGAAAAGAAGCGGCTGGAGGAAAGAAAACGGCAGATGGAACTTGCGCGCCGGGAAGAAGAACGCCGACGGGAGGAAGAGGAGAGGCGTCGGCGGGAGAAGGAGCTGCGCCGTCTGGAAGAAAACCGCCGGCAGGCGGAAAAAAGGCTGAAAGAAGAGGAACGCCGCTGGAAAGAAGCGGAACTTCGTTACGCAAAAGAAAAGGAAAAATTGTCAAAACAGAAAGAAGAGATTGAGCGGCAGAGAGCAGAACTGAAAGAAGCCCGGCGCAGGCTGCAGGAAGAGCAGTCAGCCAGGGACAGAGAACAGAGAACTTCTGCGGAAGTATTTCACGGAATGACAGAATATGATTCATCCTCGGAGGACAGCCAGACTTCCCTGACACAGAAAACTCTGCAGGGAGCGGCAGTCATTCTGGAAAGAATAGAATACAGTACCAGAAACTGCATAGATATCATCGGACAGAAACTGGAGAAACAGGCAGATATCATAGCAAATGACGGAACAGATACAAAGGAGACCAAAAAATGAAACTGGAAGCAAACGTAATTCTGGGAAAATGCTACAACAAAGAGTTGTACGGCATGCGTGTACAAAAGATTAATAATGACTGGATCCGCACCTGGTCCTTTCCTGTCAGAGAGGAAACCGCTGCAGAAGAAGGATTCGATCATGTACAGATTACAGGCAGTTTCCTGGCGGCAGAGGATTATCCGGGATGCCCTTACTGTGAAGAAAAAAGATTTATTGTATGTGGTTCCTGCCATAAGATCAGCTGTTACCACGGAGAAAAAATCAGTACGTGTCAGTGGTGCGGAAATGTTTCACGGGTTGATTTTCAGAATTCATTAGAGGTTTCCGGAGGAGGATACTAGGGTGTCGGAATATACCAGAATTGAAAATATGCAGGATGAGGATCAGGTATATACTGAAATTGTAAAAATATTCGGAAAGGATATCCTTCTGGATCAGTATCGGACGGTGGGGGCATTTCTGGATATTGCGCCCAGGATGCATGAAGAAGCTTCATATCTTCTGAAAGCATTCGACGCCGGTATTCCTCAGTATCTGGCAAAGGCGGTGTCTCTTAGCAGGGATAAGGCTCTGGATCTTTCAGGCAAATTAACGCAGTCCGGAATTCCCAGGAATGCGGCTCTGGATCTTCTGGAAAATTTGTGTCATGCAGTCGGAATCCGAACAGATATCCGTCCGGATTACAGCAGGGGCGGACGGATTCCTTATGAGGCAGGTAAAAATGACAGTCTGAGTGATGCGGTCCGGAAACTGGATCATATTCGCTGGTTTTTGAACAACAGTGAAAAGTACAGAATGAATGGTCTCGAAAAGGAACTGCGGGATCTGCGGAAAATGATGAATAATTCCCAGAAAAATGAGACGGAACTGGTCGCCGGATATGAGAAACTGATACATAAATTTCAAAACGACCCCTTTGCAGAGACTTTTATCTTTGACAAAGAAATGGAAGCTGACGTCAGAAGCAGTGATTTCGGCGCCTATTTTATAATCGTCAGCGGCACTCCTGTCGCTCTGGAATTTGCCCGTCAATATAAAGGTACTGATTACATAAATGGCCTGAAATCATTTCGGACAAAGTATGAAATGATGGCAAAGAAAATACAGAGATATCATAATGAAATATCCGCGGCGACATTGCCGTCCGGACACAGCGCAAAAACCGGAAAGGCAGTCGCGTTTGTTGTCGCGGCAGTTTTATTACTGTTCTTCCTCCGCGCATGGTTTTTCAGCCGTTTTCAGGGGTATGGTCTGTTCCATTTCTGGAATGTACTGAAGGATAATCATATGGCTCTCTGGAGAGTTCTGGCAGCTATCCCGTCCGTCAGCCATCCGGCCGGATACGCCGCGGTTATGATTATCTACGGACTGATTCTGCTTTGCGTGATTATTCTGGTGATTAATCTCTGCAAGACAGTCCGCAATATAGCAGTAACAGGGAAAAGAAAAACGCTGGGAAAAAAGAAAAGGAAGCTGGAGTATGTTTTTGAAAAAACAATTCCCGACAGTCTGAAATCAGTGATGGAGAAAATGCATCAGTATACGGCAGGGAAATGCAAGACTCTGGTACTGACAAAACATAATTATCATTCATCTGTCTGCGAGATTCAGAACCTGAAAAATGTAAAGTCTGTAAAAGCCCGCAGAAATCTTGTCACAGACGGAGGGAAAACGGCGCTGGGCTGGCTGATCTTCTTTTCCATCGTTCTCAGTATTATGAGTCTTACGCAGCTGAAAGCTTATGTGCTGGCTTCTGCCGCTGATCTTGGCGTCGTGGCGGAACGGCGCCAGATCCTTTCTGATACGGTTATACCGAAAAACGCCATGGAATTCGGCGGTCATTATTATGCCATATATGATGATGCGGAAGGATGGCAGGACGCATATAATCAGTGTCTGAAGCTGGGCGGTCATCTGGCTACGGTTTCATCCGCAGAAGAGGACGGCGCAATTGCAGGTTATATGAAATCCAGGGACTGCAGTTCAGCTTTCCTCGGTCTTATATATACCAGTTCTGACGGATATCCTCAAAACTGGTACTGGTATGGTTTTGAAGGTTTATCCTACACAGACTGGACGGAAGGCGAGCCGGATATCGGATCAGAGCAGGACTGCCTGTACGGCGCTATGGGAGCATCTGACAATTACAAGTGGAGAGCTCTTCGGGCTGACAGTACAAACTTCTATATCTGTGAATGGGATTCTCTGGAGGCGGGCATGAAAGATGAACGTGTACTGGATATTCCCATCGGCTCCATGAATTATAGCGGCCACTACTATGCGATTCTCGACGGAGCAAAAACCTATGACGACGCTGTGAAAAAATGCAGCAGACTTGGCGGATATCTGTGTATGATTGACAATGAAGATGAAAACACAGCGGTTTATCAGTATATGCAAAGCAGAGGTTATGACAGCGCTTATTTCGGGTATTCCGATCAGGATACAGAAGGCAGCTGGATCTGGTCGCTGACCGGAGCTCCGGGTGAATATACAAAATGGGACGAAGGAGAACCCAACGGCGATATCAATGAAAATTACGGTATGTTCTATTCCGGCAGTTCTGAGTATTGCTGGAATGACGGAACCTGGGGAGGCGAAAATTCTGCTTTTATCTGTGAGTGGGATCTGAGCGTTCCGGAGGAATAAGAGCTGGTATGATGGATAGAAATGATTCATTTATATATTGCCGCCGAAAAGAAAGGCTTTACTGCAAATTCATGCAGAAGCCTTTCTTTTTCATATTATGCGGAAAAATTTGTGACCTTGCAGACCGTCTGTATGGAAATTACAGTTTCATAGCGGCTTCCCATCCCTGTCTTCCGGCCTCATAAACTTTGGCTGCTTTTCGACAGTCGCCTATAACAGAGACAGGGACTGTGGAAGCGGCAGACAGGTTCCTTACCACATCTTCATTAGCCCGCATGCCTAATGCGTAAAAAATACTGTCTCCAGACAATTCAAACAGTCGATGCTCCCTGTTTTCACAGATTACAGAATTTTTTTTGATCTCTTGACATTTTAAAGAACAGTGATATTGAATAAGCTGATCCATTTCATGGAGCAGGCCGATCCGGTGCATAGGATAGGAATCGGGGGCCACTTTTTCTCCCATTTCGATCACATTTACATGATATCCTTGGCGCGCCATATCCAGGGCAGTTTCGCATCCGACTAGTCCGCCTCCGATCATAAGAATATTTTTCCCTTCAGGCTTTATCCCTCTATAAAAGTCCAGAGCCTGATGTGCATAACGGATACCTCTGATCGGCGGTGTGACAGGCGAGGCTCCCAGTGCCAGAATGATATGATCGTAATCTCCCTTCTGTATTTCTTCCGGAGTGACCTGATGATTTAACAGAACTGTGATATTCCTTTTCTGTATCCGGTTTATCAGTACATTTTTAAAGCGTTTCAGATCATTCTTGTAGTAGTCAGTATCAGTAAAAAACAGTACGCCGCCTAATTGTGAACGGTTATCTGCAAGTGTCACCTGATGTCCTCTGTCATGAGCAGTAACAGCGGCAGTCATGCCGGCCACGCCACCTCCTACAATCAGTACTTTTTTTGATTTTTCAGGTTTGCTTTCCAGCAAATCAAAGTCATAACAGAATTCTGAGGGATTTACGGTGCAGCCGTAAATCAGGTGCATCTGTGTAATATCAACACCTTCCAGGGGACCGGGAAAGCATTTAAAACAGCGCACACAGGGACTGATATCATCTTCCTGACCGTTTTCTGCCTTTTGAGGAAAATAGGGATCAGCTGTCAGCTGCCTTGCAAGCGCTACAAAATCACATTCCCCTGAAGCGATCATTTCATCGGCCATTTTCGGGTCGTTGATTCCGCCTACTACAACAACAGGAACGTCAACGGCAGCCTTGATTGCCCCGGATGCCCTGCTGTTCAGACCGTGAGGCTGGAACAGGGAAGAAAACTCACCGGAGAGAATCGGATTTCTGTAAACGCCGACTGACACATGGATCAGATCAACATATTTCTGTGCCATTTTGCAGAATTCTGCTGTTTCATCAATATGCATTCCGGATTCACCCATGGATTCTTCACCGCTGACACGGATTTCAATAATAAAATCTCTCCCCATAGCTTCCCGGACCGCTTTGAGCAGCATAAGAGGAAAACGTGCGCGGTTTTCAAGAGAACCGCCAAACTGATCATTTCTTCTGTTGGTTCTTGGCGAGAGGAACTGGTGAAGCAGCCAGCCATGGCCGCAGTGGATCATAACACCGTCCATACCGGCTTCTTTCATAAATTTGGAAGCAGTAATGAAATCCTGAATCGTATCATTCATCATCTTTTCATCCATCGCATAAATGATCATGCCGTCTTCGCGGGTGTATCCCATAGGTCCGACGCCGAATTCCACGCCGGGAATCGGTTCCACAGATTCGCCGCAGTGAGAAAGTTCAATCAGACATTTTGCGCCGCGTGATTTTATGTAGTCTGACAGCTCTTTGAATTTAGCCATGGAAGGATCATTGAAATCTGCATAATCTATGGGCGGAAGCGGTTCTCTGCTTGCTCCGCGGAAATTTACGGCTGTTTCTCCGATTGTAACCTGGGCGGTGCCGCCGTCGGCTCTTTCTTTCATGGCATGTTTCATTACATAGTCGAGATTTGGAACATTGATAAATGTTCCGCAGTAGATCGGAGCGGCAATAATCCGGTTTTTGTAAGTGTGCGTTCCGACTTTCATTGGAGAAAATAAATGTTTAAATTTGCTCATAAGAACCCCCTTAAAAATATATTTGCTGTTTCCTATTTTATCAGCCGAAAAAAGCTGGTACAATAATTAATCATTGAAGATATGTTGGATAAACAACACTTGGAAGAAAAATGTTGACTGGAGGTATTATGGATCTCAGAGTTTTGAAGACAGAAGAATTAATCAGAAATACATTTCTGGAGCTGCTGGCACAAAAAGAGTTTACGGATATCTCTGTAAAAGAAATTACGGAAAAGGGGCGAATCAATCGTTCGACTTTTTATAAGCATTACGAAGATAAATATTTGCTGAGGGATTCCATTATAGATCAAATGATGGGAGAATTCAGGGAGCATATTGCCGTAAATTTTCTGGTGACTGATAATCTGACTTCAGAAAAACATATTGCTGACCTGAAACGCTGTCTGCGGTATTTTCACCTGGAAAAGAAGACCTATCAGTTGCTGTGGGGATCTGTTATGCTTGGAAGAAATGTTTTCGATGAGATGGTGGCAGAGGGAGCGGACTACATGAAAAAATGTATTCTGAATCATCCGGATATTTCATCCTATCGGAAAAAATTGGCGGACTGGTATGGATATTTGCTAATGAATAATCTGCTGGTGAGTGTGCGGTGGTGGTTTCGGAATGACGACAGAGTATCTCTGGATGATATTACAGGTCAGATTCTTGAACACATGCGGAATGGAGCTATCCCTACATTGCTGGGGAAGAGAACAGATGAATGTTAAATTTTCTCTTGTGTAAATATGTAAAAATCAATATACTAATAGACGGAAGTTATGAAACAGGATCTCAAAGACTTTATTTAAAGAGCAGAGATCCCGGAAAATGCAGTATAGTATATGGAGGGATATCATGGAATTAAATGAAGTGGCTATGTCACGCCGCAGCGTCAGAAATTATAAGCCGGACATGCCGATAGGAAAAGAAGTGATTGAAGAACTGGTCAGATTTGCCCAGGAGGCACCCTCCTGGAAAAACACCCAGACCGGACGGTATTATGTATTGCAGGAGCCGTCTGTGATAAAGGAGTTCATGTTAGTGACGCTGCCGGAATTTAACCAGAAAAGCAGTGAAAATGCGTCTGCACTGATTATCACGACTTTTGAGACAAAGATTTCCGGTTTTAACAGAGAGCAGGTGCCGGATAATGAGCTGGGTGATATGTGGGGAGCATATGATTTGGGACTGCAGAATGCCTATCTGATTTTAAAGGCCCGGGAGCTGGGGCTGGATACTCTGATTATGGGAATCCGGGATGCGGATAAAATCCGGGAAAAACTTCAGATTCCGGAAAGCCAGCAGATTGTGGCGGTAATCGCATTGGGATATAATGCCGGAGAATCGCTGGAGCGTCCCCGAAGAAGGGATCTGGAGAAAGTTTTAAAGATTTATGATAAATAAAAATGTCAGACTGAAATCTGGTTAAAAAATATTTTAAGACATAGGAACAGGAATATGCGGGGAAAATCCGGTATTCCTGTTTTTTGTTTTTCTTATGAATAATTACTGATTTGAAAATGATACTGAGCCATTTCAGCAGAATTGTCCTGCAGGATGGTTCTTTTTCTGTCTGTCAGAAATACTGTCCATCAGCAAAACTGGTTGTATCCTCCGTGATTTTATATTAGACTATCAATGATTATAGAAAATCTGACAAATAGTGACATGATAAGGAGCCGTCATGGGAAATAGAATACTCTTGATTGAAGATGATAAAGAAATCCGGGACATGGTACAGGAATATCTGGAGGGAGAAGCCTTTGAGGTGGTTTCCTGCAGCAATGGAACCGACGCATTAAAAGAAATGGGGGACTGTGGGCAGTATGCCCTGGCGCTGATTGATCTTATGCTGCCGGATATCAGCGGCATGGATATTATTAAGGCGATCCGCAGAGTCAGCACAGTTCCTCTGATTATTATTACAGCAAAGGATAATGACACGGATAAATCCCTGGGACTGAATCTGGGAGCTGACGACTATGTGGTAAAACCGTTTTCCCTGATTGAACTGACTGCAAGAATTAAAGCGAATATCCGCAGAGCCGGAGCCTGGCAGATACCGGCCGGCAGCGGGATTGTCAAAATAAAAGATCTTGAAATTGACACTTCCAGTCATATGGTTACCCGAGGCGGAACAGTTCTGGAACTGACTCCCAAAGAGTTTGAAATTCTGCACCTGCTTGCCACACATCCGGGACAGGCTTTTTCAAAGGAACGCCTGTATGAGCTGGTCTGGAAAGAACCCTATTTTGACAATGAAAGTGTGCTGAATACCCATATGAACCGTCTGAGGGCAAAACTGAAAAAGGGATCGGAGAATGATGCCGGATACATCAGAACATTATGGGGCATCGGCTACAAAATGGAGGATAAGTAGATGGCTGTTTTATTCTGTGTACTGTGTCTGATTTTGCTGGCTGCCTTTCTGTGGCAGAGACGCAGCTATAAAAAACTACAGGAAGAGGTCTGCTATATCGGAGAACGGCTGGAAACACTTTCCATCACTTCAGAAAACGGTTTTGTTCTTCTTCCCACAGATCATGGATGCGTGAAAGAAATGGTATCTTCCATCAATGGCCTTCTTCAGGAGTTTTATTCCAGCAAACTGGAATATGAGCGGGCAAAAAAAGCCATGGCGCAGGTTCTGACCAACATTTCCCATGATATCCGGACACCGCTTACTGTATTAAAGGGAAACAGTGAGATTCTGGTATCCCGGACAAAAGACAGAGATGTCCCGGAGCAGCTGCGCCGGATGGCGGATAAGATCGATGAGAAAGCAGACGAGCTGGTGGCAACCATCAATGATTATTTTACTATGTCCCGGATTTCTTCCGGCGATTTCCCACTGAATCTGAAACAGAAAAATATTTCCAGACTCTGCCATGAAATCATCCTGGGCTATTATGATTTTCTGGAAGAACAGGAGTTTACAGTTGATCTGCAGATGCCGGAGTCTCCTGTATTTGCAGTGACTGACAGCGACGCCCTGAGCCGGATTCTGAAAAATCTGATTGATAATGCCATCCGTCATGGCGGTTCCGGGAAATATCTTGCCCTGCGTCTGTCGGAACAGAAGGAAAAAGTCATTATAGAAGTGGAAGATCACGGGGCGGGGATTCCTTCTGATCAGCAGAAAAAAATCTTTTCCAGGAATTACACAACAGCCCGGAAATCTTATGGAAACGGTCTGGGGCTGGCGATATCGCAAAATCTTGCCAGACAGATGGGAGCGGATCTGACGGTGTCCAGTGTGCCATCGGAAAAGACCATTTTTTCCGTAATTCTGAAAAGTTAGAAAATCGTTAGAAATCAGCCAGAGAAAAGAGAGGTCTGTTTTGTATAATATCGTTCAGACAGGAGGTATACAAAATGGATTACATTATGGAAACCTTTGGACTGAAAAAGTCTTATAAAGGAAATGTTGTTGTTGACAATGTAAATCTGCATATCCCGAAAGGAGCCACCTATGGATTCGTCGGCCCTAACGGCGCCGGGAAAAGCACCATTATGAAAATGACTCTGAATCTGATCCACCCCGATGCCGGGGAAGTTCATCTGTTTGGAGAAAAGGTTACTGACTCCAGTTATGAGATCTTTAAAAGAGTCGGATCCATCATTGAAAATCCATATTTTTATGACCGGATGACAGCCCGGCAGAACCTGGAGCTTCATTGTGAGTATATGGGATATCCGGATCGTAAAAGAATTGATGAAGTTCTGGACATTGTGGATCTGCAGAATGCCGGAAAAAAGCAGATCAGCCACTATTCACTGGGAATGAAACAGCGGCTGGCTATTGCCCGGGCAATCCTTGCAAAACCGGAATTCCTGATTCTGGATGAACCGGTAAATGCCCTGGATCCGGAGGGAATCCGGGAAATGCGGAGTCTGTTCCGGCGGCTGAACCAGGAGGAGGGGACAACAATTTTTATTTCCAGCCATATTTTGTCAGAGGTGGATCTGATTGCAGATACGATCGGGATTATCCGTCACGGAAAGCTTCTGGCAGAATTGCCTATGGAGGAAATTCACAGACATCAGACAGAATATATCAGTCTGCAGGTAGATGACGTGCCGCACACGGCCGCCTTGCTGGAAGAGATGAGGATTCAGAATATCAGCGTGCTGGATCAGAAAACCATCCGCATTTACGGAACAGATATTTCCTGCAAAGAACTGGGGAAAATACTGATAGAACACGGAATTGGAATAGAAAGCCTGGGACGGAAGCAGGATACATTGGAAGATTATTTCTTTCAGCTGACAGAGGAGGGAAAGTAGAATGGCACATTTGCTGAGACTGGAATTAACAAAATTCAAACTGGGAAGAAATATTGCGATCGCTATAGGAGCAATTATCTTCAGCATTCTTTTTATCACTGTTTCACTTGTGGACAGTATGACAGATCCGGAACAGACGAAGGACACCTTTGAAAGTACCTTTCTGGTGATCGGGCTTCTGATGTCCTTTATTTTTCTTGTTTATTCTTCCGTTCTGACCTCACGTCTGCTGATCGGAGAATATAATCAGAAAACCATTACCATTCTGTTTTCTTATCCACTGAACCGGAAGCTGCTGATTGCCAGCAAGCTGGTTCTGATTGTGATATATACAGGGATTTCCATGCTTGCTGGCTATATTTGCTGCTGCGGTTATATTATTGCTGTTGACAGAACTTTCAATATGCTGGGAGGATCCTTTCACCTTTCCCTCTTGCGAACCTGGATTCCCATGGCTGTAAGCTGTATTGTTGTATGTATGATCCTTTCCCTGTGGCCCTTTATTACAGGAATGATCCGGAAGTCTGTCCCAGTGACCATTGTGACATCGCTGTTGGTAATTGTACTGCGGCAGGTGCTTATTACGAGAAATGTATCCAACCGGGAATCCCTGGCGCAGGTGATTCTGATTGCTGTGGTTACCGCTGTTTTTCTGGGGATTATTTTTAAGAAAAAAATTCTGGAATTGTATTGAAGGTATCCAGGATACTTTTGTCCAGAAGCCGACAAAAGAAAACTTCTATCATTGGTATCCTGTTGTGCATTTTGAACAAAAAATATAATCTCCGTTCTATGACACATCCTTTGGATATGTTTTCTGATTTTTCAGTAGTGTTGGTACAATAAAAACAGTTCAGAAATGCGGATATGCAAGGCATGGATTTATTATGAGCTCATAATCTGAACATATGACAAATTTAATATAGGTCGGCCGACTCATGAGAATTTTTCTGTAAATTTTTAAGAGGAGGAGCTTATTATGGCGGAACAAATTATCAGAAAACGTATAATTGATGGAGAAGAATATGATGTGATTTATCGTCATTCTGTACCACTAGAGGATATCAATTCTATCCCCGGGGGATGGGGATATTATTCCCCGATGAATCAGCGTACTTATGAAAAAAATGGTATTATCTGTGAGCAGGATGTGGCAATTCCGTTAAGCGATGGTGTTACGATTTATGCGGATATTTACCGTCCTTCCGGAATGATGGATATTCCGTGCATTATGGCATGGAGCATTTATGGTAAACGACCTCACGACATGCCGCGGCCATGGGCAACGTATGGTGTGCCGATGGAGGCAATATCTGATGGAACCAAGTATGAAGGTCCTGATCCCTATTACTGGTGTCACTACGGATATGCGGTTGCCAATGTTGATCCCAGAGGATGCGGACATTCAGAGGGAGAAATGCCAATCTGGGGAGATGTGGAAGCAAAAGACGGCGCGGAAGTGATTGAATGGCTGGCAGAGCGTGATTGGTGTAACGGAAAAATCGGTATGGCGGGTAATTCTATGCTTGCCATGATGCAATGGTATATTGCAGCAGAACAGCCGCCTCATCTGGCAGCAATTGCGCCGTGGGAGGGATGCTCAGACATTCTCCGTGAATTTATGTGTGAGGGTGGTATTCCAGCAATCGGTTTTAATAGGTTTGTATATAAAGATCTGGGAAGCGAAAGTCCGGAGGGATTGATGGAAGATATTCCAGCAATGGCAGTAAAATATCCGGATATGAACGGATACTGGAAATCTAAAATTGCCAAATTTGAAAAAATTGAAGTACCAGCATATATAGCTGCTGGAATGAGCCATCTTCATATGCGCGGCACAATTAATGCTTATCGAAAAATATCTTCAAAATACAAATGGCTTCGTATTCACAGAGAGTTTGAATGGCCGGATGCATATTCTCTTGAAATGAAAGAGGATTTGCGGAGATTTTTTGATCGATACCTTAAAGATATTTATAACGGTTGGGAGTTAACCCCTAGAGTGCGACTGGATGTCATGGACGCTTATGACTGCGATTTTCAGAAGCAGCGCGCAGAAGCGGATTTTCCGATTCCGAGAACCGTTTATAAAAAACTATATCTGGATGCAAACAGAAAAAGCCTGTCTTATGAGGCTTCTTATGAACATACCCGGACAGGATATGATGCAGAAACTGGTGAAGTTTGTTTTGATATGAAATTTGAAGAGGATACGGAGATTACAGGTTTGCTGAAATTGCGGCTCTGGGTGGAAGCAGAAGGTCATGATGACATGGATCTGTTTATTACAGTTCAAAAATTAGATGAAAATGGAGAATTCATTCCCACGTGGGTATTTGGGGAACGTCATCCGGGTGCATGGGGAAAGATCCGTGTTTCCAGAAGACATCAGGATCCGGAACTGGCCACAGACATTCAGCCAGTACAGTCCCTGACAAAAACTGAGAAGCTTGCTCCGGGTGAAATTGTACCGGTTGATATTGAAATATATCCATACAGTCGTATCTGGCACAAGGGGCAACAGCTTCGTGTCCGGATTGCCGGAAGATATATTCGTGATCCCTGGTTTGAGCCGTTTTCATGGGATACAGATAATAAAGGCAGGCACATTATCCATACAGGCGGAAACTACGATTCTTATTTACAGATTCCGGTGATTCCTCCAAAATACAGAGCGGGAGAATATGTGTATCGCTGAGAAACAGACGGAAAGATATTGAAAATTCAAATGGGCATGAAAGGCGGGTTTATGCTGTTAACAGGCTGTGAAATGCCTTTAAATTCAAAAATCGAAAATATCAAAACTATGATGCAGTCAGTAAAAAAATGAATTGAATAAAAAGGATGGTAATGCAGCCATCCTTTTTGCTGCTATAATAAAAAGAAACGGGACGACTGAGGGGATATCATGCGGGATTACGATACAATAACGAAAAAAATTCAGGATGCGTTCATGAAAATCTTTTCAGAAAAAGAACTTCATGAAATTACAGTAAAAAGTGTATGTGATAAAGCGGGGATTTATCGTACAACATTTTATAATTATTTTTCTGATATATATGATGTACTGCAGTCAATTGAAAATATGCTGATTACGAATTGTGAGGAGCGGAATAAAGCGTTTGTCTATTACAGATTTAAGAAAGACGATTACAGAAAAGCCGGGCATTTCCGGCCGACTTTATTGTATATAAAAGAGAATGATTTCTGGTTTCGCACTCTTTTAAATAAGAGTAAGGACGGATTATTTATATACAAATGGAAAAAAGTTATAAAACAAGATTTTCTGAAGAAATTCCGATATGAAAAAATAGATATTAAGGAAGAAGAACTGGTGTTGGAGATGATTTCTTCCGGGTGTATTGGCGCTTATACTTACTGGGTAAATAATCTGGATAAAGTGCCGATTGAGGTGGTGGAAAGAGAGGTCCTGGACCGGTTATGTCAGGATTTTTTCAGAGAAATTTTTTAGAAAGGATCAATACGCAGATAAAAGCGGTATAAGCCAAACATAAAGAAAAAAGATTGAAACAGGAAAAGATTCTGATATAATAAAATAACAGAAAAAGCGGGGAAGGGATGTGACTGCATGGATCGTAAAAGGAAAAAACTACCGATAGGAATAGACAGTTTTGAAAAAATTGTTATGGGAGACTTCTATTATATAGATAAAACTATACTGATCAAAAATCTGCTGGATCAGTGGGGAGAAGTGAATCTTTTTACCCGCCCAAGACGTTTTGGAAAGTCCCTGAATATGAGTATGCTGAAAAGCTTTTTTGAAATCGGCAGTGATCCATCCCTGTTTGATGGTCTGAGAATCTCAGAAGAAACTGCTTTGTGTCAGGAGTATATGGGAAAATTTCCGGTGATCTCAATCAGTCTGAAGGATGTTGACGGGGCAGATTTCAAAATGGCGCGCGAACTGTTGTGTTCCGTAATTGGAAGAGAAGCTCTGCGCTTTGATTTTTTGAAGACCAGTGAACGGCTTTCAGAGGAGGAAAAGAATATATACCGTCAGTTAATTAAAGTGGATGATACCGGACAAACCATGTTTGCCATGTCAGATTCCGCAGTTATGGGAAGTCTGAAAGTGTTGTCAGCCTTGCTGGAAAAGCACTATGGCAAAAAGGCGATTATTTTGATTGATGAATATGACGTTCCGTTAGCCAAAGCCAATGAACATGGATATTATAATGAGATGGTACTTTTGATCCGTAATCTTCTGCAGCAGGCGCTGAAAACCAATGACAGTCTATATTTTGCTGTGCTGACCGGCTGCCTGAGAGTGGCAAAAGAAAGTATTTTTACCGGATTAAATAACCTGAAAGTGCTGTCTATTACAAGCGTCCGCTTTGATGAATATTTCGGGTTTACAGATGATGAAGTACGAAAAATGCTGGCGCACTATGGACTCTCTGAAAAATACCAGACCGTAAAAGACTGGTATGACGGATACCGTTTCGGCAATGCGGATGTCTATTGTCCCTGGGATGTGATCAGTTATTGTGATGAACTGCTGGATAACCTTGATGCAGAACCGAAAAACTACTGGTCTAATACCAGCAGTAATGATGTGGTCAGACATTTTATTGAGACTCTGGACGCCGGGGTGACAAAAAGAGAGATGGAAGCGCTGATTGCGGGCGAATCGGTGACAAAGGAAATTCATGAGGAGCTGACCTATAACAATCTTTATGATTCCATGGAAAATATCTGGAGCGTGCTTTTTATGACCGGATATCTGACATATCGCGGAACTCCCAGTAGCGGCAGTTATCCTCTCGTGATTCCGAATATGGAGATCCGGAATATTTACAAAGATCAGATCATGGAGATGTTTGTAAAGAATGTTGCTGGGGATGGAGCGTATTTCAGATCATTCTGCGATACCCTGAAGAATGGGGATGCACCGGAAGTAGAAAAGCTGTTTTCCGGTTATCTTCGGCGTACTGTCAGCATCCGGGATACTTTTGTCCGGAAGCCCACAAAAGAAAATTTCTACCATGGTATTCTGTTAGGAATATTAGGATATAAAACAGACTGGTATGTCCGTTCCAACCGGGAAGCCGGAGACGGCTTCAGTGATATTTCCATTGAGATCGAGGACGAGGGGATCGGCATTATCATTGAAGTAAAATATGCGGAGAAATCAAGGATGGAAGAAGTCTGCCGGGAGGCGCTCAGGCAGATTGAAGTCACTGGATATACAGAGCAGTTAAAAGAGGATGACTGCGATACAATCTTAAAATATGGTATTGCTTGCTATAAAAAGCAGTGCCGGGTGATGGTGGAAACAGAAAAATATTAAGTAAATATTGACAGTTTTGCAGAATCCATTCCTGTGGGGAAAAACTCTCAGGAATGGATTTTCTGCTGTTAGAAGGTTTCGCTCCATGCTTGCAGAGCTGCATTATCATTCTTCTCATCCCAGGCCAATACCAGCTTGGGACTGAAGGTCATGCGTTCATTTTCTCTGATGGGAAGAAATTTCATAGAAGGATTATAGGAGCCAACACTCTTTCCATAGGAAAACGCAATTCCCATTCCGGCTTCTACCATCAGTAGTGCTGCATCCAGGTTGGGTGCATATAAAATTTTCGGATGGATGTTATATTTTTTAAAGGCAGCCAGAGGTTCGTTGGCAATATAGGAGTTTTCTGTGTTATCCAATAAAATAAATGTCTGGTTGCGAAATTCATAGAGATCAAAATAATCATATTTTGATAATGGATTTTTGGAAGAAATGATAATTCCCTCCGTTATTTTTTCTATAATTTTATATTTCAGGAAATCGTATTCCCCCAACGCGAACAAAAAACTTATGATACAGTCATATTTCCCGTTTACAAGCCCATCGATCAACCCACGATAGGAACCACGTTCAAGAGAGAGTGTGATATCCGAATGTTTTCTCTTAAATCGCTCAAAACCTTCCTGCAGTTTGCCATTTAAGGTAATATCATCCAGAATACCAATGGAAAGAGCGCCGTTATATCCCTGATAAATATTCCGGACATTTTCAGCCATAGTCTGATACTGGCAATAAATGCGCTGCAGCTCCTGATGCATGTAGTGTCCACATCTTGTAAGAGAAACATTCTTATTATCCCGCTGAAAAAGCTGTACGTTCAATTCTTCTTCCATTGCCAGGATCTGCCTGCTTAACGTAGAAACGGAGATTCCCAATTCGTTGGAGGCTTTTGTATAGTTGGAGAACTTTGCAAGGGTTAAAAAGTAATTCATCTGCTGAGTAGTCATGATTATTTCCTTATTCAATAACAAAATTTTAAGAACAAACGGTTTCATCTGTCTTTCTATTATAGAACTTATATTGCAATTTGTGCAATATTTTTTGCACTTATCGATAATATCAGAGAGAATTTGTGATTTATAATAGTTCATATAAAAAAAGATTATAGAAACAGGAGGAGGAAACATGAGATTTTCAGAATGTGATGCATTATTAAGTACGGCGCCATTGATGATTGAGACCGGGGTGGAGCGCCTGTCCAGCGGGGGATTACATGTAGCGGTTCTTTCTTTGCTTGAGAACTGTACAGGCGCGATGCTGGAGCACTGGTTCGGGATGGACTGTAATACGGATGAGTACCGTCTGTGGCATCCGGGTGCACATCTGTATTCGGAGTGGGAAAAGAGAGCAGAATGTAAAGAGGACGGAACTGCAGCCGGAAAGACACATCTTTCCAGGGAAATTGTAGGCGGCATGCCGACAGACGCTACGCTGGCCTATATTGACCCGTATGAATTATTTGGTGAAAAGCTTACGAAAGCAAAAGATGAAGATGACGTCAGTGTGGTTTTGTATGCTCACTGTATGCTGGGTCCCCGGGATCAGATTATGTATGATGAAAAGGGACGTCCCATGGGAGGACAGTATGTGGGAGTCGGACGTGATACGCCATACGGCCTTGTGCTGAGAAATCACTACTGGATGGGAGATACGCTGCCGCTTCCGGCTGAACAGGTAGAAAAGATGTTTCCGCTGGAAATGGGTCTGGGAGTTATGAATCATGACTTAAATGAGTTTCATATTCTGAATAAGGTAATGCCGTCCTATTATCTCCGGGATCGCTGGGAAGAACTTGGAGCGCCGGAACCTTATGCAAAGTCAAAACCCCTGGCGAAAAATATGACTCCGCGTATTCTGGCATAATATCTGTATTTTGGGAACCTGGCAGCAGGTTCCCTGATGTCAGACAGGCCGGAATTTAATGAAAATCCGGAAGATCCGCATATCAAATTCCATGCGGTTCTCCCGGATTTTTTATTTATCATGCTTCCTGTTTTTTCTCTGTCTCAACTACACATTCGTTTTTAATTTTTCCTACCAGAAACTGCAGGGCGTCGATCACATGAGGCCGTATATCTCCGCCGATCAGTACATACATGATGTCATCCCCCAGTTCCAGTTCTCCCTCATTCAGCCAGACACGGATGTAGTAAATGCCGTCCAGCCCGTAAGTTTCTTCAATGGCAGCATCCACTTTTTCTCTGTCATAGGAAAAGAACATGCCGGATACCGGCCGGGGATCTCCGTCTGTCTGCCGTACGACTGCTTTGGCAGTTTCCCGCACCACTCCATTATGTATCAGGTACATGCCGACTTTTCCGGCGCTTTCGTCCTTTTTGGCTTCCTCTAACCATGCGTCCATGGAAGGGCTCTGTTTTTTGCTCATAAACCTGAAACCTCCGTCTGTTTAAAATCTGTATTATTATAAAATAATTCAGCAAAAATGTACAGAAGGAATCTTCGAATCCTGAAAAGATTCGGCAGAAACAGAGGATATAGAAATCGGGCAAGCTCATCCCAGCAGAGAACGGCAGGTATGGAGTGGGCGATCGGAGAATATGAGGGAATCACTGTTGTGGAGTCTCAGAGCGCCAATTATGACCAGGATACAGCGGCCGCCACAATGGCGGAAGCTTCTTAATGATTGGTTTTTCTGTTAATATATTCCGTTTTATATTTGGAATAGATGATTTTCTGACTGCTGTAAAGTCCGTAATATCCGGATGTCATATAGCTTAAAGCGATGGCAATCAGATAATAAGGCATTCCTTCAAAACCGAAAAGCTCAAAGCAGATCATCAGGGAAGTGATGGGGCTGTTGGTAACTCCGCAGAATACGGCTCCCATTCCTGCTGCGGTACAGAGGGCAGGGGAAAAGCCGGAGAGATTTCCGAACAGACAGCCGAAGGCGGCGCCGATGCAGAGACTCGGAACGATCTCTCCGCCTTTGTATCCGGCGCCCAGAGTGGCGGCTGTAAAAATCATCTTCAGCAGAAAAGCCAGGGGGAAAACCGTTCCTGCAGTAATGCAGTGTTCAATAACATCCATTCCTGTTCCGTTATATGTCTGATTGCCCACCAGAAGAGTCAGAAGGATTACAATACCGCCGCCTGCTGCGGCACGGAGATATGCGTTTTTAAAAAATCGTTTGTAGAAACGTTCTGCCGTATGCAGAATAATGCAGAAAATAACACTGACCACTGCGCAGAGTACTGCTAAAATGCCGATGATAACAGCTGTTCTGACAGAAAAATCAGGAATTGCTCCCAGATCAAATCGCTCAGGAGCAATGCCGGAAGACAGGGTAATGCCGTGGGCGATCAGCGCGGCGATCACACATGGAACAAGGGCCGCGTAGTGCATGATGCCGATGCTGACTACTTCCATGGAAAAAATTGCCGCTGCCAGCGGTGTCCCGAACAGGGCGGAGAAGGCGGCGCTCATGCCGCACATGATCATGATATGCTGATCTTTATCGTCAAAGCGGAACAGTTTTCCCAGAGCGTGGCCGATGCTTCCCCCAAGCTGCAGCGCGGCGCCTTCACGTCCCGCGGAACCGCCGAACAGATGGGTGATCAGAGTAGATATGAAAATCAGCGGCGCCATCCGCAGAGGGATCTTGTCGTTGGACTGAATTGCGGACAGGACCAGGTTGGTGCCGGTATCCTTTTCGTCATGGAGCAGATGATAAAGTCCTACAATGGCAAGTCCGCCGGCAGGAAGCAGAAAAATCAGCCAGGGGTGCTGAAGCCGAATGGTGGTTACTGCGTTCATACCGTAACAGAATGCAGTTCCGACGAATCCGATGATAATACCGGAAAGAATGGCAAACAGAATCCATTTGCCGGAGGCCTTTGTCTGCATGGAATAATTTTTTATAAAGCTCTGTATAGATCGTATCATAATCTGTATTCCCCAACCTTTATAAATAACCGCATTGCATGAAATGCAGATTTATTATATACTAAATTATAATATTGATACAAGGGGAAAAAGGCCATGCCTTTTTTATATGGCCTTGAAATACCAGTCATGCGGCGAAAGATTCAGGATCTGATCCGGGGAAAATTTGAATATGACAGTCCGGTACTTCTGTTTGATCAGGAGGAGCTTTGCTTTTCTGTGATTGAAAAGGAGGATTACTGCGGCTCTTTTCGGATACAGAGCAGCTCGGATCGTTCCGTTCGCGGAATCGTTACCTGTGAGAATCCTCATATTCAGGTAGAAACTGCAGAGTTCGAGGGAACGTCAGCGGAGATCCGATTTACCTATTTCGGAAGTCAGGCAGCGGAGGGCGAGGAGGAAACAGGATGCTTTGTGGTAACCGCAAGCTGCGGAGAATACCTGCTGCCTTACCGGGCGCAGATGACCCGTCACTATCTGCCTTCTTCGATTGGACGTATTAAGACGCTGAATGACTTTACAAATCTGGCGTCCCTGAACTGGGAGGAAGCTCTGAAGGTTTTTGCTTCTCCGTTCTTCTGCAATATTTTTCATGAAAATGCAGAGTTTTATACGCTTCTGTACCACGGACTGACAGAAATCCGCTGCAGTTCCCATGAGATGGAGGAGTTCCTGATTGCCTCAGGGAAAAAGAAACGCGCTCGTTTTTCGCTGGAAACGCATGAGCTGAATTTCCAGGTGGGAGAACATCCGTCGGATGATCTGCTGAAGATCAGGAAGTCGGAATGGGGTAATATCGATATACATATTTCCTGTGATGCGTCTTTTGTGAAATTAGAGAAGAAGCAGCTGCAGATGTATGATTTCCGGGGGAAGCATACGGAGGTTCTTGTACAGATTATCCCCCGGCTGATGCACAGGGGCAGGAATTACGCAGTTATTACATTAGAGAATTGTTTCCAGAAAGAGGAAATTGTGATTACGGCAGTTTCGCGGGAGGAATCTCCGGAACATACCATTGCCTGGAAAAGAAGACAGATCGATGCCGCCATGGAGAAGGCTTACATTGCCTGTCGTCTCGGAGAGAAAACCGGGCCGGAATGGAAGGAGGAGACTCTGGAACTGATCGGACAGGCCAGAGAACTGCAGCCGGACAGCCGCTGGCTGACTCTCTGCAGGGCATTTGTTTATCTGAGTGCGGGAGAACTTGACAGCGCTAAGGAGCAGCTGGCGGAGGTTCCGAGAAATATCCGCAGCGCCAGAACTCCGCTGGGAGCTTTTTATCAGTATCTGTCTGCCTGGAGAGACGGGGAAACCGGCAATGATCTGCTGGCAAAGATAAAAGAAGTGCATTTGAAACACCGCGGACACCCTCTGGTCAGCTGGATTCTGTTTCAGACAGATGAAAGTCTTCAGAGGAATCCCGGGCGAAAATATCAGGCCATCCGCCGTTTCATGACGGAGAGCGGCTGTACAAGTCCCGTCTTTTTTCTGGAAGCTGCCTTGATTTTAAAAGAAAACCCGGAGCTTCTGAACAGTCAGGAAGCTTTTGATTATCGTATGATCGGATGGATGACAAAGCACAATCTGCTGACAGGGATGCTGTCACTTCTGATTCAGAGCATGGCAGTGGGACAGAAGACCTTCAGCAGAAGTTATATGCGTGTGCTGACCCGCTGTTATAAGCAGTTCGGAGATGGAGGGATCGTCAAAACGATCTGTGTGTATCTGATTCATACCAACAGGTATGGTCAGACTTTTTTCCCGTGGTTTCAGAGGGGAATTGAGCAGAAGCTGAAGATCGCAGGGCTTTACGAGGCATATCTGCTGTCCTGGAGCCGCGCCATGGGAGAACTGCCCAAAGAGGTAATCCGCTATTTTTCCATGAACAGTTCTCTTCCCGCCAGGAAAAAAGCCATGCTGTTTGCCTATATTGTAAGGAACAGGCGCCGTCTGGAAAAGGACTGGCCTGCTTACATGGTTATGGTAAAGAACTTTGCTGTAAAAGAACTGTGCCAGGGCCACATGAATGATGATCTGGCTATTATATATGAAGAGCTTCGCCGGATGACTGACCGGCAGGAATGGGATCAGATCAAAAAAGAGTCTGAGTGCTGTTATAAGGTGCATACCATGGGCGGAAATGTTTCTGCTGTACGTGTGCTGCAGAATGTTCCCGAGACCGTTCGTCAGAGGACTGTAATTCAGGAGGGGCAGGCTTATATTTATCTTTATCGGCGTCCATATGTAATTTTGTATGAGGATACCAGCGGCGTTTTATATACAACGAAGGATGGCTGCAGGCTGAGCAAGATGCTGACAGGAAACAGCATTTATGGGCCGGAGAATGACCGGCCTCTGCCGGAGAGCGGGGAGATTGCAGGGCAGAAAGCGGACTATGACGCGGCGAGACTTTCGCGGATGGCCGGTTCTATCGATGAAATGACGGATCTGCTGCTTCAGACGGCATCCGGAAAGCAGTCATTCCGTCTTGCCTGTGCCCAGCAGATCATGGTTCGTATGCTGTTCACCGGATACCTGGGAGAACGGCACGGAGAGATTTTTCAGATACTTCTGGAAGATCCGGAATCGGAGGGACTGCTGACTGCGTACGTCACCATTCTGTCCCGGAGCTTTCTGATGAAGGACTATCCGCTTCAGGATTCCGTATATCATTTTCTGGGAGAACAGATTTCCAGACACGGCAGGCTGAATCTTTTCTGTGAAACGGCTTTCCTGAAACGATATTTGTCCGGAGACACGGAGGCTTATAAAGAAATTGCAGAACGGATTCTGAAAAGAAATCTGTTTGAAGGAATATATTTTGATTTTTATGAAGAGATTGCGCCTGATCTTCGGAGAAAATATCTTCTGATGAATCTTTCGGTAGCAACCTGCTTTGATGCGCCGGACCGGGCGCTGTATATTATGCTTCCGGGCGGCGTGCGTGAGGCTATGAGGGAGGTTCTGCCGGGAATGTATACATTTCCGCTGCGTATACTGCCGGGAGAACGTATTTCCTACTCCATCGTGGATGTGGACGGAAATGTGCAGACTGCAGGAGACAGAGAACGAAAGGAACCGGAGCCGTTTCTGGCCGATACACGTACCGGCAGGCTGGCGGCGTTTGGGGATACCCGTTTGGATACAAAAGCCCAGTATGAATATGCAAAGCTGTCAGATATGGCGGATGCGCTGTTCATACCGGTGAAGGAGTAAAAAGTGGCACAGGAAAAGTTGTTTATCGGAATTGATCTGAATAACGAGAGAGCTATGGTAAGTCTGTTCCATGAGGGAATGCAGGAAGTAGAAACAGTTTCCTCCGTGCCCGGAGAAGAACATTACCAGATTCCTGCGGCTGTATTCTGTACCGGCCAGGGAAATTATTTCTATGGTGATGAGGCGCTGCGGCGGCAGGACCGGACGGACGGGTCGTTCTTTTCAGATCTTTATCTCGGTTCCCAGATACCGGATAATGTGATCTGCAGAAATATGCTGGTGCAGTTCCTGCGCCGCCTCATCCGCTTTCGGGAACGATATGATCTGGAACATATGGATCCTTACCTGGCGGTTACTGTGCCGCAGATTACAGATGATATTGTTGAGCTTTTCAGATATGTACAGAAGGAACTTGGCTTTGCGCCGGACCATTTCCGGCTGATGGATTACGGCGAAAGTTTTTTCGCCCATACGTATCATCAGGATCCTTCCATCCGAATGCACGATGTCGCTCTTTTTGATTTTCAGAATGATAAGATTTTTTCACTTATACTTCATACGGACGGTATGGGAACTGTCAAGAGAGTGACTTCCGAAAGGAGGGAGTGGACGGTTCCCGGGTATCTGCTGGATCAGCCGGACGGCAAAGATGAGTTTTTTGCCAATATTCTCCGGGAAGCCTTTATGAAAAAAATTATCTCCGGCGTGTATTTTATAGGAGACGGATTTGACGGTGACTGGCTGCGGGAATCTCTGCGGGTAATCGGCCCCAACAAGCGGGTATTCAAGGGGAAAAATCTCTATACCAGGGGCGCCTGTCTGGCAGCCTACCGCAATGAAGTAACAGAGGGCTGGCATTATTACTATGATTGTTTCTATAAACTGCACGGTGAGATTTCTCTGAAACTTCTCAAAAACGGGGAACCTTATTTTCTCCGGCTGACACAGCTGGGAGAGAACTGGTTTGCTCCTACAGAGACTTATTACCTGATGTATGATGAAGATCCCCGGCTGGAAGTCTGGGTAAGAGTCAGAGAAAGACTGAATGCCCGGATTGAGAATTGTACTCTGGATTATCTTCCGGAACGGGATGCGGGAAGCATTCGTCTTTCTGTAAAGGCAGTTCCCGTCAGCGGAACAAAAGTTGTTCTCCGGGTGGAGGATGACGGCTTTGGAGAACTGTTTGAGCCTTCCGGCAAAGTCTGGGAATTTCCCATCGTGACCGGATAGTGGGATCCGGAGATGAGGATACGTGTCAGAGAGGAGGTCGTGATGTATGTTCCGTCTGATTGAGAACAGAAAAGCCGCAAATCCTTTTTACCATGAGAGGATTTCAACACATTTATATACGATAGAAGAATTATGTTATTTTCTGGAAACGCATACCTATCTGATTGATCATGACTGGATGGGAGAAGAGCTGTTTGCCTGGCTGGAAAGGGAACTTCAATACAAAGAGCTGGCTGGAAAGCTGAGGCAGCTGTACCGGAACACAAAAGATGTATTCCAGTGCGCGGAGCTGATCCTTCGTGCGTCAGGCAGTTATGGGGAACAGGATCTGGAAAGAATTCACGGACTGCTGGAAGCCATGAAGGGAAAAACCGGTATGGAACGCCGGAAAATGCGGGGTGATTTGCTGCTGGATGAAAAAAAATACCGGCAGGCGGCCTATATTTATATGGAACTTCTTCAGCCGGACTATGCCCGTCAGATGACGGAGGAGCTTCGGGGCAATATTATGCATAACCTGGGTGTGGTGTATGCAAGGCTGTTTTTGTTCCCGGAAGCGGCGAAGATGTTCGCGGGCGCATATCATCTCCGGAAAAATGATCAGACCCGTCAGGCATATCTCTGCGCCATGAATTATCAGGGGGAGGATGATTCGCTGGAGGAGCAGGGGATGGATCTGAATTTCGCGGCTATGCGGGATGCGCTGAATTACCTGACGGAAATATCGGATCGGCCGGAGTATTATGTGGAGCGCCGGAAAGCCTCTCAGGCAGCGGAAGCTTTTGACTGGAAATCCAAGCAGGAGGAACTGGTCAGCCGATGGAAATCTGAATATAAAAATATGATGGCGTAAATTCGCAAATTTTTTAATTTACTTTAATTATCCGGTGTAGTATAATCATCTGCGGATGGTATTCTGAAAAGAAACTGTACCGGATGATTTTTTATTTTGATCGGAGCTTATATTGTCGGAAAAGACAAACGAGACTTCACTGTCCCGCCATTGCGGAAATGGAGGGATGCTTATGAACATTGGTTTTGTTGGCGCAGGGAAAGTCGGTTTCTCTATGGGGAAATATCTAACCGAGCGCGGAGAACATGTGACGGGTTACTACAGCCGCAGCCCGCACACGGCACAGGAAGCGGCAGAGTTTACAGATACCAGGCAATATCTTTCGCTGAAAGATCTGGCTGAGGATAGTGATGCTTTGTTTCTTACAGTTCCCGACGGGGCGATTGTTTCTGTCTGGGAGCAGCTGAAGATGCTTCCGATTCAAAATAAGCTTATAATTCATTGCAGCGGAGCCATGAGCTCTGCAGTCTTTTCAGATATCGGGCGTTGTCACGCATATGGTTATTCCATTCACCCACTTTTGGCAGTAAATGATAAATACAATTCTTATCAGGAACTTTCAGGTGCCTTTTTTACCATTGAAGGAGACGAAAGGTACCTGGCGGAACTGAAAGCCATGTTTGAGGGATTCGGCAATACGGTGGAGACAATCTGCGCCCGGGATAAAGTCCGCTATCATGCGGCGGCGGCTATGGCCAGCAATCTCTATGTGGGTCTTGTGAATCTCTGCGAGGAACTGCTCGGTGACTGCGGTTTTTCGGCGGAGAATGCTCATAAGGCTCTGATGCCTCTGATTCGGGGGAATACAGAAAATATTGCTGCCTGCGGTACGGTTCAGGCGCTGACCGGGCCTGTTGAGAGAAACGACATTGCTACTGTGAGAGAGCATTTGTCCTGCCTTTCCGGGGAGAGCAGAGAGGTATACCGGGTCTTATCCGGGCAGGTTTTGAAGGTCGCCAGACAAAAACATCCTGAAAGGGATTACACGATGATGGAAGGGGAATTTCAGCAATGAAAACAACAGTCGCAACATTGAAAAAAATGAAAGAAGAGAATAATAAGATCACCATGCTTACCTGCTATGATTATTCCACAGCAAAGCTGATGGACGCAGTAGGCGTTGAGATCCTTCTGGTAGGGGATTCTCTGGGAAATACCATGCTTGGGTATGAGAATACGCTGCCTGTAACCATGGAGGATATGATTGCCCATACAGCAGCAGTCAGCCGGGGCGCAAAAAATGCTCTGATTCTTGGGGATATGCCTTTTATGTCTTACCAGACTTCGGTGTACGACGCTGTAAAGAATGCAGGAAGATTTATGAAGGAAGCGGGAGCTAATGCGGTGAAGCTCGAAGGCGGCGCAAGAGTTTGTCCGCAGATAAAAGCCATTGTGGAGGCTGATATTCCGGTCTGCGCCCATATCGGTCTGACTCCCCAGTCTGTCAATGCATTCGGCGGATTTAAGGTACAGGGGAAGAGCGTCGAGGCGGCCCGCACACTGATTGAGGATGCGAAACGCGTGGAGGAAGCCGGCGCCTGCATGGTAGTTCTGGAAGGAATTCCCGCAAGACTGGCTGAAATTATTACGGATACTGTCAGCATTCCCACCATCGGTATCGGCGCCGGAGCAGGCTGTGACGGACAGGTTCTGGTTTATCAGGACATGCTGGGGATGTTTACAGACTATGTTCCGAAATTCGTAAAGCAGTTTGCCAATGTGGGCGAAGTGATGAGCAGGGCTTTTGCCGACTATATGCAGGAAGTTAAAGCTGGAACGTTCCCTGCGCCGGAGCATACCTACAAAATTTCCGACGAGGTCATCGAAGCTTTGACAAAAGAGAAAAACGCTTAATTATTAATACGGGAAGAACAGAAGAACTCCTGTTATTCTGAGAAACAGAGAGACAGGTCACCCGGCAGGAAAGGAAACAGAAAATGAAAATAGTATCCACCATTAAAGAAGTAAAAGAAATAGTATCCGGCTGGAAAAAGCAGGATCTGAGCGTCGGCTTTGTTCCCACAATGGGTTATCTCCATGAGGGACACGGAAGTCTGATTACGAAGGCACGGGAAAATAATGATAAGGTAGTTGTCAGCATTTTTGTCAATCCCATGCAGTTCGGACCATCCGAGGATCTGGCCAGCTACCCCAGAGATCTCGAGAAAGACAGTGCATTCTGTGAGAGTCTCGGAGCAGACTTGATTTTCCATCCCGAACCTTCTGAAATGTATACAGACAGCTTCTGCTCTTATGTGGACATGTCCGTGCTGACCGAAGAGCTCTGCGGGCTTTCCCGTCCGGTTCATTTCCGGGGCGTCTGCACAGTTCTGACGAAGCTTTTCAACATTGTTCAGCCGGATCGGGCTTATTTCGGTCAGAAGGATGCCCAGCAGCTCGCGGTTGTAAAGCATATGGTAGAAGATCTGAACATGAATCTGGAGATCATCGGCTGTCCCATCGTCCGCGAAGAAGACGGACTGGCAAAAAGCTCCAGAAATACTTATTTATCAGAAGAAGAGCGCAAAGCGGCTCTGATCCTGAGCAAAACCATCTTTATGGGACAGAAAATGGTAGAAGAGGGTGAAACCGATGCGGCAAAACTGGTCGAAGCAATGAAAGCAAACATTCAGACCGAGCCCCTGGCAAAAATCGACTACGTGAAAGCCGTAGACGGACTGACCATGCAGCAGATCCCCGAAATCAAATCACCCGCTCTCGTAGCCATCGCCGTCTACATCGGCAAAACTCGATTAATTGATAACTTTATCGTATAGCAATGAGCAGTGCAAGGCGGCGGAAGCGAAAAGCATCGTCATGCTTGCATGTAAGATGCTTTTCGATTTCGGCGGCTTATAGGGCGAATGCCCGGAAAGCGAGATGCAGCGGAGCGGAATCGAGCTTTGCACTGCGGAGCAAAGAGGAGCGAAGAGGCGTCATGCTTGCATGTAAGATGCTTTTCGATTTCGGCGGCTTATAGGGCGAATGC
>CAMLYL010000011.1 GCA_946491665.1 uncultured Lachnospiraceae bacterium | reverse complement strand
AACGCACCCTGTTCATGAGAGGTCAGCACATGACGGATCTCATCGCTGTGCTTATATAATTCATCATATACGTTCAAAATCGCACCGCCGGGATAGCCGAATACGGTATCCACTCCCTGCTCTTTCAAACACTCTATAACGATCTCAGCTCCTGTCAACTGCATAATTCCAAGTTCCCCTTTTCTACTGTCCGTCTCACACAGACTGTTCTGTCGTATATACGTTTATTATATGAAATCTAATTAATCATTTCCCGGAACCTTAAGGATCGCTCCTGTGTTGCCGGACGTTACCATAGCCTGGTAGCGTTTCAGATAACCGGTAGTCACCTTGGGCTCTCTCGGCTGCCATTTTGCTCTTCTCTCTGCAATCTCTTCGTCAGACACCTTCATATTCAGAGTGTTGGCATTGATATCAATCTGAATAATATCGCCTTCCTCCACCAGAGCAATCGGGCCGCCCACAGCCGCCTCCGGAGACACATGACCGATGGCAGCTCCTCTGGAAGCGCCGGAGAAACGTCCGTCTGTGATCAGAGCTACTGTAGAGCCAAGACCCATGCCGACAATAGCGGATGTGGGATTCAGCATCTCTCTCATGCCCGGACCGCCCTTCGGTCCCTCATAGCGGATTACAACTACATCTCCCTCATGGATCTTGCCGCCCTTAATCGCCGCAATCGCATCCTCTTCACAGTCAAATACACGGGCCGGTCCTTCATGAACCAGCATCTCCGGTGCAACTGCGGAACGCTTTACAACAGCGGAATCAGGCGCCAGGTTTCCTTTCAGTACAGCAATACCGCCGGTCTTGCTGTAAGGATTGTCAATGGGACGGATTACTTCCGGATTGCGGTTTACCGCGCCTTTAATATTTTCGCCGACTGTCTTTCCTGTTACTGTCATACAGTCTGTATTCAGCAGTCCCAGTTTGTTCAGTTCCGCCATGACTGCCCGGATACCGCCGGCTTCATTCAGATCCTCCATGTAAGTCGGACCTGCCGGAGCAAGATGGCAGAGATTCGGTGTTCTGTCGCTCATCTCATTGGCGATATCAAGATCCAGCTCAACGCCTGCCTCATGAGCAATTGCAGGCAGATGAAGCATCGTATTGGTAGAACATCCCAGAGCCATATCCATGGTCAGAGCATTCATAAACGCCTCTTTTGTCATAATATCCAGAGGACGGATATTCTTTCTCCACATATCCATAACAGCCATACCTGCATGCTTTGCCAGCTGGATTCTTGCGGAATAAGGCGCCGGAATGGTTCCATTTCCGGGAAGTCCCATACCGATGGTCTCAGTCAGACAGTTCATGGAGTTAGCGGTATACATACCGGAGCAGGATCCGCATGTAGGGCAGACATTCCGCTCAAAATTTGTTACCTCTTCCTCCGTCATCAGTCCGGCCTCATAAGAACCAACAGCCTCAAACATGGAAGAAAGGCTTCTCTTCTTGCCGTCCACATGACCTGCCAGCATCGGACCGCCGCTGACAAATACGGTAGGAATATTCAGTCTTGCCGCAGCCATCAGAAGACCCGGCACGTTTTTATCACAGTTGGGAATCATAACCAGGGCGTCGAACTGATGCGCCAGAGCCATACACTCTGTGGAATCCGCAATCAGGTCACGGGTTACCAGAGAATATTTCATTCCCACATGTCCCATGGCGATACCGTCACACACAGCGATAGCGGGGAACACGATGGGGGTTCCTCCCGCCATGGCAACACCAAGTTTGGCTGCCTCTGTAATCTTATCCAGGTGCATATGGCCGGGTACGATCTCATTATAAGAGCTCACGATACCTACCAGGGGCCGGTCAAGCTCTTCCTTTGTGTAGCCCAGCGCGTTAAACAGGGATCTTGCGGGTGCCTGCTGCATTCCCGATTTTGCATTGTCACTTCTCATTTCTGATTTCTCCTTTTCCTTCTATTTTTTATAAGTACCGGGACAGAAATACTTCGCCCCTCAATTTCAAATCCAACGGCGGAATCCTCTTCCGGCCGATTATAATCTCTCGCAGATCAGGTCGCCCATCTTCGCGGTTCCCACCAGCTCTACAGAAGACTTTTTCTCCTCCTCCTGAGGCATGATATCAATTGTCCGGAAACCGTCCTTTAACACCTGTCTGACCGCGTTCTCCACCGCATCCGCCTCTTTGTCCAGATCAAAAGAATAGCGCAGCATCATCGCCGCAGAAAGAATGGTCGCGATGGGATTGGCGATCCCTTTTCCTGCAATATCCGGAGCGGAGCCGCCGCTGGGCTCATACAGTCCGAACTTTGTATCATTCAGGCTTGCGCTGGAGAGCATTCCGATCGATCCGGTTACCATACTGGCCTCATCTGACAGAATATCGCCGAACATATTCTCCGTCAGAATCACATCAAACTGCTTCGGATCCTTTACCAGCTGCATGGCGCAGTTGTCCACCAGCATATGCTCATATGTAACCTCCGGATAATCCGCAGCCACTTCCTCAACCACTTTTCTCCAGAGTCTGGAAGAATCAAGTACATTCGCCTTATCTACACTGGTCACCTTTTTCCGGCGCTTCATGGCGATCTCGAATCCCTTCACGGCTATTCTGCGGATTTCATTCTCATTATAGGTAAGAGTATCCACAGCAGTCATCACGCCGTCCACTTTCTCTGTCTTTCTGGCTCCGAAATAAAGCCCTCCGGTCAGTTCTCTCATGATCATCATATCAAAGCCGTCCCCGATAATATCATCTCTCAGGGGACAGGCCTCCTTCAGCTCTTCATAGAGATATGCGGGACGCAGATTCGCAAAAAGATTCAGGGACTTGCGAAGCTTTAAAAGCCCGGCCTCCGGTCTTAACTCCGGGGGCAGCTTATACCATGGAGACGTGCTGGTATTTCCACCAATGGATCCCATCAGCACCGCATCCGAAGCCAGCGCCTGCTCTATGGCATGGTCGGTCAGCGGAACGCCTGTGGCGTCGATGGAACAGCCTCCCATCAGAATATCTTCATAAATAAATTCATGACCGAACTTCCGGCCGATGCAGTTCAATACCTTCTGCGCCTCGGCGACAATTTCCGGTCCAATGCCGTCTCCGGCAATTACTCCAACCTGAAATTTCATCATCAGATCCTCCCATTTCACGCTTATCTACTTATGATAGTATAAATTGTTGCTGATTTCAAGTAGTATCTTTCCTGTAACAGCCCGCCTGAAAGACATCCGATCCGCCTCTCACACCGCCGGCAGAAATATCGAAAAAACAAAAAGAGCCTGTGAAATGAAATATCTCACCTGCTCCTTTCTCTTTTCAGAACTTACTTGCTCTCCTCGATCGCGTCTTCCGCTTTCTCAATCTGCGCAATCGCAGCACGCTGCATGGGAATACGACAGTTCTTGTTATTGCCAAACTCCACAATAACCAGATCATCCTGAATATCAATAATCGTACCGTAAAATCCGCCTGTGGTGCATACGGTATCACCTACTGCCATTTTGGACATCATATCATTCTTTCTCTGCTGCTCTTTTCTCTGGGGACGGATCATGAATACAAACATGAACACCACCAGGATGACCACCCAGATAATGATACCTGTAGCCCCTCCTCCTGCACCGCCGGAAGTAGTCAATACGTGCATAAAAATTTCCTCCTGTTTTTGTTTATCTTATTTATTTGAAACTGCACATGTCTCAATATCTTTTACATTCTACACAATTAGCCGGGATAGTTCAAGCTATTTTCAACATTTTTTTACTTTCTTGTCACTGTTCCCCCTGCTTCATCCGATATAATTTCTCTGCCTTATAATTCTGATACCGTCCTTCATCGATGGCATCCCGGATCTCTTCCATCATAGTATTGTAAAAATACAGATTATGAAGCACACAGAGACGCATTCCCAGCATCTCCTTCGCCTTCAGCAGATGCCGGATATAGGCCCGGCTGTAGGTCCGGCAGGCCGGACAGCCGCATCCCTCCTCAATGGGACGCATATCCCGCTCATACTTCTGATTGAACAGATTCATTTTTCCGTGATTGGTATACACATGACCGTGGCGTCCGTTTCTGCTGGGATAAACGCAGTCAAAAAAGTCCACGCCCCGATCCACTGCTTCCAGAATATTGGCCGGCGTTCCCACTCCCATCAAATAAGTAGGCTTATCCTCCGGAAGATGAGGCACTGTCACATCCAGAATATGATACATCTCTTCGTGACTTTCCCCCACTGCCAGACCGCCCAGAGCATAACCGTCCAGATCCATTTCCGTAATCTGTTTTGCATGTTCAATCCGGATATCGTCGTAGACAGCTCCCTGGTTAATGCCAAACAGAAGCTGATTCCGATTGATGGTATCCTCCAGAGAATTCAGCCGGTTCATCTCCGCCTTGCAGCGCATCAGCCATCGGGTAGTCCGCTCCACGGAAGGCTTCACATAACTGCGGTCCGCCAGCGCCGGAGGACATTCATCAAAAGCCATGGCAATCGTAGATCCCAGATTAGACTGAATCTGCATACTCTCTTCGGGTCCCATGAAAATCTTCCGTCCGTCTACATGAGAGTGGAAATGAACTCCCTCTTCCTTAATCTTACGCAGACCTGCCAGGGAAAACACCTGGAATCCGCCTGAATCTGTAAGAATCGGCTTATCCCATACCATAAATTTGTGCAGGCCGCCAAGATCACGGATCAGCTTATCTCCCGGCCGGACATGCAGGTGGTAGGTATTGGACAGTTCAATCTGTGTCTTGATCTGCCGCAGATCATCCGTGGACACCGCTCCCTTAATGGCAGCTGCCGTTCCCACATTCATAAACACCGGCGTCTGTACGGTTCCGTGGACAGTGGTCAGTTCTCCCCGCTTGGCGCGGCCGTCTTTTTTCAATATTCTGTACATAAAAATCTCCTTAATTCACTGTTCACAATAATATCCTTAATTTGCAATTTACAAATTTATCCTTTATAATGTACTCTATCATAAATCAAAAATCAAGGGAGGAAATTCCAGAATGGCAGGTTCTACGTTCGGAACAATTTTTAAAATATCCACATGGGGGGAATCCCACGGAAAAGGAGTCGGCGTTGTGATCGACGGCTGCCCCGCAGGGCTTGCGCTCAGCGAAGAGGATATCCAGAAGTTCCTAGACCGGAGAAAGCCCGGCCAGTCAAAGTATTCTACCCCCAGAACAGAAAGCGACCAGGTGGAAATTCTGTCCGGAACTTTTGACGGAAAAACAACCGGAACTCCCATCTCCCTGATTGTACGCAACGAAAATCAGAAGTCAAAAGATTACAGCGAAATCGCCTCTTACTACCGTCCGGGACACGCCGATTACACCTTTGACGCAAAGTACGGTTTCCGGGATTACCGGGGCGGCGGCCGTTCCTCCGGCCGCGAAACCATCGGACGTGTTGCCGCCGGAGCGGTTGCTTCGAAGATTTTAAATGAAATGGGAATCCGGCTTCTGACTTATACAAAGTCCATCGGTCCGGTTTCCATTGACGAGAACCGCTTCAATGAGCGGGAAATCTCAGCCAATCCGCTCTATATGCCGGATGCTTCCGCGGCCGCAGCGGCTCAGGAATATCTGAATCAGTGCATGGCTGACCAGGATTCTTCCGGCGGCATTGTGGAATGCGTCATCACAGGCATGCCTGCAGGCATCGGTGAGACAGTATTTGACAAGCTGGACTCTTCTCTGGCAAAGGCGGTTTTTTCCATCGGCGCTGTCAAGGGCTTTGAGATCGGCTCCGGATTTGAAGCCGCTTCCATGAAAGGTTCTGAAAATAATGATGCTTTTATTACCGAAAATGGTCGGATTGCAAAAGCGACCAATCACGCAGGAGGGATCCTGGGCGGCATGAGCGACGGCTCTCCCATTGTTTTCCGGGCAGCCATCAAGCCGACGCCTTCCATCGCCCGCCCCCAGCATACAGTAAAACGTGACGGCACTCCTGTTGAGATCAGCATTAAAGGACGGCACGATCCCATTATTGTTCCCCGTGCAGTGGTTGTGGTGGAATCCATGGCGGCGCTGACCATTCTGGATCTGCTGATGTTAAATATGTCCGCCAGGATAGAGAATCTGAAAAATTTTTACGAACCCTGAAATTTTCAGGAATATTTTACCTGATAAAAATGACGGAAATCTCAGAATCATTCTGATTTTCCGTCATTATTTATAAGTTTTATTTATCTGCTTCTTCTTTATCCGCACTTTCCGGATAATGGATCAGAATCCAGAACAATATTCCTGTTCTCAAAAAATTATAAACTCTTTTCCTGCACCGGATCCTCGCTCTCATCGATCCACTTTCTCACACGGCTGACACTCTCCTTCACAGCCTGGGCGATCTTCTCCGCCGACGTCCCCATTTCCGACAGCGACAGCACAATTTCTCTTTTCATGCTTCTTTCTCCGATCGCAATCCCCTGTTCTTTTCCAAACTCTACTCCTTCATTATACAGTTTATCCATTTCCTTACACATATGTTCTACTCCCTCCGGCGTCTCCTTCAATATACGTACCCGCTCTGCCAGAACTCTGCTGTACATATCCTCCGCTCTCACCAATACTATTTTGAACTATTATAAAGTATTTGTCAAGTTTTCTTCTGCCGGCAAATGCACATACCCCCATAAAACTATGCCGTTTTTTACACTACAGCCCCAGATAAGCGTCTATTCCATTGGCAATCCCCTGAACAATCTGATTCTGATACTCATCCGTCTGCATCCTCTGATCCTCATCCGGATTTGTCATATATCCCACTTCGACAATTGTAGTGGGAACAGACGCCCAGTTGATTCCGCTCATACTGTCCGTTTCCCAGACCCGCTCCCGCTTCGCGCCGGTAGCCGCTGTCAGCTCATCCAACACATGTTCCGACAGAGCATAACTTTCCCCGTACAGATCTCCATTATAGAGGTTGGATGGAGTCTGACAGATCGTCATGCATCCATTAGCGCTGCTGTTCTCCGAACCATTGGCATGAACACGGATAAACGCATCCGCTCCGGCCTCGTTGGCTACAGCCGCCCGCTCCGCATTGGAAATATTCACATCATTTGTTTCGCGGATCATAATTACTTCATATCCCCGGGACTTCAGCTCATCTCTCAGCTTCAGAGACAGCTCGAGAGTCAGCTGATACTCCGGCACTCCGGTGGAAACTCCGGAAGTTCCGCCGGATACCTTTGCCTTCATCTCCGATGCTCCGGGACCCACCGGTTCTTTTTCTGAATTTCCATTTTCCTGATGTCCGGGGTCAATTACCACCAGCTTTTTATTTTCCGCCGTCTGCTGTTCTTCCACCTGTTCTGTCTCCTGCTGTTCTTCCGGTTCCGCTGTCTGGCCTTCTGCCGAAGCTTCCCCGGATACCTCCTGCGTTTCCGGTTCTGCGGAAAAAGCTTCCTCTGTCTGATCTTCAGAAAATGTGCTTGCGTACGAAGAAGATGCAGACGGGTTATCCGGTCTGCATCCACTTAATATTCCTGCTGCAAAAACAGGAACTGTAAAAAATAAAATTCCTTTTTTTATTTTCAAAATGATATCCTCTTATTTCAGCTTATGAATATAAATACTGTTGGGCTGCTCAATCTTAATCGGCTTCGCGCTCATCAGATAGCACTTCTTTTCGTAATCCATATCATAAACAAATATTTCATCTGTGTTATGGCTGAGCACCACGAAATGTCTGTTGTCCGGCATGGGAACAATTGATTTCGGATAATCGCCGCTGCACTTGATATTGCAGAGTCTGGTAAGCAGTCCGGTGCTTTCATCCACCTCATAGACAACTACGGAATTAATGCCGGCATTGGTCACAAACAGATGCTTTCCATCCTCGGAAAACTCAATTCCGGAAGCGGCAGCCTGCTGATTCTGCCCCTCATTCACTGTAGAAATTTTCTGAATGGGTTCAAACACATCTTTTCCGATCTTTACATTGTCAGGAACTGCCTTGTACACACAGACACGGTTATTTATCTCTCCGAGCACATAAATATACTTGCGCTGCTTGTCAATGCGGACCATTCTCGGACCACTGTCAAGATCACAGCGGATAATATCATTCAGCCGAAGCTCTCCGGTGTCATAATCAATATCATAAACCTTTACCTGATCCAGCCCGCTGTCCACGGCAAAAAGCCCTTTGAAATCAGGTGTCAGCTTCACACAGGTAACATGGGGCATAGAACGGCGGTCTGTAATGCTCAGGCCGATCCCTTTATGAAATACACGATCCGCGATCTCTCCCACGGAACCATCCTCATTCAGCCGCATCACAGAAATACGTCCGTCATGGTAGCCGCACTCAAAAAGGAATCTGTCCTGCGGATCCGTCTCCAGGTAACAGCCCCGGATACCGCCGGTCCATCTGCTGTTAATAAATTCCAGATCACCGTCTTCCAGAATGCGGTATGCGTTTACGCCAAGATCCGCAATAGCGTACAGATACTTCCCATTATTGGACACCAGCACATCCGACGGATTGTTAATCGGAATCACCTTTCTCTCCTTCATCGTCCATGTGTCGGAATCTATATCAAATATGTGAATACCCACACTGTTGCCATGAGTATACGTCCCCACATACGCAACATAACGATCTTTTGCCATGTCCTACTCCTCCTCTTTTCTTCTCAAAATATCATATAAATCCAGGGCACATCCCAGATCGATATACAAAACCTGCTTCGGATGAGGCGCAGAGTCCATCTCCTCTCCTTCCTCATTCAGAATCCGGTTTACTTTCACCTGTATATTATCCCCCTTTGGCTTCATAATTTCAATAGTTTCGCCTACAGAAAATTTATTTCTCTGATGAATCTTACAGAGACCGTCCCGGCACTCCTCCACGATTCCCAGGTAGGTATATTCCTTCATATAGGTGTTGCTGTCATAAATCTGCGCTTCATCATCCGGCTTCCCGAAGAAAAAACCCGTCGTAAACTGCCGGTAGGTACAATTGGAAATCTGATCCAGGTACCAGTCCATATTCTTCCGATAAAGCGCCGGATCTGTCAGATAATCATCGATGGCTTTCCGGTAGGTCCGGGCCACTGTAGCCACGTAAAGGGCCGTCTTCATCCGTCCCTCGATCTTATAACTGTCTATTCCCGTCTCCATAAGTTCGGGAATATGTCCGATCATACAAAGATCTTTTGAATTGAAAATAAAGGTTCCCCGCTCATTTTCATAAACCGGGAAATACTCTCCGGGTCTGGTCTCCTCCACCACTGCGTATTTCCAGCGGCAGGGATGGGTACAGGCTCCCCGGTTGGCATCTCTTCCCGTAAAATAGTTGGACAGCAGACACCGTCCCGAATAAGAAATGCACATGGCTCCATGGACAAAGGTCTCCATCTCCAGATCTGCCGGAATCCTTTCCCGGATCTCCTTCAGCTCCCGCATGGAAAGCTCCCTGGCCGTCACCACACGTTTCGCGCCAAGCCTGTGCCAGAACAGATATGTCCCGTAATTGGTATTATTTGCCTGTGTACTGATGTGAATATCAATCTCCGGGCAGATCTCCATGGCAATATCGAAAACTCCCGGATCAGATATAATCAGGGCGTCCGGCCGGATTTCTTTCAGCTGAACAAAATACTTCCTCACGCCTTCCAGATCTCCGTTATGTGCCAGGATATTGGCCGTCACATAAACTTTCACTCCATGGTCGTGGGCAAACGCAATGCCCTCCCGCATCTCATCCATGGAAAAATTCTTTGCCTTGGCCCGGAGACCGAAAGCCTCCCCGCCGATATATACCGCGTCCGCGCCGTAAATCACAGCCACCTTTAAGACTTCCAGGCTGCTGGCCGGAATCAGTAATTCTGGTCGCTTCATGCTCATTTCCTTTCTCTGTGTTTCTCCCCGCAGTCCCTCAGCAGTCCGCCCCGTCAGGCCCGGCCACGCTGACCGCCACGCCGTCCCCCACAGTTAAAACCGATGTAGTCAGCCGCGGATGATGTGTCAGACAGTACAGATATTCCCGCATCCGCTTATGAATTGTGCGGTTCCTTCTGGTCACTGCAAACCTGGATTCAATAATATCTCCGTCCTGCAGTACATTGTCAGACACCAGCAGTCCCTCCGGGGCCAGAAGCCGCATCACATCCTCCAGGAAATGAATATACTGCCCCTTCGCCGCATCCATGAAAATCATATCGTAAGGACCGCTGAGTTCCTTTAAAACATCAGCGGCATCCCCTTCCAGAAGAATAATCTGATCCGCTCTTCCCGCCCGTTCAAAATTATCGCGGGCAATGGGAATCCGCTTTTCATAATTTTCAATCGTAGTAATGTGTCCTCCTGCCGGATTATACTCCGCCATAAACAATGCGGAAAACCCAATAGCTGTTCCCACCTCCAGAATCCTCTGCGGCTTTCTGAGAGCCAGCAGAACCTTTAACAGACTCTGCGTCTCCCTCCGTATAATGGGAATACCAGACTCATGGGCTTCCTTCTCAATCTCTTCCAGAAGAGGAGTGTTTTCCCCGCTCAGCAGGTTAATATAAGTGACAAATCTCTCCTCTACGATCATCAGTCGTCCACCAGTACATTCTCAAAATCCAGACAGCTTATCATCTCCCGGTTCACCTGCTGTACGATTCTGCATACTGCCACTTCGGCGTTCAGGAACTCCTGCAGCATGGGATCCTGAAATACATCCGCAAATTCTCTCTCCAGACGGTCTGTCTCCGCAAACAGATCAACAGGCTCCCTGGAATTCTGGAGCAGATAATTTCTCTTCCGGAACTCCTGCAGCCGCTGTTCCTTTTCCGGATGCAGGCGCACCTGCGTACATGCTGTTTTATACTTTTTAAAATCATCACAATTTTCCAGTGATACAATTAAGTCATCCATACTTTTCCTTACCGCTAACATAGACGCATTCTCTCCCTTACCGGCGTCCGGGGTGCCCCCCGGCTCATCCGGATCGTATTTTATATTTTCCTTCTTCTTTCGAAAAGACATATTCTTTCCCCTTATAACAAGACCCTCCCGGGCCTTCCCCATTTGACAGGCTCCTACACTTCCATGATAATCGGAATGATCATCGGACGGCGCTTCGTTCTCTTCCATACATACTCACTGAGAGCATCTTTAATCTGTGTCTTGATCCGTCCCCAGTCCGTAACGCCCCGGTCTGTAAGCTGATGAACCGCATCATTCAGCACATGCTGCGCCTCATCCATCAGGCTTTCAGAGCCCCGGACATACACAAACCCTCTGGACACAATATCCGGTCCCGCAAGGAGCTGGCCTGATCCGCTCTCCAGCGTCAGCACAACAATAATAATGCCGTCTTCCGCCAGATGCTGACGATCGCGCATGACAATATTGCCCACATCGCCGATACCCAGACCATCTACAAAGACAGAGCCGGCCGGCACTTTTCCTACTACCTCCGCGCTGTCCTCACAGATCTCCAGCACATCTCCGGAAGAAATCATAAGAATATTTTCCTTGGGCATTCCAAGTTCCAGCGCCAGCTGCGCCTGAGCCTTCCTGTGTCGGAATTCTCCATGGACAGGAATCGTATACTTGGGCTGAAGCAGAGAATAAATCAGCTTCAGTTCTTCCTGACAGGCATGTCCGGATACGTGGGTATCCTGGAAAATCACATCCGCGCTCTGGCGGTAAAGCTCATTGATAATCTTGGACACTGCCTTTTCATTTCCCGGAATCGGATTAGAGCTGAATATAATCAGGTCATTGGGCTGAATCTTCACCTTCCGGTGAACGCCGTTTGCCATACGGGACAGCGCGGCCAGAGGCTCTCCCTGGCTTCCGGTGGTAATCAGCACAGTCTGCTCATCCGGATAATTTTTCAGCTGTTCAATGTCGATCAGCGTATTATCCGGCACATTCAGATAGCCGAGACTGGAAGCGATGGAAATAATATTCACCATGCTACGCCCCTCTACTACTACCTTGCGTCCGAACTTGTACGCTGTATTTATAATCTGCTGTACCCGGTCTACATTTGATGCGAAAGTGGCAACAATAATTCTCTGCTTTGTATGATCGCTGAAAATCGATTCAAAAGTCTTTCCAACTTTGCGCTCCGTCATGGTAAATCCCGGACGCTCCGCATTGGTACTGTCGCACATCAGAGCGAGAACACCCTTCTTTCCAATCTCGCCAAACCGCTGCAGGTCAATGGCGTCTCCGTAAACCGGCGTATAATCCACCTTGAAATCTCCCGTGTGCATAACCACGCCCGCCGGGGTATAAATCGCCAGAGCCGCCGCGTCCTGAATACTGTGATTGGTCTTTATGAACTCCACCCGGAAACATCCCAGATTAATGTGCTGTCCGTATTTTACCACTTTTCGCCTCACCTTATCCAGCATGCCGTGTTCTTCCAGCTTATGCTCAATCAGTCCGGTGGTCAGCTTCGTAGCATAAATGGGCACATTAACCTCCAGCAGAACATAGGGCAGGGCTCCGATGTGATCCTCATGCCCATGGGTAATAAAAAAGCCCTTTACCCGGTCCAGATTCTCCTGCAGATAGGTAATATCCGGAACACACAGATCGATTCCGTACATATCGTCCTCCGGGAATGCCAGACCGCAGTCCACGACAATAATACTGTCTTCGCATTCAAAGGCAGTAATATTCATCCCGATGGATTCCAGACCTCCAAGGGGAATGATACGCAATTTTGAATTGTTCTTTTTTAACAAATAGTACACCTCCAGATTTTATATTTTCCGTCCCAATTCATCATTCGGCGGTATGTATCCATACCTTAACATTCAAAGTCAACGTCCTCCAGCATCTCGGCGAAAACCTTTGAGATCGCGTTCATCTCCACATCGTCTTCCACCATCTCATAGATGACATTGTCTTCTTCCGTCTGTATCTCTTTTAAAATGTATGCCACAGAGTCTTCCTCCGCCTCTTCCGTCACCAGAAGATACGTCACTCCGCTGATACAAGTCTGCTCTAAAATGTATAATTCCAGTTCTTCCCCGGTCTCGGGGGATGTAAAAATAATACTTTCCATACGTTCCCTGTTCTACTGTAATGCGTCCAGATAATTCTGCAGTATAAATACTGCTGCCAGCTTGTCTACATAATCTCTGCGGTTTTCCCGCCGGATACCGCCTTCCATCATGGCCCTGTCAGCCAGAACCGTCGTCAGGCGTTCATCCCATAAAATAACCGGAAGGCCGGTGCGCCGCTCCAGCATCGCCTGAAACGCCTGTGTCTTCTCACAGCGTTCCCCTTCCGTATTGTTCATATTCTTCGGGTAGCCAAGTACAATCCTGTCCACCTCATATTCCGTGATCAGTTCTTCGATGCGCGCCAGAGTCTGACGCAGCTTATCCGGTGATTTTCTCCGTATAATCTCAACTCCCTGAGCAGTAAGAAACAAAGGGTCGCTCACCGCAACCCCCACCGTCCTGGAGCCGAAATCAAGGCCCATAATCCTCATCTTATACCTCTATTCCCAGAAATGTCTCTTCACATAATCTTTTAAGACTTCTTCCACCAGCTCGTCCCTCTCGATCTTCATAATCAGGCTGCGGGCATTGTTATGGCTGGTGATATATGTAGGATCTCCGGACATGATATATCCAACGATCTGATTGATAGGATTGTATCCCTTCTCCTGCAACGCCTTATAGACAATCTCAAGGACATCTCCTACCTTCATCTCCGGTGCTTTCTGAACCTTAAAATACTGTGTACTGCTTAAATCCTGCATCGTATCAACCTCATATCACGTAAAAAATTTCTAAATCTCCTTCATTTTAAACCAAATCCCTGAAAAATTCAACCTTCATTATCCGGTTTCCGATAGATTCCTCCGTGGGATACAGAGTTTTTACATACTCGGGGGTAAAGCCTTCATAATACCTTTTGCCGCCGATTATAACCGGTTCCTCAAAAAGAACCTCCACTGTTTTTCCTTCGTACCATCGGATAAAGTCCGCTTTCAGCTCCTCCGCGATTTCCATAAGAGTCCGGCTGCGCTCTGATTTGACACGCTCCGGAATCTGATCCGGCATCCTGGCAGCGACAGTTCCGTCCCTCCTGGAATATTTGAACACATGAATCTCATAAAGCGCCGCTTTTTTCACAAATGCGCAGGTCTCCGAAAACTCTTCCTCCGTTTCTCCCGGGAAGCCCACAATAATATCTGTGGTTATGGCAGGATGCTCATAATATTCCCGTAAAAGCTCACATTTATGAAAATATTCTTCCGCCGTATATTTCCGATTCATTCTTTTTAATACCGTATCGCTTCCGCTCTGAAGAGAAAGATGAAAATGGGGACAAACCTTTTCCATCTCTGACAGTTCCTTTACGAACTCCTCCGTAATGATTCCCGGCTCCAGAGATCCCAGACGGATCCGGCGCACTCCCGGGATTTCATGCACTGCGCGAATCAGATCCAGAAGCGTGCAGCCCAGTTCCACCCCATAAGAACTCAGATGAATTCCCGTAAGAACAATCTCCTGAAAACCGTTTTTTACCAGCTCACCGGTTTCCGCCACTACATCCTCCGGCCGCCGGCTGCGCACCCGTCCTCTTGCATAGGGAATAATACAGTAACTGCAGAACTGATTGCAGCCGTCCTGAACTTTCAGAAATGCCCGGGTGTGATCCGCCGGATGGCTGACCTTCAGTTCTTCATACGGCTGTCCCGGCTGGTTGATGTCAATAATATCCGCAACCTCCGCTCCGTGATGCCGTTCCTTCTGCGCGCCTGCCGTATCTTTCTCTTTACGGCATTCTGCCTCAAACTGCTTTATCAGTTCCGGCAGTTCCTGCTTCCTGTTGTTTCCGATGACAATATCCACAGCCGCATCCTGCTCCGCCTGTTCCGAGGAAGTCTGCACATAACATCCCGCCGCCACAACAACAGCCTCCGGATTCTGTTTTCTCGCCCGGTGGATCATCTGCCGGGACTTCCGGTCAGCCACATTTGTCACGGAACAGGTATTGATCACATAGAGATCTGCCTTTTCATGAAAAGGCACAATCTCATACCCTGCCTGCTCCAGCATCTGCTGCATGGCCTCCGTCTCATATGAATTTACTTTACACCCAAGACTGTGAAGTGCCGCTCGTTTCATTGTCTGCTCCTTTCCTGCAAACGATTGCCTGTTTTTCCCAATGTTTTTCCCTTGTTTTGCTCTGTAATGTTGACATTTTTTTCAATTAAAGTTAGTATAAAAACAGAAACGAAAATAAGGAATCCACAGGGAGGGCTATTTTATGAAAAAAGTTCAGGTTTCATTAAATTCCATTGACAAAGTAAAGAGCTTTGTCAAAGACATTTCCCGTTTTTCCTGTGATTTTGATCTGATCTCCGGAAGATACGTAATTGACGCAAAGTCCATGCTCGGCATCTTCAGTCTGGATCTGTCAAAACCCATCGATCTGGCAATTCATTCCGGCGATGATGATATCAGGGAAATTATGGAAGTATTAAAACCGTATCTTGCTTAGAATGTATGAAAAGGCCTGCGGCGGCATGTGCCCGCCGCAGACGGAGAATCCTGCTGCGCAGGATTCTTTTTTATTGAATAAAAGCGTTCTGCGGGAATCACAGGATTCTTTGTTACTCCGCTTCCACCAGAATAGTTTCTGTGGTGGCGACAGCAGTTTCCACCAGCTCGTCAATCTTTTCTTCCAGATGCCGCTCTGAACGGCGGATCGCATTCAGGTTCGGCTTTGTCACCGGATGCTTCGCCACAAATATCGTGCAGCAGTCCTCATAAGGCTGAATGGATGTCTCATAAGTATCGATCTTTTCTGAAACCACAATAATATCATTCTTATCAAAAGCGATCAGCGGACGGTAAACCGGCAGAGTACACACTTCATTGGTAGCCATCAAGGAACGCATGGTCTGACTTGCCACCTGCCCGATACTCTCCCCGGTCACCAGGCCGAGACAGTCATTTTCTTTCGCAAAATGCTCCGCGATCCGCATCATATAACGGCGCATAATAATAGTAAGCTCGTCATGCGGACACTGATCATAAATATAAAGCTGGATATCCGTGAAATTCACAATATTCAGTTTAATGGGACCGCTGTAGCGGGCCACAATTTTCGCCAGATCCACCACTTTCTGTTTTGCCCGCTCACTGGTATAGGGCGGCGCATGAAAATAAGTCGCCTCAATCGTCACCCCGCGCTTGGCAATCATATAGCCGGCCACAGGGCTGTCAATTCCGCCGGACAGAAGAAGCATGGCTTTTCCTGCCGTTCCCACAGGCATGCCGCCCGGTCCTGGAATGGTCACTGAATAAATATTAACTCTGCTGCGAATCTCCACATGGAGCATAATCTCCGGCTGATGCACATCTACACGCATACCCGGATAAGCCTCCAGAATCCTCCCTCCCAGCTCGGCATTGATTTCCTGGGAATCCATGGGAAAAGCTTTGTTGGCCCGTTTTGTATTTACTTTAAAGCTCCGATTTCCCTCCGGATACACTTCCTTCACATAAGACAGCACGTCCGATACCAGTTTCTCAAAGCCCTGCTCTTCCGTCTGCCACATGGGACAGATTGCCACAATGCCGAAGACCCGGGAAAGAGCCAGAACTGTCTCATCATAATCAAAATCGCCAAGAGCCTCCACATAGATTCTTCCCCGCTCCTGACTCACCTGGAACTCGCCTTCCACCGGCTTCAAAGCATGCTCAATCTGCCTTACCAGAGCCTCCTCAAAAATATGGCGGTTCTTTCCCTTGATGCCAATTTCTCCATACTTAATCAAAAATAACCGAAACATATCGCATTCCTCCTCTAAAACCGTCTGTATTTCCGCAGCATCGGCAGCAGTTCCTCCAATGCCTCAAAAACAGCATCCAGTTCCTCTTTTGTCGTATGTACACTGAAACTGAACCTCAGAGCCGACTCCTGGTGCGCCCGATCCAGACCGATAGCTGCAAGGGTTCCGGCAGCTGAAGGATGACTGGAAGAGCAGGCGCTGCCTGCTGATACGTAGATTCCTCTGTCTTCCAGTGCATGAAGAAGCACCTCGCTTCTCACGCCCAAAAAGCTGGCGCTCACAATATGGGGCGCGCTTTCCGATCCGGTTTTTCCGTTCAGCTTCACATTTTCCAGCGTTCTCAGCCGGTCAGCAAAATAGGCCTTCAATTCATACATGCGTTCTGTGTTTGTTTCAAAATTCTCATAAATCTCCCGGGCAGCCGCTCCCAGCCCGGCAATCCCCGGTGCATTGACGGTACCCGAGCGCATCCCTTTCTGCTGATCTCCTCCGAAAGATATGGGACGTATCTTCGTCCTGTCTTTTATGTAAAGAAATCCAACGCCCTTCGGACCATGAATTTTGTGGCCGCTGACTGATAAAAGATCTATGTTCATCCGTTTCGGAACAATCCGGAACTTTCCATAGGCCTGAATGGCATCTACATGAAAAATCGCTGCCGGATTCCTGCTGTGAATGATTCTTCCGGCGGCTTCCACCGGTTCCAGGGCCCCCATTTCATTGTTGACCATCATGACAGAAACAAGAATCGTGTCCTCCCGCACCGCCGCCTCCAGATCCGAAAGCGAAATCTCCCCGTCTTCATTCACCGGGAGCCAGGTAATCTCAAATCCCTCCTGCTCCAGAAAACGCATGGCGTTTTTTACAGAAGGGTGCTCAATTGCCGTAGTAATAATGTGCTTTCCGGCGCGCCGGTTCGCCATGGCGCTTCCCAGAATCGCAAGATTATTGGACTCAGTACCGCCGGAGGTGAACACGATCTCCTTTTCCTGACAGCGCAGCGTCTTCGCGACAGCCGCGGCGGCTTCCTTCACATACCGCTCCGCATCCACGCCCTTGGTATGCATGGAGGACGGATTGCCGTAATCCTCTGTCATTACTTTCACTACAATATTTTTTACCGCCTCCGAACATTGTGTGGTGGCGGAATTATCCAGATAAATCTGCATTTTTATTCTCCCATGCTCTCCAGCCGCAGCATCACCATGGACATGGCGCAGCAGGCTGCCGTATCGGTACGGAGGATCCGCTTCCCGAGAGAAATTACATCCATTGTCTGTCTGGCGGCCTCAATCTCCTGCTCCGAAAAGCCTCCCTCCGGCCCGATCAGAATACTGATCGATTTTCCCGGCTGCAGCTTGTCCAGAGCCTCCCTGGTGGCCTCCATTCCCCGCTCATTTTCGTAGGGCACCAGATTAATGTCACAGGTTTTGGCATATTCCAGCGCTTCCTTATAACTCATCACCGGATGAACCCCGGGAATCATGCTGCGCTTGGACTGCTTGGCCGCCGTTTCGCTGATCGTCTGCCACCGCTCCACTTTCTTTGCAGCTTTTTTCTGATCCAGCTTCACTACACAGTACCGCATAGCCACCGGGATAATTTCATAAACTCCCAGTTCCACAGCCTTCTGGATCACGTACTCCATGCGGTCACCTTTCGGCAGAGCCTGGAACAGATAAATCCTGGCCGGCAGTTCTGTGCCGGGAACTTCCTCGTTTAAAATATCTGCCTGAACAAAATCATCGGTCAGCTCCGCGATTTCGCAGAAAAAGTCCTGTCCTGATCTGCTGCTGACCCGGATCTTCTCCCCGGGACGCATCCGAAGAACATTTTTGATATGATTTACGTCGCCGCCCGTAATCGTAATATATTCTTTTCCGATCTGGGCGTCTTCCACAAAGAACTGATACATGTCCGCTCACTTTCTGGCCGTGATACTGACCCATTCGCCCTGGTGATGAATTTCCTCCACTGTCATTCCGGCCTTCGTTATGGCATCCTCCACTTCCTTTTCCTTGAAATCAATAATTCCGGATGTGATAAAAATGCCGCCCTTCTTCAGCCGGTCCGGGATCACCGGGGTCATGGGAATGATCACATCCGCCAGAATATTGGCAACCACGATATCATACTTTTCTGTGCCTATCTTCTCCTGCAGATCTGTATCATCAATCAGGTTTCCCACGTAGAAATCTCCCTGATCCTCTGACAGATGGTTCACCGCAAAATTCTCATAGGTAGATGTAATACAGTCCTCATCTACATCCGTGCCGGTCAGATGTCCCGCACCCAGTTTCAGGCTGACAATAGACAGAATACCGCTGCCGCAGCCCAGATCCAGCACTTCATCCCCCTGCTTCATATACTTGATAAGCTGACGGATACAGAGCTGAGTTGTCTCATGCTTCCCGGTTCCAAAGGAAATTCCCGGATCGATCTCTATCAGAATCTTGTCCGCGTCCGCAGGATCCAGTTCCTCCCAGGTGGGTTTGATCAGAATATCCTTTCCGGCCTGCCCGCCCTCCGGGTCAGCCACTGCATTTTCGATGGTAAAAGCGTGAAAAAACTCCTTCCAGTTATTGACCCAGTCCAGATCCTCCGTCTCGCTCTCGGTAATCTCTCCGGAACCCACTTCCACAAACAGCCGAAGTTCCTCCAGTCCCTCTCTTACCTGTTTCAGCTTCTCTGTGTGATCTTCTCCGGCATCCAGATAAAAGGTGACAAAGCTTATGCCGTCGTCCGGCGGCAGTTCCGGCAGAAAATCAATAAACATCTTCGCCGTATCCGCCTGGCTGAGGGGAACCTTATCCTCGATCTCTACGCCTTCAATCTCCAGATCACTGAGCATACTGCTGATAAAATCTTCTGCTGCCGTAGTCGTCTCTATGGTATATTTTTTCCACTTCATTCTCATTTCCTCCGAAAATGCATACTGTTCATATAATAGCTTAAGAACCGGTTTCATGTCAACCGCCTGATTTCAGAAATCAGACAGGAATCCGGCCATTCTGAACCTTATGCTTCGGAAAGCAGACATTTGAACCATATTTTTTATCAGTTTCCTCCAAGAACCTGATCCAGAATCCTGGCCAGCGGATCCATGGCATTCATGGCTTCCTCCAGCGTATTTGTCTGAGCTCCCACCTCCACCAGCAGGGATTTGGGACAGAAATGCAGATTATAGCGATAACCTTTGAGATAAATTTTGCGGGTAAAATCCGGATAAAGCTGGCCGGATGCCACCTGCATCTGCAAAGAAAATGCCAGATTATCTTCAATATAAGGGTTCGGGAGATAGCTGATGTCCCCCATGGCTGTAGTTCTGCTGAGACCGTTAAAAAACATAATCTGAGCCATCTGCACTCCGTTCTGTTCCGTTACCAGCCGGGTGCTGTCCGCAACGCCATCTCTGTGCAGGTCAATTACCACCTCGATAGAGGGATGATCGCTCAGGATCTGCTGTATGTATGGAGCAGCCACACTGTATGCCTGATCCCGGTCGGTATCATAAACGCCTGTATCATGAAGCACATTATAACCGTAAGTCTCCTCCAGGATCTGGGTCAGACGATCTCCCACTCCCACCACCGTAGTGGAAAGATCTCCCGCCGTGGAGTCACTGTATCCCTCCGATGCATGCGTATGATATATCAGGATCTGCGGCTCTTCATCTGTCCGTTTTTGAATACTGCAGTCCTTTTCCAGGAGACTCTGCGCATTCAGCTGACTGCTGTTGATTGTCGTCGTACTGTCCACCGTATAAAAATTCTGTATAAGATAATCAAAATCGTTCAGTTTTTCAAGAGAAAGTCCCCCGGGAGCTCCCGCCGATGCCTCCTGGGTCTCCCCGGAATCATCCTTCTGGACCTCCTGCGTATTTTGTTCCTCCGCCGCCTGAACATTCTCTCTGGTCACATTCTGCGCCAGAATTTTCTCATAAATCAGATTGCTCTCCGCTCTGGTCTCATAAGTATTCTCCGAATCTTCACAAAGCGCAAGGACGCTGTTCTCAGACAGATTGGGAGCGATCTGCTTCAGAATCAGATAACACATCTGATAACTGAGTCTGCGGGTCTGGGATCCGTTTTTCAGCGAAAGCAAAATCACTCCACAGAAAAAAAGAATCACCATCAGACAGCACAGCGTGATGATTCTCCGTCTTCTTTTTTCTCTTTTCAGTCTTTTTCTCGTCACATTCAGCATATAAAATAACGCCCCATATTCAATATATGAGCTGTCACATGTTTTATGCCTCAAAACCCGAACAAAACGCCATATTAATTCCTTCCGAAACGGTATAACTCATCTGCTTAATCTGCGCGTCAATATCTTTTGTCGTTACAAACATCTGATTTAACTGAGGCGACAAAAGTCCTCTTACCAGCTCCCGATGCTCCGCCTCGTCCAGCTTTTCCCATGAACTCTGCAGAGACGGCATAGAATTGATCCGCGAAAGTTCCCGCAGGAATTCCGCCATGGAATCCTGCACAATAGTTGCCGCCTCCACCACGGTCGGAATTCCCACGGCGATAACCGGAATCCCGATTGTTTTCTCCGTAATACTGTGCCGGTGGTTGCCCACACCGGATCCCGGACAGATTCCGGTATTGGAAATCTGGATTGTACGGCACAGACGTCTGGCGCTGCGGGCCGCCAGAGCGTCTATGGCAATCAGACAGTCCGGCCGGATCTGCTCGATAACACCGGAAAGAATCTCTCTGGTCTCCATTCCGGTCTGAGCCATAACGCCGGGCACAATCGCACTTACCGGCTGTACCTGTTCTTTCTCAAATGCTGCTCTTCCATATTCCTGCAGCAGATGCCTGGTGATGCACAGATTGTCCACTACCTGAGGTCCCAGCGCGTCAGGGGTTACACTGCGGTTCCCCAGTCCCGCCACCAGAACCGAAAGCTCCCTGTCTTTTTGGGGAATCAGGCGAAGCAGCAGTTCCGCCAGTTTTCCGGAAACATTGCGGTGATAATCCTCAGACTCTTCCGGAAGCTGAGACGCCTCCAGCGTAATATAAGTTCCGCGGGGTTTTCCCATCATTTTTCCCGCATTTTCTGTTTTGATCTTCACAGTGGTGATACGAATTTCCCCATCATCGTATTCCTCCTCCCGGACAGAAATCCCTCTGGAAGATTCCTGCTGCTCCTGCAGCCGCTCCTGTTCTTCCAGCGCCAGATCTGTTCTCACTTCAAACATAGCTTTCCGCTCCTTTTCCCGCGGCGCCGTTCCGATCCTGCCGCGCTCACATATCCATAGTATTCTTCATGTATCGGATTTTATCCAATTTTTTCTTGATTGCCCTTGACAATTTGAAATTCCGGCATTACAATACTTTAGTATGTTTACATTAGAACGTCCGTGTCCGGCTTTAATGAAACAGTCAGGGCAGCCGGTTCATACCGGTCGGCTGCCAACCACAATAATTCTCAAGTATGGGAGGTGTACAGATTGGCTAACATTAAATCAGCGAAGAAAAGAATCCTGGTTACTCAGACAAGGACAGAGAGAAACAAGTCCATCCGTTCTGCAGTAAAGACATCGATCAAAAAGGTTGAGGCTGCTGTTGCGGCAAATGATAAAGAGGCAGCTCAGGCAGCTCTGCTTGCAGCTACTTCTACAATTGACAAGGCTGCAACAAAAGGCGTTTACCATAAAAACAATGCGTCCAGAAAAGTTGCCCGTTTGGCAAAATTAGTAAACAGCATTGCTTAATAAAACGTTTATCAGAATATGAAAGACCTGCGGTTCCGTCATGCCGCAGGTCTTTTTATCTGTTATTTCGGCGGTCTCCGTGCTTCCCTGCGGATCTGCCGGAACAACAGATTTTCAGGAACTGTAGGTCATAAGAAACAGCTCCACAGACAGCTGATCATTCATTTTTCCGGTCTTCACATTCTCCTCTGCCCGGACACCGTCCCGCACAGCCGCTTCAAGCTGCCGGAAGGTAAACTTTCTCGCCTGTCCAATGTACTTGCGAACCGCAAATTCCGGCACACCCGCCTTGCCTGCCATATATTTGTAGTCAAATCCTTTCTCTGTCATCTCTTTTAGCTGCATCAGAATCTGAAACTGCCGGGTCACCAGAAAAAGAATCCGCATGGGGGGCTCTTTCAGCATCAGAAGATCATAATATAAATCCAGGGCATGCTTCTGCTGCTTTCCCGCAATGGCATCCACCATCTCAAAAATCTTTCCCGAAATCTGATTGGAGCAGACAGCCTCCACATCCGCCTCTTCAATTACTTCCTTTTCCATTGTATAACAGATCAGCTTTTCCAGCTCCTGGCCGATCAGCTCCATATCATTCCCGGTTCTGGAAAGAAACAGTTCCATCACGGAACGGGTAATCTTCTTTCCTTCCCGGTTCAGGCGCCCCAGAACCCACTGGATCAGCACACTCTCCGGCTGTCTCCGGAATTCCACCGCTCTGCCGTATTTCTTTACCTGCTTATACAGCTTTCCCCTCTTGTCCACCTCCTGCTCTGTAAAAACAAAACAGGCAGTGGCGGGAATCTCCTCCATATACGCAGCCAGCTCTTCTGTACTCTTTTTAAAAAACCCGCTTCCGTCCACAAAGATGCACCTGCGCTCGGCAAAAAAAGGCATCGTCTCTGCCAAATCAATCAGCTCTTTGGGATTCACATCTTTTCCGGAAAAGAAAGATGCATTCATCGTATCTCCCGGCACAGTCAGCGCATCCTTCAGCTTGTCCCGGTACTGACGGATCAGATAGGTTTCTTCTCCATACAGCAGATAAACATTTTTAAATTGTCCTGTCTTAATATCTTCAATAATCGTTTTCATGAACCTTATTATACACTGAAAGTGCTTCCGGGCTCAAGATCTGATTTCCATTCCTGTCCGCCCCCTTTTTCATGTCCCTCCCTTTTCCGGCCGTGTCTGTCCGGAAGCAAAAAATCTTCACGCTTCCTCTTTGCACGGAAACCGGATGCCCCACTCTTTTCCGCTCTCAAAAACAGTAATCTGTCCGGCATCCATTGTCTGAAGAATCATACTCCCCGTCTTCTTCAGACGATCCACGGTTTCTCTGTGAGGATGTCCGTAAAAATTACCCTCTCCACAGGAAATAATCGTATAAGCCGGAGAAACTGTTTCCAGAAATTCCGCACAGGATGAATTTCCGGACCCGTGATGAGCAGCTTTTAATATGGTATACTGCTCCAGCAGCTTCCGCTTCATCAGTTTTTCCTCTGTCTCTGCATCAATGTCTCCGGTAAAAAGAACAGACAGTCCATCCTTTTCCAGAGACCAGACCTGAGAAAGCGCATTGACATCATTTCCCGTTTCTTCTTCATCCGGATACAGGCATCTCATGATGCATCCCTCCAGATCCAGCGAATCACCAGCGCTCACCCGGACAACTTCCGTATGATTCTGCCGGGCTGCCGCTTCCAGAGTCTGCCGTGAATCATCATCAGGCATAGCCCCGGCCAGTACAAGATAATCCACCGGATAACCGGACTGCATCAGCTCCAGAGCCCCCGAATAATGATCTTCATCACCATGCGTAATGATCCAGACATCTATCTTTTTTACCCTGTTATATTTCAGAAAAGGGCGAATCCGGTACTTTCCCACCTGTTTCTCATCTGTACTTCCGCCGTCGATCATCAGATGCGTTCCGTGCCCATCTGTCAGATAGATGCCGTCTCCCTGGGACACATCCAGAAAGTCCACACGGCACACCTGCCGTTCCGGCAAAAACAGCAGCGCACCCAGAAATAAAGCGGGAAGCAAAAGCCCGGCGTATCCATGCACCAGCATGGCTGCTTTATGATAAAGCTTCCGTAAAAAAAACAGGGACGGCTTTCCGCAAATCACGCTCAGACAGATCCCCGTCAGGAACACATAATATATCAGAAGGATCCAGGATTCCGGTCTGCCGGTAACCACCTGACTGAAAGGAAGTGCATTTACTGCGCCAATCGCTTTTTCATATACTGCAAGAATCATATGGCAAACGATCAGCAGCCACTTTGACAGTTCCGGAAAAAATATCCCCGTCACACCGCCCAGCAGACCAAACCCCAGAAGCCATCCGCAAAGGGGAATAACAAGAAGGTTCAGAAACAGGGCATACAGCGGCACTTCATAATAATGCCATGCAGTCAGCGGAACCAGGAACAGCTGCAGAATGGCTCCTGACATAACGTTTTCCAGAAATGCTCCCCACCGCTTCCGGATCCTTCCACGCAAACCGTCCGCTTTTCCGGAAACCGTTGGAAACTTTCTGTTTTCCTCCTGCAGACGCCGGGCCGCTTCCTCTTTTCTTCCGGACAAAACCGCCGAAGATATACAGAGTGCAGCCAGCGAAAGAAAGGAAAACTGAAATCCGCTCTGGAACAGCGCCTGAGGATTTACAATCAGAATAATCAGCGCCGCCAGAGCCAGCGCATTTACAGCATCATAAGTCCTTCCCATCACCTGGGCTCCCATCATCAGCAGATACATAATCAGGGCCCGCCGGGCAGATACCGCCATCCCGCTCATAAGAGCAAAGGCAAACACTGCACCGCCGCTGACTCCCGCGGCGCTCCAGTAGGAACAGCGGCATTTTCTCAGGAAACGGAACAAACCATATCCGAGAATGGAGATATGCAAACCGGAAATGGCCAGAATATGGGAAATTCCGGCGCCCTGGTACATTTCCTCAATTTCATCTTCCATCATTGCCTGATTCCCCAGCACAAGCGTTCCGAGAATTCCGGCATCACGATCATTCAGTTCCGTTTCGTAAACCTGGGAAATCCGTTTTTGAATCTGATACAGCATTTCTCTGAAATTCCATCCGGACTCCTTCCGGATTTTGATGTCCTCTGCAAACATCCGCAAAGTGATGTTCTGACTTTTATAATAGTCCGCCAGATCAAAATTCCCCTCATTGGAAGCATGGGGAAACTGTTCCAGCTGACCGGATACCTCTATTTCCGAGCCGATGGATGCCACATCTTCCGATCCGTAGACCAGAACTTTTCCTATATTTTCTTTTTCTCTGGAATCTTCTGAATTTTTGAAATTATAAGTTTTAAGATAATACAGATAACTGTTTGTTTTGATTTCCTTTTTAAAGACGATACCGGTCAGTTCCATCTCTGTCCGGCTCCCGGCATTTTCCAGACACTTCTCATACTTCTGTTCCTGTACGCCGCACCGGATAAAGGCGGTCAGGAACAGAACTGCCGCCAGAACGGCCATTACCGACGCTTCCTTTTTCTTTCTGTGCGCCGCCAGAACCAGCACGACGCTTCCGCCTGTCATCAGCAGAAGCGCCGCCCAGATCTCCCGCGGACGAAAATACAATAAAACGCCGCAGATATATGCCGCAGCCAACAAACACAGATGTCTCTTACTTTCCAGTATCCAAGAGATTTCCCGTATCAATAATACTGTCCTTATTCTGTCCCTGCTGTTCTACATTTACATCGTCGCCTTCCTCCCGGATCAGATCCCGGTTCATACTGTAAAACTCTTTGAAGGATCTGTCCTGGCGATAAACCAGATCTGTATCGCCATTAACAGAGAGCTGTACCGTACTCACAGTCGGAAGCTCTACCAGAGAATTCACGATCGAATAAATCACCACATCTTCACTGATATCATAATTCTGTGTCAGGAAATTTTCATCCAGATTCACAAAGCAGACTCCATCCATCACCGAGACACTGATCAGTGTCGTCCCTTTGGGAATTGCCGACTGGGCATTCGAAGACATCGGTCCCTCCAGAAGCTGTTCCATCACCAGTTTTTCCATGGAAATGTTGCTGGAATAATAATGAACATGCTGCGTTTCACTGACCAGGCTCTGCCCATCCAGAGAGGCAAAATACAAAGTCAGATCAGCTACCTGAATGTCATTGATCTCCTCACCGGGATTATTCAGAAACGAATCCGCGGTCATAACGCCCACCTCACTGCCGTTGGCGTCCTTCAGCGGCTGATTATCTACAAAGAAAGATACGCCGGATACACCCCTGATCTGCAGCATACTCCAGGCAATCGCTCCCCTGCACAGAATTTCCTGTTCTGCAGACATCTCGCTGTAGGCGCTGTTAAAATACAGATATAATTGCTTTTCCGTATACTCATACCGCTCCAGACTGACAGACTCCGGGTACACCTTCTGGTACTCTACCCTGTCTGTACCGTTTTCTATTTGTTCGAGAAACTCTTCAATCATGGCCTCTGTATCTTCCGGATCCGCCTCCGGCTCATATCCCAGGGATGCAACGGATGTCTTATCCTGATTCAGATAATAGATATAATAATCGTAATTCTCTCCATTTCCCTTCCCGCATCCTGCAAACAGCATGCCAAACAGGGAAACCAGACACAGGCAGCACAAAATGGTTCTAAGCTTATATTTTCGTCTCAATAATTCTGCTCCTCCAGATAACACTGCTATCCCACAATATAATTCAGGGGAATACGAACCGTAAATGTAGTTCCCTCTCCCTCTTTACTGTGAACCCGAATGGCTCCCCGATGTAGAATAATCGCATTCTTTGCGATGGCCAGCCCCAGTCCTGTTCCTCCGATCTCCCTGGAATGTGATTTATCCACCCGGTAAAACCGTTCAAAAATATGATCCTGGGCATCTTCGGGTATTCCGATTCCGTTATCTTCTACCGTAACAAAAAAATTCTGATGATCCGCATTCAGCGAAACATGAACCCAGCCCTCCGGTTTATTATACTTAATCGCGTTCTCAATCAGATTGGACAGCGCCAGCGTCAGCTTTACCTCATCCACTTCCGCGATAACCGGACGAAAACTTTCCAGTACCAGATCTACGTTCTGTTTGCGGGCAATGGGGCGGAGACGCTTCATAATCAGCTCCATCAGTTCATTCATATTTACAGAAGTAATGTTGACATTGGCAGAAGTCTTATCCATCTTCACCAGTGACAGCAAATCATCAATAATCTTGCTCTCCCGGTCAATCTCCTCTCCGATATCCGACATAAACTCCCGGTAAAATTCCACCGGTACATCCTCCTGTCCAATCAGGGAATCCGCAAGAACTTTCATGGATGCCAGCGGAGTTTTCAGTTCATGAGACACATTGGATACAAATTCCTGGCGGGTCTCGTCCAGAATCTGCAGACGGCGCAGCATGCCGTTGCAGGCTGTGGATATGGCCGCCGTCTCGTAATAAGTATCCACTCCTTTAAAATCATTTTCATATCCGTCATGAACATCCCGGATAGATTTTGCCAGGCGTTTCAGCGGTTTCGTCATTATTCCGGAAAGTGCAAAGCCGGCCACAATAATTCCCACCGCCAGAAGAAGCTGAAGCAGAAGCGCCCACTGCTGCAGGTATGCCAGATTCAGTTCCACACTGTCTGTAGATACACTGACCAGCATCTCTCCCAGAACATTGGATGTTGCCGGATCCGTAATAGGAAGGATTACTTCGATATAATGAAATTCATTATCATAGGTCTGCATGGTCTCTCCGCGGTGAGCGCGTATTACATCCTCCGTCAGTATGACCTTTCCCTCATCCAGCTGATAAGTATCTTCTACGATTTCAAACGCAGAATTGATCAGAAGAATTCTGCCGTCATACATGGTGGACATCTGATCCAGCTGTGTGGAAACACTCTCCGAGGAAAGCTCCTGCAGATAATTGCTTCCGGCAATCTGGGTGGCAAGCAGCCTCGCCTGACTGGTAATGTCAGATGTCTGAACCTCCACCGCACGCCTCTCATATGCAGACAAAAGACCGGCTCTCACTAAAAATCCGGGGGCAATCCCGAAAAGCAGCAGCAGCAGAAAAATCTGAAATCTGAGACTTTTTAAACGGTACCATAACTTTCTCAATACTTTTCCCTCTATTTATCCGAGTGATAGTAATATCCCACACCCCATTTTGTGTGAACATATTTGGGTTCACTGGGATTTGCCTCTACTTTTTCCCTGAGGCGACGGACATGCACATCTACTGTCCGGAAATCTCCGGGGTACTCATATCCCCACACAAGATTCAGCAATTTTTCTCTGCTGTATACTTTATTGGGGTTCTTTACCAGAAGCTCCATCAGATCAAACTCCTTGGCCGTCAGCTTGATCTCCTTCCCCTGGATAAACAGGCGACGGCTCTCGCAGTCAATTTTCAGATCTCCGTCAATAATAATATTCGGATTTCCCTCAGGTTCCCGGTGAGAGGTACGGCGGATGATCGCCTTGATCCGCGCCTTTACTTCCAGAATATTAAAGGGTTTTGTAATATAATCGTCAGCTCCGTATTCCAGTCCCAGAATCTTATCCATATCATCGCCTTTGGCGGTCAGCATCACAATCGGCACATCTGAAAAATCACGAATCATCTGGCAGACCTCAAAACCGTCCATCTTCGGAAGCATTACATCCAGCAGAATAATATCATACTCATTATTTCTCGCCTTCTCCAAAGCTTCTTCTCCATCGTATGCGCAGTCCACTTCCATTCCATCCTGTATGAGACTGAAACGGATTCCTTTTACAATCAGTTTTTCATCATCTACAACCAGTACCCTTTTTGCCATTTCACCATGCCGGATCCATCCGCCGCCCGCGATCCGGATCCCATTCCTTTCCTATACTGTAATATTATCTCTGATTTTATCAAAGGTTCCCTCTCCGATGCCGTCCACCTGCATAATATCATCAATCTGTCTGAAAGAACCGTGCGCCTCCCTGTAAGCGACAATCGCTTCCGCTTTCGTTTCGCCAATGCCGTTCAATGCAGTCAGCTCTTCCGCCGATGCTGTGTTGATATTAACCTTCTCTGTCTCTGATCCGCTGCCGGTACTGCCTGCCGCCGAAGCAGTCTGTCCGGAACGGCTCTCTTCCAGTGTGGGAATCCATATCATCTGACCGTCCGTCACTGCTTCTGCCAGGTTCACGCTCTTCTCGTCTGCATCTTCGGTCAGACCTCCCGCCAGTTCTACCAGCTGAAAAACCCGGCTGTCTGTTTCCAGCTCGTATACGCCGGGCGCGCAGACAGCTCCGCAGATATAAGCGCAGATCACGGTTCCACCCTGATCCTCTCCGGCAGTTTCCTGTCCGGATTCCTTCAAAACCGCTTCACCGTTTTCAGATTCAGACGTCTCCTGCTCTGCTGAATTCTCCTGTGCCTCCCTGGAAGAGCCTGATACGGTCTCCTCCTGAACAGAATTCCCGTTCTGGAGAATCAGATCCGGATCCGCCCCGCATCCGCAAAAAAGAATAATCAAAAAACACGCGATACCGGGGAACCATTTTTTCATATTACGCATCTCCTCTGCATAATCAATGTAAAGATCAGGCGATGCTTTACACCAATTCTATCATTTCAATAAAATATTAACAAGCATATTAAAAAATTTTTAAAGTTTTTCATGCTTTCTTCTGATCAGCAATATCAGCCCTGCGCCAAGCACGGCAGCTGCGGCAGCTTTTGTCTGTCTGTCTCCTGACACCGCCCCCGCCTCAGGCATTTTCAGCGCAGCGTCATCTCTGATCTCATAAGTCAGATTATAAAAACACCATGCATTGGCTGAAGCATCCCACACCGCCTGATCCAGATCTATATTTTCTCCGGAAGCTTCCTCCGCGGAAACATTCAGCGGCAGAGTCACTTCTATCGGATCCTTCAGAAGAGACAATCCCTCCGCTGTGGAAATTTCTGTTATCACATAATGCTGAGGAACCAGATTTTCCCAGAGAATTATCCCATTCTCATCTGTATACGCCGTATAGCTCTCTCCTGTCTCTACGCCCTCCAGCCGATAGGAAACTCCCTGAAGCGGCGTCTCCCTGCCCGCCTCATATTTCACCAGTTTTATGCTTCCCCGGCAAAGCCGATCCAGGAAACGCACTGTCATTGCCTCCGGATCTGAATCGTCGATTCTGTTTTCATTATAATACAGAACAGCCCTGTCATTTTCCTCCCGGATTACAACAGTAACTCCCTGTGATAAATCCGTCTGTTCTGAAGAAGCATCTCCGAATATAATCTTTCCGTCCAGCTGATAATAACGCGAGGCCTGTACCTCTGTGATCCTGTAAGTACCTGCAGGATAAAGAACAGCCTGACCTTCCGCGTCATAAAACAACTCATCCGAAGTGACAGAAGTTCCATCAGCCAGCGTCATGTCTTTCACCAGATCCTCCTGCCGGTTCAAAACTGCCTCGCCGGTATGATCCGTCCGGAAATACCAGCTCCTCCCGGGCTGACCTTCGGTGTTCCCCGCATCATTTTCAAAGTACTCTACCTGAAAAACCGCTCCCGACCAGTCTGCGGTTCCGGTCGGAGTATCTCCTGCATAATCCAGCTCTCTTTTCTGAACAGTAAGCGCAAATGAATGAAAAACCGGCTGTTCCGCACAGGTAAACTCATAGTCCTTCCCATATTCCTCTGCCTGAACCACATGAATTCCATTCTCATCCGCGCTGTCACAGCCTCCGCTGCACTTCTCGTAGCCCGGTGATGCCGTAATTTCTCTGACATAATAGGTTCCCGCGTCCAGAGATATCTTTCCCGAAGTTCCGCTCCCGTCTGTCTGAAGCGCAGCCAGCCTGTTTTGATCTTTCATGGCATTTTCTCTGGAGGTATAGACTCCGTAAACAGCTCCCTTCAGGCTGTAACAGGGATTGCTCTCTGTTAATTCCGGATCCGCAGATACTTTACGCAGAGAAAGCGTGACTTTCCGGTTGTCATAATTCCATCCGGTATCTGTTCCCGCGTTATTGGCCCAGGTTCTCTGTCCTGCCCTGATATTCAAAATTTTTACAGTCGGATCCATGGAATAGCCTTCCGGTGACGCTGTCTCTTTTACATAGTATCTTCCCGGACGCATTGTTACAGTATTTGAATAGGGAAATTCCTTTACAGTAGTAAAGGATACCGTATTCCCGTTTATATCTTTTGCGGGAGCCGTGCACGCCGCATCTGTATATATTCCATAAACAGCTCCCTCAACCACCTCATCTGTCTGTCCGTCTTTTTTGCCGATGTTCCCATATCCGCTGAATGGTTTAATTCCGATTTTGAAAAAGGCACAGCCTGTCTGCGTATGAGTTTCTATCGTATAAATTCCGATAATTGCATAATTGTTTGTCCTGTCCACTTTCAGAAATCTCATACGAACGGGCTGGAGAGACCATTTTCCTCCCACCACCGCAGAGCCTGAAACTGAGCCCAGCACAGTATCCACATGGCAGCATTCCATATGAAGCACAGGTATATTTTTCAGCGCCTCTATAGAGCGTCCGGCGTTCTGAAGTGTGTTTACAGCCAGATCCACAAATGTGGTAATATATCTGGAATCCTGCTGCGTCTGCACCCTGCTCATATCCAGTTCTCCTCCATTCTCAATCAGGCTGACCATCTGAGCCAGCAGAGTCTCACTGTTGCTTCCAAATCCGTAGCTGTAGGTCCAGGAACTCTGTCCATTGTAGGAATAGTTCGCCGATCCGGTCAGAAACGTCCCCGTTTCCACCCAGTCCGGCAGTTCAATATTTGCAGCCACTGACGTCATCTGTTCTGCCGACAGGGCGTACACCTCACTGGCCGGAAAAAGAAAATCCGCGGCCTTTTCCGCCAGATGTTCCGGTTCTGTCATAACTGAAACCGACTGAATCATAGCCGGAGACTGATTCAGAGATAATGCCCCGCTCTCACTGTCATAGGCATAATATTCCTCCTGTATGGGAACCCCGTTCACCGCTACTTCCATATTTTCTTCCTCCAGTCCCGGTTCCGCCTGCACTACAGTTTCCACATCAAACACAGAAGATGTTGTTGTAGAAATGCTGACCAGTTCCTCGTCATCCGACACAGACGTGATAACATCCGATTCCGGATCTTCATAGGAAATCTGCTGCATGAGCTGTACCTGAACATTCAGCAGAATCTGTTCTCCCTGTTCATTCAGACAGTCTGCCTTCGGTATATATGCCATTCCCGTACTTTTATCATAGATACAATCAGAAAGAACATTTCCTTCATTATCATTCAGGGCAAAGATCCAGTCAGATACCTCCGCATCGGTATCCTGCTCCATGGTATTGACCCAGGCCGCATAATAATCACTTTCCTCACTCAGCTCATATAATGCAACCACATTCGATATCTGAGCGAGGAATTTTTCTGCCTCATCCCCGTCCCCTGACTCGATTCCTGACATGATGCTCCCGATCGTATCCCCCGCCTCCGTCCGGCTTTTATCAAACAGGGACTGTTTGACCAGAACAGCGTTGACCAGCTTCAGACTTTCCGTTTCTGTATAGCGGGGGTCTGCGTGGTCTCTGATATAATTTTCGTATACCGCATCTGTTACCGCAGCTTCCTGCTCTGCAGAACTGATCTCTGTATCAATTTCATATGTCCCGGAATCTCTTTCATTAACAGCCGCCTGTATCTGCCCTGATCCGGAAATTATTCCGCAGGCCAGCAGAACACAGAGCACTCCCTTTACAATTTTACGTTTCACGCACCCTTCTCCTTTCCCTCCTGATCTTAACAACAAACAGAATTCCAATACCGCACACTCCCAGAACACGGCAGACTTTTTCTCCGAAAATCAGCTTTCGGGAGTCCGAGCATTCCGTCCATTCCAGCAGTATATTCTCCGGATATTCTGTTTCCTCTTCCTCATATTCCGCACCTGTGAAATCAGTATCCCTGATACAATAAACCACATAACGGTACTTTCCTCCCGACAGATACGGGTGACAGGTCATCAGTGTTACCATATCCTTTTCCGGCCGGATTTCCAGCGCTCTGGTATCGGAAGGTTCGATAATCTGTATTTCTTCCACCCGATATAAAAAAGAATTCCAGGGCGTAGTCACATATACCTCATTCCCCGTCTTCAGACGCTCGATTTCACGGAAAAACGGAATTCCCCGGTATCCCCTGTGCCCCGCAATTACCGTATTGGAAGACGGCTCTCCCAGGGGAAGAGAGGAACCTTCCAGCACAGCCGCCCCTCTGGACAAATGTACGTCGGAAGCTCCGAAAAACAGCGGCAGCCGGATATCCATAGCCGGAACTTCTATATAGCCGAAACCATTATCCTCCGCCGCCTCTGCGAAAAGAGGAAGTCTGCAGTTTTCCTGCAGATTACCGTTCCCCGCCCGCTTTCCGGAAACCAGCGAAGCATTATACACTTTCGCTTCCTCATAGAGCTCTGCCGCTTTGACATTCTGTTCTTCTGTCTCCCCCTCGATATTCCCGCCCGTTTCTCCGAACTGCAGCTTCTGCGCAGAAATATACCGCCGGCTCTGCTGCCTGAACCGCAGGTCAGAAAATACCGGATACAGAATCAGCATCAGTCCCAGAACCAGGCCGATGCTCCATATCAGTCCTCTTTTGAATCTGCCCCCTCCTGTCATATCACTGTATGTTTTCTCCTCTGCCATATCTTCCGCCGTTGCTTCTGTCCGCTCTCCTGTCACCAGAAGTCTGTGAGAGTTTATTCCGTAAGGGGTACAGGTAACCAGAGTACACAGATCCTTTCCCGGCTGTATCATCAGTCTGCTGACGTCAGAAGGAATCACCACCGCCGTTTCCCGAATCTGATAAGTGAGTATCTGATCCAGAATGTGCAGATAAAAAACATCCCCTTTTTCCAGTTCATCCAGATCTGTAAACAGCTTCGCTCCGCGAAGTCCCGTATGCCCCGCAAGCACAGCATGGGTTCCCTTCCCGCCTGTCGGCAGAGAGGAGCCTTCCAGATGGCCGATTCCCTTTTCCATAGTCTGCGCGTCGGTTCCGTGATAGACCGGCAGCCGGACATCAATCGCCGGAATTTCCACAAATCCCATCAATCCTTCATCGCTCACCGCAAGAACAGATTCATAAACGTCTGCTTCCGCCTCATCCTTTCCGGAAAGAAACGGATCGGTCAGCACTGCGGCGCCTTCAGCCAGATCCTGATTGTATCGGACAGCCGCGTCCCACAGTTCTCTGACATCAGCCTCACCGGCATCCGTTACCAGATTCCGGTAAGCTTCCGCCTTTGAATCGGTTTCATATTTATTCAAACATTCCCGGATGAAGGGATAAAAAAGCAGCAAAAGCCCCGCAGCGATACAGCCCAGAGAAAGAATCCTCCTTCCCCGTAACTTTCTGTTTGGCATTTCCTATAATTCCGGCCCGCGGTTTTTCCGCTTTACGGAACTCCTCTCGCCCACAAAAATCCCTGCCGCCGCTGCCGCGAGTCCCGCAATCGTCAGCAGATAGCTTCCCGTACCTCCAGTCTGAGGAAGCAGAAATTTTCTGTGATTGGTAACCTCCAGTACAACCTGGCTGCTGCCGGACCGGATTTCCCCTTCCTGCTGTACTGTGTTCACAATCCCGGAAGCAAAATCTGTATCATTAACAATATAAGTCTCGTCCGTCAGGACAAATTCACAAAGTTCCGCTTCCTGACCGTCGACTGAAGCTGACGCCGGAATGCGGACCTCTCCCATCCCCTCTGTACTGTGAATCGAAATCTCTATGGGATCCTTTAAAATCTGATATCCTGCATCTGTATCAGTTTCTGTCAGAACATAGTCATCCGCTTCCATGCCATAAATACAGAAAGCTCCGTCTCCGGCCGGCGAAAAGCGTGTGGCAGCTTCCTTTTCGGAAGTTTTTCCGGTTATATAGTATACCTTCCGGTCATCAATGGTACCTGTGTGTTCCGAGAGCAGGTAGCAGCCGTCCGTGGAATTATATAATATAAATTCCGCCTTCCGGGGATCTCCGCCCCCATCAGAAAACTGCTTTTCCAGCTGAAGACCATAAGTATATACTGTGCAGGAATCCTCCAGGGTATCATAATAGGAATCACTGGTTCTGCGCCAGGTCAGTTCCGCATCATTGGGATTTCCTTCATCTCCAAGAACAGCCGATGCATCTGCATTGACAGTGACTGTGTAGAAAACCACAATCCAGTAATCGCTTCTGTCCCGGTTTATTTTTTCCAGGCCCTCATCCGTAATCACCACATCCAGCTGAGTCAGACCGCTTTCTGATCCGTCCTCTGTCTTTAAACTTTTACAGGTCTGACGATACAGCCCTGCCGTATCCCGGTCTTCTCCCCAGATTTCCGCTGCCTGATTCAGATCATTGCTTCCGGCCGCCTCCTCTGATGTATAAAAAGCGATCTTTACATCCTGGTTATATTCCAGTCCCTCGCTGAGAACATCCCGAAAACTGTACTGAGTCAGATATGTAGCCCGGCTGTGAATATGGGGCATTTTCGAAACCAGCAGGTAATTGAGTACATCTCCCTCGGAAACGGTTGCGGTTTCCGCGTAATCTTTCGTATTTTTGTCTGTGCCGTCCACATTTTCAGTGGCATTCTGCACCAGCTTTTCCAAAGTCGGATTTCCGGTCTGGTTCTTCGGATAACAGGTGATGTCATACAGCCACTGCTCCCCTTCCTCATCTGTAAACGGAAGAGCCGCGAACCAGGGATCCGCCGTCTCCGTCACATTTTCGGGAACCTTTGTCTCCACCAGAAGATACAGTCCCAGCGAAAGCCCTTCCGCCTCCGTCTTTCCATTTTCATCAGTCAGCGGCATGGCCGTCCGGCCGTTGCTGTTCTTCATATATTCTTCCAGCGCATCCCTGGCCAGCTTATTTCCGTCCTCCTGTCCGGATTCTCCGTTCTCCAGAAAATTCTTCAGCGCATCATTGATCTGAGCAGAAGAATAATGGTATACCCCCTGGTCACTGCAGGGTTCCGGTACACTTTCACTCATATCAAAGGCATCCTCCGGATCCATTCCGAGAAGTTCCGCCAGATCCCGGGGCACCTCATACACCAGCTCAATCCGGTTCTTCTGTGTCTCACTGCTGCTGTACGTCTCAGCCTTTCCGCAATAAAGATAAGAAAATTCCACACCCTCTACAGCATAGTCCGTCAACAGTGTCTCCGCATCTTTATCTGCCTCCCCTGAAGGTTCCTTCAGCGAAGACAGATCCAGGCCATTCTCCCCGGCAGCAGTCATATCGTACTTATAAATCGTTATTGACCCCGTTTCCGAGGAATCCACAATATCCGCGTCCTCTTTGTCATTTTGCCGCACTGTATCCGCCGCGGCAAAGACCGTACCCGCTCCCTGCAATGCAAACAGCGCTGCCGCCGGGAAAATCCAGAGGACTCTTTTTGCGATTTTCATTCTTTTCAATCAAATTCTCCTTCCTTCTGTTCAAACTCTGACTGCAAATAGTTTCAGTTCATCTGTTCCTGCAATACTCCAGGCATCCCCCCTGTCCTGTATTCCGCGGAAATCAGAAAATCTCTGAGGCAGAACTCCCGCTTCCTGTAAAAATTGAAAAAAAGCATAGATTAAAACGAAAAATTCAGAAATAAAAGAACTTCTGATCAAAAGAAAATATGCTTTGGAAGGTATCTTAACACCATTTCCAAAGCACATCCAGTACTGAAATTATTTTTGTTAAATACAGAGAATCTCAAAAATTTTCTTTATGGAAACTTCACAAAATCCTCCCGGCTGATTTTATACAATATGACCTGTTTTCTAAAATACAAGTCCTTTTGGCCAACTGCTGTCACTTTCGTTCCCACTGAAATATAACCACACCTGCGATGGCGACAATCATTCCCACCAGTTTCTGAACAGACCAGTCCGCCTTTTCCGTTCCGAATAAGCCGAACAGTTCAATCAGATAGGCGCTGATCATCTGCGCAATCACAATAAAAAGCACCGCCTGGGCCGGTCCCATAATATTCATACTTTTAATCACCGTAAGCGTAATAAAAGCGCCGATCACACCGCCAAGCAGCACATATCTCGGGCGAAAATCAAACAGAAGCGCAAAAGAACTGCGGTCTGTAATCCCCCAGAAGGCAAGACAGACCGCCAATGCCGTCACCTGCACCCAGCTGTTGGCAACCCAGAGACTGCTGTGTTCAGTCACATCCGTATTAAACACACCCTGTACACTCATAAGAACTCCGGATAAAATTGCAATCATAATTCCAATCATGGCAAAACCATCCTTTTTGATCTTATGGTGTACAGAATCTCATTTTTTATTCCTCCGGCTCTGCTCTTCCATCTTCACCGGAATACATGTCAGTTCCATGTCTGAAGAACGGCATCCAGTTTTTCCGCCATCTCATCCACATGCTGCTTCTCAATCACAAGGGGCGGCACCAGACGCACCACATTGGAACCGGCAGTAATTACCATCAGCCCCTGCTCCAGAGCTTTCGATGCCACCTGGCCCACGGGAATTTCCATCTCCAGGCCCTGCATCAGACCCATACCCCGCCGATCAGTAATAAAAGAATATTTCTCTTTCAGTCCATCCAGCTTTTCCTCCATGTAAGGAGCAATCTCATTCACATGATCCACAATTTTTTCTTTCTCAAAGAGATCAAATACTGTGCTGACCGCCGCTCCCACAAAGGGATTGCCGCCATATGTCGTTCCATGATCTCCCGGAACAAGAGAGCTGTCAGCCACCCGCTGTGTCATCAGAAAAGCTCCCACCGGCACTCCGGCTCCCAGAGCTTTTGCAACTGTCATAATATCCGGTTTCACACCGTATTTCTGCCAGGCAAACATCGCTCCTGTACGTCCCATACCGCACTGAATCTCATCCAGAATCAGAAGGATGTCCTTCTCATCGCACAATTCCCGTACGCCCTGCAGAAACCCGGGATCCGCGGGATAAACCCCGCCCTCTCCCTGGACCGTTTCCATGATTACAGCGCAGGTCTTATCTGTAATCAGAGCTTTTACACTCTCCAGATTATTGTAATCTGCGAACCGGATTCCCGGGATCAGCGGCTCAAAGGGCTCCTGATAATGCTTTGTTCCGGTCACTGACAGCGCTCCCAGACTTCTGCCGTGGAAAGAATTCTTCATGGCGATCACTTCGTGACCCGCATGGCCGTCCCTGGTGTAAGCATACTTTTTCGCAGCCTTCAGAGCGCCCTCGACAGCTTCTGTTCCGCTGTTCGTAAAAAAGATACGGTCCATGCCGGAAGCTGCAAGCGCCTTTTTCGCGGCCTCCATGGTCGGCACATTATAGTAGAGATTGGACGTATGAATGATCTGATCAATCTGTGCCTTCAAAGCCTCATTATATTCTTTTTTCCCATATCCGAATGCACAGACCGCAATTCCCGCTGCAAAATCCAGATATTTTTTCCCGTCCGTATCATAAAGGTAAACTCCCTCGCCTTTTTCCAGCACCAGCGGAAAACGGTTGTATGTATGGAGCAGCGCTGTCTCCGCGCCGTTGATATAATCCTGTTTATTCATGAAAATATTTCTCCTCTCTGTCGCTGAGAATTGCCGTGCCGATTCCCTTATTGGTAAAGATTTCCAAAAGCAGGCAGTGAGCCAGCCGTCCGTCCAGAATATGTACCCTGGACACGCCGTTTTCTATGGCATGGATACAATTATTCAATTTCGGGAGCATTCCTCCCACCACATATCCGCTGTCCAGTAATTCCCGTGCTTCACTCAGTGTCAGCTCGGAAATCAGTGTGGAGGGATCCTCCGGATCCCGGCGCACGCCCTCAATATCTGTCAGAAACGCCAGCTTCTCCGCATTCACAGCCGTAGCAATAGCGCATGCGGCATCATCCGCATTAATATTATAAGTCTGATACTCATCATCCAGACCAATCGGGCAGATAATCGGAAGAAAATCTTTTTCCAGAAGATCAAATAAAATCTTCGGATCCACAGCTTTAATATCTCCCACAAAACCGATATCCTGTCCGTCAGAATATTTTTTATCTACCTTTAAAAGCCCGCCGTCCTTTCCGCTGATACTGACGGCCCGGACTCCCAACGCTTCCACCATGGAAACCAGAGACTTTCCAACCTTTCCAAGTACCATTTCGGCAATTTCCATTGTCTCCGCATCAGTCTTTCGCAGACCGTTGACAAATACGGGATCTATTCCCGATTTCTCCACCCATTTATTGATCTCCTTGCCGCCGCCGTGAACAATAATCGGCTTGAAGCCAACCAGCTTCAGCAGGGTTACATCCTGAATAACGCTCTTTTTCAATTCTTCATCCAGCATGGCGCTGCCGCCGTATTTTACAACAATGATTCTGCGGTTAAAACGCTGAATATAGGGAAGCGCCTCGATCAGCACTTCCGCCTTTGCTTTTAATTCTTCAATCCTGTCAGGCATTCCTTTAACCTCTTTTCTTTCATAAAATAGCACGCAGATTACTGTATTTTCTGATCCCTACGATCTGTAATCCGCATTAATTTTTACATAATCATAACTCAGGTCGCATCCCCAGGCTGTGGCGGAAGCTTCTCCCATCTTAATGTCCGCAACAGCTGTCACCGCAGACTCCGACAGAATCCTGGTCGCCTCTTCCTCGCTGTAGGGAAGCGCAACGCCATCCTCAATGAGCTGAATCCTTCCCGCCTCGCTCTCAAAATACAGATCAACTTTCTCCGGATCAAACTGCGCGCCGGAATACCCCATGGCGCAGAGTATCCGTCCCCAATTGGCGTCATGACCGAAAACAGCGGCTTTGGTCAGACTGGAGCAGACCACAGATTTGCTTAAAAGCTTTGCCTGCTCCTTTGTGGCTGCATGAATCACCTTCACCTCAAACAGGGCCGTGGCGCCCTCCCCGTCTCCGGCCATCATCTTCGCCAGTTCCGTATTAACAAAATTCAGCGCCCTGCAGAACTTCTCATAATCTTCATTTTTTTCTGTGATCTCCGCATTTCCCGCCATTCCATTTGCCAGAAGCAGCAGGGTATCATTGGTAGAAGTGTCCCCATCTACGGAAATCATATTGAACGTATCCTGCACGTCCGCGCTCAGCGCCTCCTGCAGCAGTTCCTTTGAGATCGCCAGATCCGTGGTGACAAAAGCAAGCATGGTGCACATATTTGGATGAATCATTCCCGATCCCTTGCACATGCCTCCCACTGTAACAGTCTTCCCATCTACTTCAAACTGCACGGCAGCTTCCTTTTCATGAGTATCCGTGGTCATAATTGCCTTCGCGGCCCTGCTGCCGGCTTCCATGCTTCCGGAAAGTCCGGGAGCCATCGCCCTGACACCTGCCTGAATCCGGTCAATCGGAAGCTGCATGCCGATCACGCCTGTGGAAGCCACCAGAACAGCCTCCTCCGGAATCCCCAGAGCTTCTCCGGCTGCTTTTGCTGTCTCATGACAATAGCCCAGACCTTCCTTTCCGGTACAGGCATTGGCAATTCCGGCATTAATCACAACTGCCTGAACCGCCTCACTCTCCTGCACAATTTTCCTGTCCCACAAAACCGGAGCGGCTTTTACCACATTGGAGGTAAATGTTCCTGCCGCCCGGCAGGGCTTCTCACTGAAAAGCATCGCCATATCTGTCCGGTCTTTATATTTAATTCCCGCCGCCGTATCTGCCGCCAGAAATCCCTGCGCAGCTGTCGCGCCGCCTGTAATCTGTTTCATAATTTCCCTCTTTTCTCTACGCATTAAATTTCGTAATGTTTTCGTCATTCAGAACAAACTCATAATAATTCATGTCTGTACGCTCATTCCATCCGAATCTGTGCCAGAAATGATTTCCTATCTCGTTGTCCTTAAAAGCAATCAGACTGACCTTATTAATCTGCTCCTTCTGCAGCGCCCGCATGGCCGCTGTGGCCATCTTTCTGCCAATACCGTGATTACGGTACCGCTCATCCACACAGACATGGTAAAAGTATCCGGTTCTTCCATCGTGCCCGCAGAGAATCGATCCCACAATCTTCCCATCCAGCTCCGCCACAACGCTGGTGGCAGGATTTCTTCGCAGGAAGCGCTCCGTTCCCTGGCGCGAATCATCGATACTTCGGATCCCGAAGCCCCGGATCGTTTTCCAGAGCGCGTATACACTGTCATAATCTTCTGTTGTCATCGTACGAATCTGAACTTCCATATCCGTATGTTCTCCTTATCCGTCTGTCCAAATCTTTTCTCTTCCCGGAGTACATCTCCGGGCGCACCGTTCCATCATAATACTTCTTCCCTCATTCGTAAAGCCTTTTTTGGCAAAAATGCATATTTATTCATATATACATTTTCCATTCACAAAGTTCTTTTTCTATCATATCACAACTTTTTAAATAATCAATGGCTTTTTATTCAATTTATCCTTTTCATGCACAATTTCCGTTTGATTGTATTTTTATAAGTATTTTATGTATATTTTTTCACTTGCTTAATAAGAGGTTCTGTAGTATAATCGAACAGGTTAAGAGAGAGGATGTATTCTTCTTTCTGTTTCAGAAGAATATTAATATACAGAAAGGATGTATTTTTATTATGAGAGAAAAAGTCGTTTTAGCCTATTCCGGCGGACTGGACACCACCGCCATTATCCCCTGGTTAAAGGAGAATTATGACTACGATGTTGTCTGCTGCTGTGTTGACTGCGGCCAGGGCAACGAGCTGGACGGCCTGGAGGAGCGCGCGAAGCTTTCCGGAGCAGCCAAGCTTTATATCGAGGATATTACCGATGAGTTCTGCGATGATTACATTATCCCCTGTGTACAGGCCGGCGCTGTATACGAGAACAAATATCTTCTGGGTACATCTATGGCGCGTCCGGGCATCGCGAAAAAACTGGTTGAGATCGCCAGAAAAGAAGGCGCTGTTGCCATCTGTCACGGCGCCACCGGAAAAGGAAACGATCAGATCCGTTTTGAGCTCTCCATTAAGGCTCTTGCTCCGGACATCAGGATCATTGCTCCCTGGCGTGACAGCAAATGGAAACTGGACTCCCGCGAATCAGAGATCGAATACTGCAGAGCCCACGGCATAGATCTTCCTTTTTCCAATGATCAGAGCTACAGCCGCGACCGCAATCTGTGGCACATCAGCCACGAGGGACTGGAGCTGGAGGATCCTTCCCTGGAGCCCAACTACGACCATATGCTCATGTTAAGTGTAACTCCTGAAAAAGCTCCTGACGAGAGCGAATATGTAACCATGACTTTCGAGGCCGGAGTACCCAAATCCATCAACGGCAAAGAAATGAAAGTATCCGATATTATTCGCGAGCTGAACAGACTGGGCGGCAAGCACGGCATCGGCATCATCGATATTGTGGAGAACCGTGTCGTAGGCATGAAATCCCGCGGCGTATACGAGACTCCCGGCGGAACCATCCTGATGGAGGCCCACAAGCAGCTGGAGGAGCTTGTCCTTGACCGGGCTACCATGGAAACCAAAAAGGATATGGGAAATAAGCTGGCTCAGGTTGTTTACGAGGGCAAATGGTTTACACCTCTCCGGGAGGCAATTCAGGCTTTCGTAGAATCCACTCAGAAATATGTAACCGGCGAAGTAAAATTCCGCCTCTACAAAGGCAATATCATCAAGGCAGGAACCACTTCCCCCTACTCCTTATACAGTGAGTCCCTGGCAAGCTTCACTACCGGTGATCTTTACGATCATCATGATGCGGACGGCTTTATCACACTCTTCGGACTTCCTCTGAAGGTTCGCGCCATGAAACTGGCTGAAATGAAGAACCAGAACAAATAAATCCTGTTTTCACAGAGACTGATTTTTCGCTTTACAGAACCTGACGCAGAGATCCGGCGGCATCATATGCTCCGAATCCCTGCGGACAGGTTTTTATTTTACACTCTGAGCAAATTTCTGCTTTGCTTCCTTGATTTTCTTTTCCTCTGCAGGAGGAGTCTGATACATTCCTCTCTGGTGCATCATATTAAATACTTCTGTTGAAATACTGTGTTCCTGCTCCAGAATATTCATCATAGTTCCCCGCAGACTGTCGTGCACACACTCTCCCGCAAATGTGTTAAATTTTTCCGTGGTGGCTTTCTGGGTAGAAAGACCGTCACCCAGGATCTCCTTATCTGTAAATCCCTGCATATTCACGCCTCCTATCTCAAAAACTCATACAATGCATTAAAATGCCCCTGATGCTGCTGGGAGATCCGCTCAAACTTCTGCTTGATCTCCATATCATCCGTCTGCTTTGCCAGCATGGAAAACTTCTTGGTCAGAAGTTCCTCATCTGCCAGCAGATCATTCAGAGCAGATAATTCTTTTTCTGATAACTGTGCCATGGTGATGACCTCCTTCATCGTTTTTTCTTACGATGTTAGAGTGCGTCAAAATCATTTTTCTATTCCCGTTTATTGATTTTTTTGCAAAAGAAAAACGTGTGGAGAAACAGAATTCTCCGCACGTCAATGCTATTTTTTCTTCTTTACACTGTATCCGAACTTTCCGATCTTTTCTCCCAGTTCAAAATACTCTCCGTGAGAATAAGCAGTCAGCCCCAGTTCATTCAGCCGGAACTTTCCGCTTTCATCCATATATCTGGGATCTACAGAAACCGCCGCAACTTCTGCCAGAAACATATCATGGCTTCCCAGCTCAATCACCTGCTTCACCTGACATTCAATACTCACCGGGCTCTCGGCGATGCCCGGAGCAGAAACGGTCTTTGACTCCGACGGAGTCAGGTGCAGCGTTTTGTATTTATCCACATCTCTGCCGGATTTTACTCCGCAGTAATCCGCCGCCCAGGTCAGATCCTTTGTCGTCAGATTAATCACAAACTCTCCGGTTTCCCGGATAATATCATAAGAATACCGTTCCTTCCGCACAGAAATCGATACCATAGCCGGATCTGAACAGATCGTTCCGGCCCATGCAATCGTAAGAATATTCGGGTGCTCTCCCGCCCTGCGGCAGCTCACCATCACCGCAGGAACCGGGTACAGCATATTCCCGGGTTTCCAAAATTCTCTCTCCATAATCTTATCTCCGTCAATTTATTTCTCAACTGCCGTCAGCCGCTGCAGAAGCCTCTCTCAGCAGAAGATTCCCCGGCTGACTACTGATCCTGCATTGCCGACATAAACATGGGAATCAGCTGCTTCTTCCGGGAAACAACGCCTTTCAGCACATGATAGTCATTCTCTTTATGGATATGATATGCCTTCTCCACAATCCGGTCCGCATCCTCACCGTCACAGATCAGATAGGTAGTCTCCTCTACAATATTTGTAAGCATTACAAATACCATGGAAATCTTCCGTTCAGCCATTGCCTGCTTTAAATAAGGAAGAAGCTTCTCCTTTACCTGATCCAGTTCATCCTGCGTCATAGCGCTGATCTGGCCTACGCCAAAATCCACTCCATTCTGACTGAAAGTCTTGAAATCCTGATAAAAAATCTCTTCCGGCGTCCTGGATCCGAAATCACTGCCCGCCTGAAACATCTCCCTTGCATGTTCCTCCGCATTGATCCCGGCGATCCCCGCCAGTTCTTCCGCTGCCATCCGGTCAAGAGGAGTACAGGTAGGAGAACGATACATCAGAGTATCCGAAAGAATCGCCGAACAAAGCAGTCCCGCAGTTGTCCTGTCGATTTCCACTCCCTGTTCCCGGTACATCTGATAAATAATCGTTCCCGTACAGCCCAGCGGCTGATTCCGGAAAAATACCGGAGACATGGTTTCAAGACTTCCGATCCGGTGATGATCAATTATCTCCAGAATATCCGCGCCCGCAATTCCATCCACTGCCTGACTCTTCTCATTGTGATCCACCAGAATCAACTGCTTTTTTCTCATATTCAACAGGTTCCGTCTGGAAATCATTCCCACATATTTGCCATCCTCATTGAGAATCGGGAAATAACGATGACGTTCCCTGGACATAATGTCCCGTACCTCGTCAATATACTCTTCGGTCTCAAAAACAACCAGATTCTCACGGCGCATGAAATACCGAATCGGTATACTCTGGTTAATCAGCCGGGCTGTAGTATACGTATCATAGGGAGTTGTGATCAGAACACAGTTTTTCTCCTCCGCCATTTTTATAATCGTCCTGGAAATCTTAGGATCCCCGGCAATCACCATACAGCTGGCGTTTGCCTCCAGAGCACAGACCTGCGCCTCATAACGGTTTCCCATAATGACCAGATCACCCTCATCAATATACTCCTCCATAATCTCCGGATTGGCAGACCCTACCAGCACTTTTCCCCGGGAAAAATATGCCTGCTCATCTCCGCAGACCAGCGTTCCCTCCAGCGTATCCAGAAGATTTCTGTACTGTGTCTTCGCTCTGGAAAGAATATAATTATCATAGACATCCATATAAGATGTGGTTATATCCTGAGTCGTAATCAGCCCTATCAGATTATCCTCGGCATCCGTGATGGACAATGTCACCACGTCCTGCTCTTTCATCATCTCCCAGGCCCGCTTTAAAGAAATGGATTCGCTGATACCGGGCGAACGGCGGATTTCAATATCTTTCACCTGAGCTCCCACATCCGTAATCAGGCCCGGAGTTTTCACGCCGAATGTGTCCAGTACATATTTTGTCTCCTCATTCAGTTCCCCGGCCCTCTTAGGGATAAAGGTTCCTTCTGTTGTTTTATTTTTAAGATGTGCATAAGCAATGGCAGAACAAATCGAATCCGTATCCGGATTCTTATGTCCTACCACCCATATCTTTCTCGTCTCATCTGATCCCATTTTCAAAATACTCCCATGCTGAAAAGAATATAAACTACAATCGCAATACAGTCCACAAATGCAAAGAAGGAGAAAAACTTGATTCCCTTAAAGGACTTCCGAATCTTATTCAGACTCTCCTCCCCCAGTTCCATCTGTTCCATCCTTACTTCCAGATCAGTCACCAGGCTCTTCATGTTCCGATAGCACTTTACATTCTCCGCGTGGATTTTCTCTACAATGCCGCTCTTTAAATCCTCTGCGGCTTCGTGGATAGCTATCATCGAAACATTCTGCTCTTCCAGCTTCTGCAGCATGCTCTTCATCTCGGCAAGCTGTTCCATGGAGGCTCGAATCTCTTCCATCCGGACAATTTGATTCTGAGCATCATCATTCAGCAGAGCGATCCGGTTCTGAGTATCCTCTCCCATCTGAGCAATCTGGCTTCGGGTATCCTCCTTCAGCTGACCAATCTGATCCTGCGTATCCTCTTTTAACTGACCGATCTGCCCCTGTGTGTCCTCTCCCAGCTGATCAATCTGCTCAGCCACTTTTCTCTCCAGCGTTTCCATTTTGCTTTCCAGGGAATCGGTCATCTCCCGGATCCTCGCAGTCACTTCGGCTATCATCTGATCTATATCTTCTCTTTTGGAATCCAAACTCTTTTCCACTTTTGTATTCTCCTCTTTCATGCTGAAAATTTGATTTTCCAGCTGTACAATACGCTCACGGGCGTCATCCAGCTGTTCCCTCAGCTTTATATTTTTCTTATATAAATCATTATCCTGATGATGCAGGGACTCGTCTCCCGGCGTATTTCTTTTTTTTGACGCGGAGGAATCCCCGCCAAAAATCACCTGCAGACCTTTAAACAGATCCATCGATGCTCCTCCTTTATGTGTGCTGTCTTTCATTTGCGGCAAAAACAGTCATCAACTGGTTTTATTCTACCATCTCCGAATAGATTTTACAACGTTTCCTTTCGAAGTTCGTTCAAATGAACCCGAACCATCATGGCAATCTTAAAAATCATCGCGTCTTCAAAAGAACGGATATCCAGTCCCAGACGCTTCTCGATCCGTTCCAGACGGTAAACCAGCGTATTCCGGTGAATAAAAAGCTGTCTGGCCGTTTCCGAAATATTCAGATTGTGATCAAACAACTGATTGATCGTGGTAAGCGTCTCGTCATCAAAGTCCACATCCATATTCTCTCCCAGCACTTCCCGGAGAAAAATTTCACACAGGTCAGCCGGCAGCTTGTAAATCAGCCGCGCAATACCCAGATGTTCATAACAAAATACCTTCTCTGCCCCATAGAAAACCATCCCGATTTTCAGAGCAGTGCATGCGTTCAGATAAGCTTCATTCATTTTCTCAAAAGAATCCACCACTTCACCATAACCCACCCAGACATTCATCATTGCTTCTGTCTGCAGATTATCCACAATCGTTCTGGCATACTTCTCATAATTCCCGTTCTGTATATCTGCAATATGTTTCAGCAGCACCGTTCTGGTACCATCCATCTCAAACACATAATCCAGACAGCTCCCCACAAACAGATTTTTCAGCATTTCCCCCAGTATAGCATCACTGTTTGTCTTATGCTGTATCACATACAGCATATATTTTTCCGGCCGAAGCTGTACCTGATGGCATTTCTCCGCCAGTTTTTCCCCTGCAATTTCTCCGTTCAAAATCTGACGAAGTACATTTTTCTTATTTTCAGGATCCCGCATGGCAAGAAACATGTTCCGGATCTGACAGAGCGCCATTCTTCCGATCAGATAAGCGTACTCCGTCTCAGCTTCACGGTTGCAGAGAAGCACATATTCTGTCTTTCCATTCAGCTCCACGCGAAAATAGATCCATCCCTGTGCCACCTGGGTCTCCGCAAGAGACTGCACAAACTGTACAACCATCTCCCCAAAATCTTCCTGTACTGTTCCCGCAGTCTGCTCCCCGTTCACAGAATAGATCATAAAATCCATCCTGGAAATCTCCTTTAATTCTCCTAATATCTGATTCAGCTTTTTTACTGAAACTGTCAGTCTCATAGATTCCTCCAATGCCATAGGTCCTGCAAAACAACTGCTGCCGCACGGGCAGCAGCAGGATCCATTCTCTCTGATGAAAAAAAACCGGGTACGGAAACCATACCCAGTCTTTTCATCAAATGTAAAATCTTAGTGGCAGATTACCTGCTCTGTCTCTTTGTCAAAGATATGAGCTTTATCAATATCAAATGCAATATGAACCGTATCTCCGAAACGGGCCGGTGTGCTTGCATCAACCTTGGCTGTCATGGTAAGACCATTCGTGGTGTAGTAAAGCAGTACTTCGGAACCAAGGAGCTCATAGCCTGTACACTCTGCTGTAATCTGGTAATCTTTATGTTTCTCAATAAACTCAGGGAAATCGTCCATATCATCCGGACGAACACCAAATACAACGGTCTTGCCGTCATATCCGCCCTCCTTCAATGCTTTTGCCTTATTGGCAGGCATCTTGTAGTCATTTCCGAAGATGTTCAGAACTACGTCATCACCGTTTATCTTAACTGTAGCATCCATGAAGTTCATCTGCGGAGAGCCGATGAATCCGGCTACGAATAAGTTATCCGGCTCATCATATAACTTCTTCGGAGAATCTACCTGCATGATCACACCGTCTTTTAATACAACGATTCTGGTACCGAGAGTCATGGCTTCTGTCTGATCATGTGTTACATAGATGATCGTAGCGCCCAGTCTCTGGTGCAGAGATGCGATCTCAGATCTCATCTGAACTCTCAGCTTTGCATCCAGGTTGGAAAGAGGCTCATCCATAAGGAATACCTTCGGCTCACGCACAATAGCACGTCCCATGGCCACACGCTGTCTCTGACCGCCGGAAAGGGCTTTCGGCTTACGATCCAACAGCTTCTCCAGATCCAGGATCTTTGCTGCTGCATGTACCTTCTTGGCAATCTCATCCTTCGGCATCTTTCTCAGCTTCAGAGCAAATCCCATGTTGTCAGCAACTGTCATATGCGGGTACAATGCGTAGTTCTGGAATACCATGGCAATATCTCTGTCCTTGGGCTCCACATCATTCATACGCTTTCCGTCAATGAAGAAATCTCCTTCTGTAATCTCTTCCAGACCGGCAATCATACGAAGAGTAGTAGATTTACCACATCCGGAAGGTCCTACAAAGATTATAAACTCCTTGTCCTCTACTTCAAGATTGAAATCTTTAACTGCCTCAAAGCCGTTGGGATATCTCTTATAGATATGTTTCAATGATAATTGTGCCATTTTCTGTCATCCTCCATATTTCACTTATAAACAGCACGACCACTGTTCTGTGCTATATTGTATCAGATTTTTCAGAAAATGTCATTAGATATTTTAACAAAATTACCATCTTTACCTTGTTGTTTATGACGTTTTCTGTTCATATTTACCTAATTTTTATGCATTTCGACGATTGTCTCGTTATTTTTTTGTCATTTTAACGAACCGGTTTTCACTGCTTTCCGGTACTTCCAAAGCCGCCTCTGCTCTTATTATTCAGGGAATCCACCTCAGCAAAGGTAATCTTCGGCTGATTTTCCATGATACGAAACTGACAGATCCGGTCATTTTCACAGATCACCGTATCCCGTGTGGCATATACCGGCATTCTCCACATATCCTCATCTCCGCAGTAGGAGCAGTCGATAATGCCGCAGCTGTTGGTCTGCAGAATTCCGTAATTTTTAAAAGTTGAGCTTCTGGGAACCAGATGAGCCTCATATCCTTTCGGCAGTTCCATGGCAACTCCGAGGGGGATCAGTTTAAATTCCCCTGCCTTTAACTCCACCGTCTCGGAAGCTCTCAGGTCAATCCAGTCTGATTTCCCGTCAATATACTCCAGTCTCTTAATTCGGTCTGAAAAATATTTTATTCTGATTTCCGGCATTTGTTTTCTCCTGTTTCTTCTTTCTTATTCAAGACCCGCTCACGGGTCTTGGCGCGGGATTCGTTCCACTCCGGTCGGCGCTGCATAAATATGTATTTTTCTATGTTTCAAAATAATAATCTGCGGTAAACGGCAGAGGCTCATCCAGTCCCACATCGACGCTCGCCGTTACCTCAAAAAAACCGTCCGTCCGGTGAAGATTCACCCATTCATCCGGCAGATAGATCAGGCAGTCCAGATATCCGTAACCGCCGCCCGATTCAATGACATCATAATAACCGTAAAATACCTTCTGGCACGGGATCACGCCCTGTTCCAGAGAAAACGTAAGATCTTCCGCCTCCACAGCCGTCATATCCAGATCTGCATCCGTATTATTCAGCAGTTCAAGCGTAACCAGATAATAGGCTCCGCTTCCGTCATTTGAAAGGGCCGCAACGTCTTCCTCATCCCCCTCATTAAAGGTTACAGAAAGCGCTCCCCAGTCGATATTCCCGATCTCCTCTCCCGCATACTGCGCCCAGGCATACTCTACATAAGCTTCTCCCGCATGAATTTCATATGCCAGGTTGGAATCATCCTCTCCGTCATCAAAAATCCGGTTCACACTGAAATCCATTCCGGAAAACCGCCCGTCTCCCAGATACCGCACAAGCGGAGCAGCCACGAAAATAAGAATCACTACAATCACAATGACACAGATCACAGCCGCTTTTCCCTTTTTCCGATGTCCTGATGTCTCTCCGTTTCTTCTGTGCACCTCCCGGTGCGCTTCTGCAGAATGGACATTGGGCGTGCTGTCGTACTGTCTGTGAAGCTCCTGTTCCAAATAAGCGCTGTCGGGACGGTTATACCTTGCGCAGACCGGACAGATCCCATTGTACTTGTCATAATCATACAGCTTCCCGCATTTTCCGCATCGAATCACTTTTCAGCGCCCCCTTTTCAAGACTAGTTCCAGCTCAGTTCCTCATTTTCCAGCCGCCTGGTCCGCAGCATCAGCTCCATTACGGCATCCCTCGCGCTCTGCCCGTAAAACAGCACCTGATTCACCTGCTCTATAATAGGAAGATCCACGCCGTATTTCTCTGCAAGAGCAACCGCCGCCCTGGCTGAATATACCCCCTCCACAACCATATTCACTTCCTTCATGGCTTCTTCCATGGAATATCCCTGTCCTATGAGCATCCCTGCCTTCCGGTTCCGGCTATGACGGCTGGCGCAGGTCACGATCAGATCTCCGATGCCGGAAAGGCCGTTCAACGTCTCAGCCCTGGCTCCCATAGCCAGAGCCAGACGGCACATCTCCGCAATTCCCCGGGTAATCAGCGCCGCCTTTGTATTGTCTCCGAATCCCAGTCCGTCCGACATTCCGGCTGCCAGGGCAATTACATTCTTCAGGGAACCGCCCAGCTCAATGCCCAGCATATCCGGACTTGTATATACGCGGAAAGATTCATTCATAAAAAAACTCTGCACCTTTTCCGCAGTCTCCTTTGTTCTGGCTCCCGCAACTACTGTTGTCGGCAGAAAACGGCTGACCTCTTCCGCATGGCTTGGCCCTGATAAAACAGACACCTCCGCCTGGGGAATCACGCTTTCCAGAACATCCGACTGAATCATCAGCGTCTCTTCCTCGATTCCTTTTGCAACCGTCACGATCAGCTGTCCCTTCTCTATCCATCCCGCAATCTTTTCTGCGGTGCTCCGGGCTGCCACGGACGGAACCGCCATAACAATCAGATCCCTGTCCTTCACACAGCTCTCCAGCTCCGCAGTAAACATGATATCCTCCGGGATTCTCACACCGGGAAGTTTTCCCTTCAGTTCACGGGTTTCATTGATCTCTTTTACCGCGTCGGCACTGATCTCCCACACGGTCACCCGGTGTCCGTTATGCTCCAGAACCATAGCAAGAGCACAGCCCCAGCTTCCGCCTCCCAGCACAGTCACATTCGCCATATTTTCTCCTTTCCCGGGCTGTTTTCTGCCCATCCAGGTATCCTCTGGAGGATTTCTCCTTCCCTGGGCCGCTTTCTGCCCATCCAGGTATCCTCCGGTTCGTCGTTTTACCTGAAATTTAGTCCTCTTTCTTTTTTGACGGCGCAAACTTATTCTCCGTACCTGACGCCAGACGCTTCAGATTCGCCCGGTGCTGCCAGAACGCAAGCCCCGTCAGTATCCCGGCAAGGACATAGACTTCCGGCAGGAACTGCGCTCCCACTTTCAGCCAGCCAAGCTGTCCGAATACGATTGTCTGCACAAAAAATCCGCTTAAAATTCCCAGCGATCCCAGAGACATAAAGCCGGTGGGAACTACAGACAGGAAAAACAAAACTGCACATATGGGCGCCATTCTCCAGTCAAAGCCGAACACAATTCCCACACTGCAGGCAATTCCCTTTCCGCCTTTAAATCTGGCGTATAAAGGAAAATTATGTCCCAGTACCGCCCCGACGCCGGCATAAAGCTCCAGCATCTTAACGGCTTCCGGACAAATATCCCGGTAAATCAGCCAGACAATCAGCATTGCGGCTGCCGCCTTCAGACAGTCGCCGAAAAATACAATCACTCCGGCCTTCCATCCAAGCACCCGGATGGAATTAGTCATGCCGGTATTTCCGCTTCCGCTCTTTCTCAAATCTGTATGGTATGCCTTTCCCACGATCTTTCCTGTGGGAAACAACCCAAAAACATATCCCAGAACCAGTCCGATTATACGACTTGTTATCATACTTAACACTCCCTCATCCCTGACTCATTATCATTATGCGCATACCTCTTCCGCTATGCCTCTTCTTTCCTCTCGCGGATAATGAACTTCAGCGCAGTTCCGCGGAATCCGAAAGTATCCCTGATCCGGTTTTCCAGATACCGTACATAGGAAAAATGCATCAGTTCCTTATCATTGACAAACACCACAAAAGTCGGGGGCTTTACTGCCACCTGAGTCGTATAATAAATTTTCAGTCGCTTTCCCTTGTCAGAAGGCGGCTGCTGCATGGCAACTGCCTCGGACACAATCTCGTTCAGCACGCCGGTGGCAATCCTCATGGAATTATTTTCCAGGACCATATCAATCATATCAAAGATCTTCGGCAGACGCTGTCCGGTCTTTGCGGAAATATACATAATCTCAGCGTAAGACATAAAACTCAGAATCTCCCGGATCCGGGCCGTATGTTTGTTCATGGTCTTATCATCTTTTTCAATAGCGTCCCACTTATTGACCGCAATGATAATTCCCTTTCCCCTGTCATGGGCGATTCCCGCAATCTTGGCATCCTGCTCCGTTACGCCCTCTGTGGCGTCAATCACCAGAATCACCACATCAGCCCGCTCCACAGCGGTCACAGCCCGGATAATACTGTAACGTTCAATCTCTTCCTTTATTTTATTTTTCCTGCGCAGACCGGCAGTATCAATAAAGATATAATCCTTCTTATTGTAACGGATCTCCGTATCAATGGCGTCCCGGGTGGTTCCCGCAATATCTGAAACAATTACACGGTTTTCTCCGACCAGTTTATTAATAATAGAAGACTTTCCCACATTAGGCTTTCCGATAATGGCTACCCTCGGACGCTCATCATCTTCCTGTCCTTTGCTGCTGTCCGGGAAATGCTTCACTACCTCTTCCAGCATATCTCCCAGGCCGAGTTTTCCTGTTGCGGAGATGGGGAAAGGTTCTCCGATCCCCAGATTATAAAACTCATAGACATCCGCTTCATACTTTTCAAAACTGTCTACCTTATTCACTACCAGCACAACCGGCTTGTGGCTGCGGCGCAGCATATCCGCCACCTTGGAATCCGCGTCTACCAGTCCCTGGCGCACATCTGTCATAAAAATAATCACATCTGCGGTGGCAATGGCGATCTCCGCCTGCTCCCGCATCTGAGATAATATCACATCCTTCGTATCCGGCTCAATACCGCCTGTATCAATCATGGTAAAGGTATAATTCAGCCATTCCACATCCGCGTAAATACGGTCTCTGGTCACACCCGGCGTATCCTTTACAATGGAAATCCTCTCTCCCGCCAGTGCGTTAAAAAGTGTAGACTTCCCTACATTGGGGCGTCCCACTACGGCTACTACTGGTTTGCTCATCTCTTACCTCACTTATCTCTCTTTTCCAACTGCTTTCATCTTTTCCTTCATGGGCATTCATTTCCTCTGCCCGCAGAAACTTTTTCTTATCCATTCATCTCGTCAAAGAGACTTTGACCGTCTGATTTTACAATATGAACCGGCACTTGTAAAGCCTTTTCCAGTTCTCCCAGAGTCATATCATCCAGAAAAACCTCCTCGCCGCTGCGCAGCAGATTGCAGGGAAGCAGAAGCTTCTCTCCCAGCGGCTTGCCCTCCAGCTGCCGCCTGATATCCTGGCCGGTCAGCAGTCCGGACACCGTAATCTTTTCCCCGAAAAAGTCATTCTGAATGGCATACACATAAATCTCCGTGTCCGGATGCCAGCAGAGAAATTCTGCGGAAAGCTTCCGAAGAAGGGGCGCCGCCAGCTTTCCGGTGGCAATGGAAAACGCCCGCTTTTTCTGTACGTCCTCTTTTTTCCGTCCGCGCATTCTCCGGGCCTTCCGGAAAAAACCTTCCTTCTTTTCCTGCTGCCTGCTCTCTTCCTGATCTGCAGCCAGAGCCGCCTCAAATTCACTCTGCAGCAGCGGCATCATTCCCACGCCATTCTCAAGCTGAACATAGCCGTCATAAACCTCCTCCGGCGGAAACGGCCGTTCCGCCAGCAGATACCACTCGTCGGATGCATGAATAAAATGCTTCCCATGGCGGTCAAAACAGATCTTCTGCCACCGTTCCACCATATCAAGAACTTCCCGGGCATCCTCCCTGGTAAAGCTCTCCAGCGGATAAAGCCCTTCCCGGTATTTTGTCAGCCCCACGGGAACTACAGAAACACTCTCCATATAAGGAAGATATCCCGACAGATCCCGGATACTGCGCTCCAGTTCCGCCCCGTCATTAATCCCCCTGCAAAGCACAATCTGACCGTTCATCTCAATCCCGGCCTCATAAAAACGCCGGATTTTCTGCAGCGCATCTCCCGCAAACCTGTTATGAAGCATTTTGCAGCGAAGCTCCGGATTCGTCGTATGAACAGAAATATTGATGGGGGCCAGCTTGTAGGTAATGATCCGCTCCACATCCTCATCCGTCATATTCGTGAGGGTCACATAATTCCCCTGCAGAAAAGACAGCCGGGAATCATCGTCTTTAAAGTAAAGGGTATCCCGCATTCCCGGCGGCATCTGATCAATAAAACAGAAAATACACCGGTTAGAACAGGACCGGTAATCATCCATCAGACCATTTTCAAATACAATCCCCAGATCTTCATAATAATCCTTTTCAATCTCCAGCTCCCACTCCCGGCCGTCAGGCTTCCTGATCAGAACCTTCAGCACGGCATCGTTAATCAGAAAATGGTAATCAAAAACATCCCTGACAGGCTTCCCGTTCACGGAAAGCAGCACATCCCCGGCTTCGATTCCCATCTCCTGAGCGATACTCCCCTCTTCTATGGCATCTATTCTGTGTTCCTTCAAACTCATCTGTTTTCCTTTCCCGTACTGCGGATCACGCCGATTTCTATAAACACCGGATAAATATAGCTGGCTCCGAAAACGCCCAGCTTTTTGGGACCTGTGACTACTTCCAGCTCCAGAGCCCGCTGAAACGCCATGTCAACCGTGGATCTTGTTACAGACTTCTCCTTGCGTGAGAAAAAGATCTCATTTCCCTTCACGTCATATGTATACTCCAACCCTTTCGCTGTGGAAAACGGATATCCGGCATAAGCTTTCACAGCCTCCCAGAGCCGTTCCTCATCCGGCGCTTCCAGTAATCGTTTCCTGGCCTCTTCTCTTTTCTCCTCGTCTGTCGTACCGCACATATTCTGACCCTTCCCGCTGTATTTTGTCTCTATGATAGCATAAAGCGGCAGACTCGAACAGGGTTTCGTGCAAAAACGAACCGAATCCTCATGGCTCTCCGGCGCTCCGCA
>CAMLYL010000010.1 GCA_946491665.1 uncultured Lachnospiraceae bacterium | reverse complement strand
CTAGACCCAACTCCTTGGCTCACAGAACGACATGGCTACGATCCGACTTAACGGCTGGTGGCGGATTGTGAATGGCAAAGTTGATTTTAACTGCAACAGCGTGGAACGGAACCAGAACGGCTGGTGGTACATCCGCGGAGGAAAGGTGGATTTCGGCTATACGGGAGTAGCGCAGAATGCCAACGGCTGGTGGCGGATTGTGAACGGCAAAGTTGATTTTAACTGCAACAGCGTGGAACAGAATCAGAACGGCTGGTGGTACATCCGCGGAGGAAAAGTAGACTTTGGCTATACAGGAGTGGCGCAGAATGTCAACGGCTGGTGGCGGATTGAGAACGGTAAGGTGGATTTTAACTGTAACAGCGTGGAGAAAAATGAGAATGGCTGGTGGTATATCCGCGGAGGCAGGGTAGATTTCGGCTACACAGGAGTAGCGCAGAATGCCAACGGCTGGTGGCGGGTTGTAAACGGCAAGGTAGATTTTGACTGCAGCAGTATTGAACAGAACCAGAACGGCTGGTGGTATATCTCCGGCGGCAAGGTAGATTTTGGATATACCGGACTGGGAACCAATCACAATGGTACCTGGTATGTGGAAGGCGGTCAGGTGAAATTTGATAAGACAGGCTTGTATGAATTTAACGACACCTTTTATAATCTGGAAGAGAGCAAAGTCACCGGTACATATACCGGCCTTCTGGATGTGGCTGCAGATGGTCAGCTGTGGTATGTACAGGACGGAAAGGCTGCTTACAATTACTACGGAACAGCAGCGGTTGAGACGGAGGAAGGCATGAGGAATGTTCCTGTTAAGGCCGGAAAGGTGATTGAGACGGCAGCAGAGATTGATTATGTGGATGTGCCTTTTGATTATACTACAAAGATCAAAGCACAGATGAACAGAGTTCCCATGCAGCCGGAAGCTGCGGCAATTAATATTTCTGTCGCAGATGAAAATGGAGCAAGCGGCGTGGTGCTGACGGCTTCCGCAGATGCGGCGAACACGACAGATTATTATCTGAATGCGTATGTTGCGGGCAATGAGCTGATTATTGCGCCCGCGGACGGTCAGCAGATTGCGTCTGTGACAAGCAGCCGGCAGGATCAGCCGATTGCTGTGGGAGAGGACGGAACTGCAAGAGTGGCTCCTGTGTCGATTGATGCCAATGAGCCGGTGGATGAGGTCATTACTGTGACCATGGCTGACGGAACAACCGAGTATAAGATCCATACTCTGAATGAACTTATGCCGGAGCTGGAGATTGTCAATAATGGCGTGGCTGAAGCCGATAAAGGCGTGTATACATTTGCAGTGGATCATTTCTTCCTTCGCGTCAATACCCAGGGTGAACTGATTTATTATCGGAATATGACATGCGTGGGAGAGAGCGGCGGCAAGGAACTGATGGCGGAGAATTTTGCCGCGCAGGATACGCTTAATAATGAGAGATATTACAGCGCTTTTATAGAACTGGAGCCCGATTTCAGAAATTCAAACGGAGGATTTTCCAGTGGCTTTTATCTGGTGATGGATGAGAATTATCAGGATATAGACAAGGCCGTCCTGGAAGCAAATCACACCGAAAATCAGAACCATGGTCTGGGATATCTTGACCAGCATGAATTCCTGATTCTGGGAAAAGACCACTATATCCTTCTGAGCTACACACCGATTCTGGCGGACAACCTTCCGGATACTGTGAAGGGGATTAATGGAACGAATACCGGTTATGTCTGGGCCGGCATCATCCAGGAGGTAAAGGATGGACAGGTGATCAATGAGGTCAATACAGCGGACTATCCGCTGCTGTATGAATCTGCAGTGGAGAAAATTGATTATGAGAACAGCACGCTGAACGGCATAGAGGTTGATGCCGGACAGGGACCGGTTTTCTCTCTGGCGGACGGAATTATGGATTATGTTCATGTAAACAGTGTGGATTATACTCTGGACACGGACGGAAATGTGGATAAAATTCTTGTTTCCATGAGAGATCAGAGCGCGGTTTATCAGTTTGATTTCCGAACAAAAGCTCTTGACTGGATACTTGGCGGCAAAGCAAGTACATTGACAGGGTATGATGAGTTTACAAAAACACGTACAGATGATTTTGGGGAAGCCTTTGAGGCGCTGACCTTTGGTCAGCATTTTGCCAGATATACAAACCGGAATGAGGATGGAACTCTGACAGGGAATCCTGTAATCAGTGTGTTTGATAATCAGACCGGTATCGGACCGTTTCTGACAACGCCCACTTATCCCGGTGCGCCCACAACGGAGACCCGTACTTTTATGGCGGAAATCGATGAAAATGCGGGAACGGCCAGCATTTATAATGTGATTAATGGTACGGAACTGAATAAAAAGACAGATAAATATCATATTGCCAGTCATTGCGGCAGTGTACAGTATGACAGTGCTACATCTGTGACGATCGGATGGGGACTTCATGGAGTGATTGACAATATTCCTCCGATTCCGGGGGCAGGGCAGATAGACACCAACTTCTCCGATGAAGCACTTCATCAGGGAAGCAGACCAATCTTCACCGATTACAATTTGGCAGATGGAACAGTTTCCTTTGAACTTACAGCAATAAGAAATGAAAAGACACAGACAACAGAAGCGCTGTTCTCTTATCGTACTTATAAGAACGCACATTAACCGGCTGAAGCGTATGTCTGACAGACGGATAAAAACAGATCAGAAGATACTGTAAAGCAGACGGCGGAATTCGGCAAATGACAGCAATCCCGGGGAAATTTCCCCGGGATTGTTGCGTGTTTGAAAAAAACAGTGTAAACTGGTCTGAGGAAACGGGGGGAGATTTATGCGATTGGAGCAGATTGCGTATTTTCTGCAGGTGGCAGAAAAGCGGAGCATTACAGGCGCAGCAAAAGCGCTGTATATTTCACAGCCGGCTTTGAGCAAGCAGATCGCTCTTCTGGAGCAGGAAGTAGGCGTTCCTCTGTTTGAACGTCAGGCAAGGGGCGTGATTCTGACAAGCGCGGGGAGACAGTTTGAGAAAGATCTGAAGAATATTCTGAAAGAGCTGGAAGCCGCGAAGAAGAATGCGGCTCTGGCAGGAAAAGCAAAAAAGCAGCTGCTGAATGTAGGGTGTTTTGACGGAGTTTATACAGATGATTTTCTTCCGCAGTTTTTTGAATATTTTCACCACACTGCACCGGAACTGAAACTGGTTCTTCACAGGATGTCCTTTTCTGAGGGGAGAGAGGCGCTGGGAAAGAACAGGATAGATCTGTGGCTTACACTGGAGCATGAGTGGGAGACATCCGCTGAGTTTTATGAAAAGGAGATCATCCGCAGGAGAGGGGCTCTTATATTTTCTGCCCGATCTTCCTGGGGGAAACAAAAACAGGTGGAATTCAGCGATTTTCAGGGGGGAACACTTGTAACTGTGAGCAGAGAGAAAAGTCCCGGTATCTATTATTCTACAATCAGAAAGCTTCATGCCCTGGGGATTCTTCCCGGGGATATTGAAGAAGCAGACAATATCTTTACTGTACTCAGTTATCTGAAGCTGATGAACGGATTTACTGTTTTGTCAGAGGCGGTGGCAGGCGTATTTACTGATTTGAAGAATCTGGTTCTTCCGGATTATCTGGGAGTAAGGGTTCTCGCAGTGTGGAACCGTATTCATGCGGATGTTACGGGATGGATGGCGGGATATTATCCGGGGGAACCGGCGCAGAAAGATAATGCCGGCTGATGAGACGGTCAGGAGGAACTTATGTTATATATTGAAATCACCGGCGGTGTGGGCGCCGGCAAATCAGCTATTTTAAATTATCTGAAAGAGAATTATAACTGCCGGATTCTGCTGGCGGATCATATAGCCCACGATTTGATGGAGCCCGGCGCAGCCTGCTATCCGAAGCTGCGGGAACTGTTCGGGGAGGATGACGTTTTTCTGGAAAACGGACAGATTAACCGCCCGAAGCTGGCGCAGGTTCTGTTTTCCGATGATGAGAAACGCAGGAGCTGTGACGGAATCGTTCATCCTGCTGTCCGGGATTATATCAGGAAGCAGGTGCGGCTGGAACGACAGAGAGGGGAGCTGGATCTTCTGATCAGCGAGGCCGCTCTGCTGACGGATGAGAAAGATGGTGCAATTCGTGACGAATTGTGGTATATTTATACTTCTGAGACAAACCGGAGGGAACGTCTGAAAGAAAACAGAGGATATTCCGATGAAAAGATCGACAGTATTTTCAGGAGCCAGATGAGCGAAATGGAATACCGTGCCCGGTGCGGCGCAGAGATTGACAATAATCGGACACCGGAAACAGCTTTCAGGCAGATCGATGATTTGCTGCAGGCGAGAGGCATCCGGAAAAAAGAATGTATGGAGAAATAGTATGGAACTTTGCAGTATAGCCAGCGGCAGCAGCGGGAACTGCATTTACGCGGGAACCGATGACTGCCATCTTCTGATTGACGCCGGAATCAGCGGAAAGCGGATTGAGGCGGGACTGAATGAGATCGGGTATAAGACCAGTGAGATGGACGGTATCCTGATTACCCATGAGCATGCGGATCATATTAAGGGACTGGGAGTGGTTGCCAGAAAACACGGGATACCCATGTACGGCACAAAGGGAACCATCGATGCCATCCTGGACAATAAATCTGTGGGCCAGATTGATGAGTCGCTGTTTTGCGTGATTCAGCCGGAGGTGCCCTTCCGGATCGGCGATATGACAATTCAGCCCATTTCCACATCACATGACGCGGCTGATCCGGTAGCTTATGTGATGCGGAAAGAACAGAAGTCCATGGCCGTTATAACGGATCTGGGAAAATATGATGATTATATTGTGGACAAGCTGCAGGGATTGGATGTATTATTATTGGAAGCAAACCATGATGTACATATGCTGCAGGTGGGAGTATATCCCTATTATCTGAAACAGCGTATCCTGGGAGACCGGGGACATCTGTCCAACGAACTGTCCGGACAGCTTCTGAGCCGCGTGCTTCATGACGGATTCCGCAAGGTAGTTCTGGGGCATCTGAGCAGGGAGAATAATTATCCCCAGCTTGCTTATGAAAGTGTTAAGATGGAGATCACCATGGCGGATACTCCCTATAAGGGGTCGGATTTTCCCGTGGAGGTGGCCAGGAGGGATCAGGTTTCAGAGCTGATATCATTCTGATGTCTGTTCCTGATGACATACAGACTGCGGTGTGCCCTGCACGGATGCGGTCCTGAAAATAAAATCACAGAGAGGAGAGCGCCGGAGTGCGCGCAGAAAACATGGAAAAAACAGCAGAAAAGACAGTGATCACTGTCGTAGGAAAAGACACCGTGGGAATTATTGCCAGAGTGTGTACCTATCTCGCAGGAAACAGCATTAATGTTCTGGATATTTCCCAGACCATTGTGCAGGACTTTTTCAATATGATGATGATTGTGGATCTGAGTACCTCTACAAAGCCTTTTGATGAGTGTGCTGCTGAGCTGGAGGAGCTGGGAAAAGAGATCGGTGTTACGATTCACTGCCAGAAGGAAGAGATATTTGCGATGATGCACAGAATCTGATTTCCGGAGCCCTGAATTTCAGAGGGCGCAGCTGAAAACATACGGATGCATGAAGCATCATAGAAAAATGCAAGGAGAGTATCATGATTAACATACAGGAAGTTACGGAAACAAACCAGATGATCAGTCAGATGAATCTGGATGTCCGCACAATCACTCTGGGAATCAGTCTTCTGGACTGCATTGATTCTGATCTGGAGAGACTGAAGGAAAAGATTTATCAGAAAATTACCACTGTGGCGAGTGATCTGGTTGCCACCGGAGAGACGATTGAGAAAAAATATGGCATTCCCATTGTAAATAAGCGAATTTCCATTACCCCCATTGCACTGGTGGGGGCGGCTGCCTGCCGGGAGCCGCGGGATTATGTGGAAATTGCGAAGACACTGGATCAGGCGGCTCACACTGTGGGCGTGAATTTCATAGGCGGTTATTCTGCTCTTGTTTCCAAGGGGATGACTGCCAGCGACGAGCTTCTGATCCGCTCTATCCCGGAGGCTCTGGCCTGCACAGAACGGGTCTGCAGCTCTGTGAACCTGGGATCCACCAAGACCGGCATCAATATGGATGCAGTCCGGCTGATGGGAGAGATCGTGAAAGAGACTGCGCAGATGACGGCGGATAATGATTCCCTGGGCTGCGCCAAGCTTGTGGTATTCTGCAATGCGCCGGACGACAATCCCTTTATGGCGGGAGCTTTTCACGGCGTGACGGAGGCAGATGCCATTATTAATGTAGGCGTCAGCGGTCCCGGCGTGGTGAAGAAAGCGCTGGAGGCGGTCAGAGGAGAAAGCTTTGAGATTCTCTGTGAGACGATCAAAAAGACTGCATTTAAGATTACCCGTGTAGGCCAGCTGGTAGCAAAGGAAGCTTCACAGATGATGGGAATTCCTTTTGGAATTATTGACCTGTCCCTGGCGCCTACGCCGGCTGTAGGTGACAGTGTGGCTGAGATACTGGAAGAGATTGGTCTGGAATATGCGGGAGCGCCCGGTACGACGGCGGCTCTGGCAATGCTGAACGATCAGGTGAAAAAAGGCGGTATCATGGCTTCCTCCTATGTCGGAGGTCTGAGCGGAGCTTTTATTCCCGTAAGTGAGGATCAGGGGATGATTGATGCGGTGAAGGCGGATGCTCTTACACTGGAGAAACTGGAGGCCATGACCTGTGTCTGCTCTGTGGGACTGGACATGATCGCTGTTCCCGGGGATACCAGTGCGTCCACGATTTCCGGAATTATCGCCGATGAGATGGCCATCGGTATGGTGAATCAGAAAACAACGGCGGTGCGCCTGATTCCGGTAATTGGAAAAGGCGTAGGAGAGATGGCGGAGTTCGGCGGCCTGCTGGGATATGCGCCTATTATTCCGGTGAACCGTTATTCCTGCGACGCTTTTATCAGCCGCAGGGGACGGATTCCCGCGCCGGTGCATTCTTTTAAGAACTAAATAACTGACACATTTTACTGTATGAGGATGAAGGAGGAACAGGATATGGAAATGAAATCCATTGCCGAGCAGCTTCAGAAAAACGCATATCCGGGAAGAGGAATTATTCTCGGGAAGACGCCGGACGGCACGAAGGCTGTGGCTGCTTATTTTATCATGGGCAGAAGCTCAAACAGCCGCAACCGGGTTTTTGTGGAAGAGGGTCAGGGAATCCGTACCCAGGCTTTTGATCCGTCAAAACTGGAAGATCCCAGTCTGATTATTTATGCGCCGGTTCGTGTTCTCGGAAACAAAACTATAGTTACCAACGGAGATCAGACCGACACGATTTTTGAACTTATGGATAAGCAGATGACTTTTGAACAGTCTCTGCGAGGCCGGGAGTTTGAACCTGACGCGCCCAACTACACACCCCGTATTTCAGGTGTTCTCCATGTGGAAAACGGTTCTTACAGCTATGCCATGTCTATTCTGAAGAGCAACAATGGCAATCCGGCGGCATGCAATCGTTTTATGTTCGCTTATTCCACACCGGTAAACGGAGAGGCGCATTTTATTCACACCTATATGGGCGACGGCAATCCGCTTCCGAGTTTTGAGGGTGAGCCGGAGCTGGTGGATACCGTGGATGATATTGATGAGTACACAGAACTTTTGTGGAACAGTCTTAATGAGGAAAACAAGGTATCTCTTTTCGTGCGCTACATTAATATTGCGGACGGAACTTACGAGACACGCATTGTAAATAAGAATAAATAATAAACAGAAATTGTCCGAAAAGGAGGAATCCGTAAATGCAGGAATTTGAATTAAAATATGGCTGTAACCCCAATCAGAAGCCTTCAAGAATCTATATGGCTGACGGAAGCGAGCTGCCGATTCAGGTGCTGAACGGCAAACCGGGATATATTAACTTTCTGGATGCGTTCAACGGCTGGCAGCTTGTGCGTGAATTAAAGGCGGCAACCGGACTTCCGGCAGCCACTTCTTTTAAGCATGTTTCCCCGGCGGGAGCAGCAGTCGGACTGCCTCTGACTGAGGTGGAGAAAAAGATTTACTGGGTGGGAGAGGACAAAGATGACATGTCGGCTCTGGCCTGCGCCTATGCCCGTGCGAGAGGGGCGGACAGAATGTCTTCCTTCGGTGATTTCATTTCTCTTTCAGATATCTGCGATAAGGATACCGCTCTTCTGATCAAGCCGGAGGTATCCGATGGCGTGATTGCTCCCGGTTATACAGAGGAAGCTCTGGAGATTCTGAAGGCAAAGAAGGGCGGAAAGTATAATGTGATCCAGATTGATCCGGATTATGTTCCCGACCCGGTAGAGCATAAGCAGGTATTCGGCGTTACTTTTGAGCAGGGAAGAAATGAACTGAAGATTGACCGGGATTTTCTCGGCAATGTGGTGACGGAGAACAAAGAAATTCCGGATTCTGCCAAAATTGATCTGATTATTGCGCTGATCACGCTGAAGTATACTCAGTCCAATTCCGTGTGCTACGCCAAGGGCGGACAGGCCATCGGTATCGGCGCCGGACAGCAGTCCAGAATCCACTGTACCAGACTGGCGGGTCAGAAGGCAGATAACTGGTATCTGCGCCAGGCTCCCCAGGTGCTGAATCTTCCTTTCCGCGCAGATATCAAACGGGCGGACCGGGACAATGCCATTGATCTCTATATTGGAGATGAGTATATGGATGTTCTGGCAGACGGCGAGTGGGAGAAGGTTTTCACAGAGAAACCGCCTGTATTTACAGCAGAGGAGAAAAAAGCATGGCTGGCGGGCAACACAGATGTGGCTCTGGGATCCGATGCGTTCTTCCCCTTCGGCGACAATATAGAGCGTGCCCACAAGAGCGGTGTGAAATATATTGCGGAGCCCGGCGGTTCCATCCGGGACGACCATGTGATTGAGACATGCAATAAGTATGGAATGGCTATGTGCTTTACCGGCATCCGCCTGTTCCACCATTAATCCGGAATATGACGTTACTTTCTTATCAGGTATTTAAAGCGGTAGTAGAACAGGAGAGCTTTCAGAAGGCGGCAGAGGTATTGAATCTGACGCCTTCTGCTGTCAGTCATGCGGTATCCTCCATGGAAAAAGAACTGGGATTTTCTCTTTTTACCAGAAATAAGGCGGGGGTCTCTCTGACGAATTACGGAGAGCGGCTGCTTCCATATATTAATGCGGTGTTAAACACTGAGGAAAGTCTGAAGCAGGTAATTGCCGGCCTGAACGGACTGCAGCAGGGGGAGGTAAAGGTCGGGTGTTTTTCCAGCGTCTGTACCAACTGGATGACTGATATTATCCGTTCTTTCCGGGAAAAATATCCGAAGATTCATATTGAGATCTATCAGGGGACTTACGCAGATGTGGCTTACTGGATCAAGAGCGGCATTGTGGATGTGGGGTTTTTGTCTGTGTCCAGTGCAGGGGACCTTCCCATCGAACCGCTGTACCGGGATCCGCTGCTCTGTGTGGTGCCCAAAGGTTTTCAGAAGCGGGAGGATACGCCCTATATGACGCCGGATGAGATGAAGGATCAGGTATTTGTGTCTCAGATGGAGTCAACGGATGCGGATATTGTAAAGTTCATGAAAGAGAACGGCCTGAATGTCCGGTCTGATTATCATGTGGTGGATGATCTTTCGACAATCGCCATGGTGGCGGCGGGGTTCGGGATCTGTATCATGCCGGAGCTGGTGATGAATGACATTCCCTATACGGTAGACACTTATCCTACACTTCCGGAGGCCAGCAGGATTATCGGCGTTTCGGCTCTGAATCCCGGTTTTCTGGCTCCGGCCGCAAAGACACTGTACCGGTATGTGGTGGAGCATTATGGCATGGAGTTTCATAATGGTAATCATGCACAAAAATGAAACCGGGAAATGTGCAATTTCGACAAAATGCTGAATTTATAGAAATTTTATATATTTTATTGACATTTTATCGCGACAGAGGTAGGATATCAAATATCAAAGGCAAGGGTGCTGCGGAGAATAACTCCCGGTGCCTTTTTCTTTGCCTTTCCGGTCAATCTTTTTATCTTCTGGTTGTATATTTCCGGCGAATCCTGTAAAATGTTCCTCATGAAATAATAGAAAGGCTTCGTAAGATGGGCAAGCCAATACGGTGAATTTTATTATTTCTGTAAAAATAGATTTATGGAGGACTTTATGAGCGAACAGAAGATTCAGGTAAAGTTAGCAGAGTACAGGGGGGTTACCGTGCCGAAGCGCCAGGTGACTGTGACGGAGCAGGAGGTTCTGGCGGAGCTGGACCGCGCCCGCTCTTATGCATCCATTACAAAGGACAAGGATGACGGGCAGGCCGCCATGGGAGACCAGGTGGTGATTGACTTCGTGGGATATATTGACGATCAGCCTTTTGAGGGCGGCGACGGAACAGATTATCCCCTTGTGCTTGGTTCCAATACTTTCATTCCGGGTTTTGAGGAACAGCTTGTAGGAGCGAAGGTGGGGGAGCAGGTGGATGTGAAGGTGCCTTTTCCCACCAATTATCATGCAAAAGAATATGCCGGCAGAGACGCGGTTTTCAAAGTGACAGTGAAAAGCCTTCGCGCTACTATTACGCCGGAGCTTTCTGACGAGGTGGTTGCGAAAATTTCTCCCTGCAAAACCATAGAGGAGTTCAAAGTTTATGTGGAAAACGAGATCAGACGTTATAAGGAAGATCAGCAGCTTCAGGAGAAAGAAAATGAGGTGCTGACAAAGATTGTGGAGGCGTCTGAGCTGGAGATTCCCGAGGAAATGATACAGGGACGGGCCCAGGTGCTGAAAAACAGCCTGGAGGGGCAGCTTCGGAATGGCGGCAATACGCTGCAGGACTACATGGATTATAATAACCTGACACCGGAAATGCTGGATGAGTATCTAACCCATGACGCGCTGAATATGCTGAAGGGTCAGGCGGTTCTTCTTGAAATTGCCAGAGCGGAAGGCATGGAATTTACGCAGGCGGAGCTGGATGAGGAGCTTTTCAGGATGGCGAGAGGTTATCAGATGACGGTTGAGGAGCTTCAGAAAATGCTTGGCGATGAAGGCGTGGAGATGGTAGGAAATGATCTTCTTCATAAAAAGGCGCTTGATTTCATCGTGGCGGAGAGTGTAGAGGAGTAGTATGATATCCTGTGATTACTGTGCAAATTATGCATATGATGAAGAAGACGAGTGTTACTACTGTGACATTAATCTGGATGAGGATGAGATGTACCGTTTTTTAAGCAGCAATTATAAAGAATGTCCGTATTTCAAATCGGGTGATGAGTATGCGGTCGTCCGTCATCAGATATAAAAATAGAAGAATAAAAATTTTTTTCACGCACATACTAACCGGGCAGAAATAAAATTGGAGGAAAGGAGAGTCTGTTTTATTATGACCCAGTTAGATTGTACTGTAACCAATTGTCTTTATAACAGGGACTGCCTGTGCAGTAAAGGCGATATTACCATCGGAGGAAAGAATGCAACCAGAGCGGGCGATACCTGCTGTGAGAGTTTCCGGGAAAAGGGAACGAACACCATGAATTCCGCCGCGCAGGCTTCTGCGACAGTTGATATTGACTGTGAGGCAACCAAATGTGTTCATAACGAGAACTGTAAATGTGCGGCAGATCATATCGGCATCGGCGGCGGCAGCAGCGCCTGTCAGTGCCAGGAAACCGAGTGCGCCGATTTCAGATGCAGCTGCTGATAACGTTCCGGTTTTCGCAGATCCTGATTGTATTTTGAGAATACAATCAGGATTTCTTCATTTTTGTGATAAAATAATAATTTTTCTGAGAGTAATTGACAGAAGACGACATTTTTCTACACGCGGGCATGTTATGATAGGAGAATGATACGGGAAACAAATTCTGTGTCACGAAAAGGACAACAAAAGAATTCAGGAGGTGCGGTCATGGACAAAATGGATGAATTACGTGTGCAGATCGAAAAGGAAAGGAAATATCTGGACGAGCTGGTAAGAGAGAAGGCAGACCAGGAAACAGTTGCGGAGCAGAGCCGTCTGGTGGATCGGTTGATTGACCGGTATTACGACAGATAAGTGACGCGGTGGGGGAGGTTTTTTCCACATATATCTTTTTTAATTAGGAAATTCAGGGAATTCCCTCCACTTCTTGGAAAAACTGAATATGGAAATGAAAGAAAAGCTGGAATCTTAAGAAGATTCGGGCTTTTTTTGTTATAAAGATAAATTCTTTTTTCCGTCTGAGCTGAGAAAAAAACATTGATTTTTGCCCTGAAATGCTATATCATTAGGTTACAAGTGGCGTGAAGTGGTGGGATTGTGGTTTAAAAGGGTGCAAAGTGGATAATGTTGATAACTTTGTTGATAACTTCTGAGCGTTTCCCCATTTCAAATATGACCGGGGAAGAAGGTGTTTTCAGTGTTCAAAGGCGAGTACAGTCATTCCGTAGACGCAAAAGGCAGAATTATTATGCCGGCAAAGTTCCGCGAGATTCTCGGGGATATGTTTGTGGTGACAAAGGGACTGGATGGCTGTCTTTTCGTTTATCCCAATGATGAGTGGGAGAACATTGAAAACAAATTCCGCGAGATACCGCTTACAACAAAAGATGCGAGAAAGTTCTCCCGTTTTTTCTTTGCGGGAGCTGCTGACTGTGAAGTGGACAAGCAGGGCAGAGTTCTGATCCCTTCTGTGCTGAGAGAGTTTGCCGGACTGAATAAAGAGGTTGTTCTGGTGGGAGTCTTAAACAGAATTGAGATCTGGAGCAAGGAACGCTGGCAGGAGAACGAGTATGACGATATGGATGAGATTGCAGAGCACATGGCAGCTCTGGGTCTGGGAATTTAATGAATGGATCGGAGGTGCAGCCCGGGACAATGATGACAAAAAAAGAGTTTGAACATGTATCTGTCATGTTGTATGAGACGGTGGATGCACTGGTAACCGATCCTGAAGGAATCTATGTGGACGGAACGCTGGGGGGCGCCGGACACAGTTTTGAAATCTGCAGCCGTCTTTCGGGCGCGGGCAGACTGATCGGCATCGATCAGGACGCGGCGGCTGTTGAGGCGGCCGGGGAACGGCTGAAGCCTTTTTCCGACAGGGTGACGATCATCCGGAGCAATTACGCGCAGATGGTTCCGAGACTTGCAGAGATCGGGATTACACAGGTGGATGGCATTATGCTGGATCTGGGAGTTTCCTCCTATCAGCTGGACGAGCCTTCCCGGGGATTTACCTACCGGGACGAGAATGCCCGTCTGGATATGAGGATGGATCAGCAGCAGAGTATGACGGCGAGAGACATTCTGGCTGATTACAGCGAGGCAGAGCTTTACCGGATGATCCGGGATAACGGCGAAGAAAAATTCGCGAAAAATATTGCCAGACGCATTGTTATGGCCCGGGAGAAGAAGCCCATTGAGACTGCCGGGGAACTGAATGAGATTATCCGCGCTGCGATACCGGCCAAAGCCCGGGCCACGGGCGGACATCCCTCCAAACGGACTTATCAGGCGATCCGTATTGAGCTGAACCATGAACTGGAGGTTCTTGAGGATTCTCTGGACGGCATGATCGATCTGCTGAAACCGGGCGGACGGCTGTGTGTGATAACATTCCATTCTATTGAAGACCGGATTGTGAAAAATTGTTTTAAACGAAATGAAAATCCATGTACCTGCCCTCCGAATTTCCCTGTATGTGTTTGCGGGAAAACATCCAGGGGCCGAATGCTGACGAAAAAGCCGATTCTTCCTTCTGAGGAGGAGACGGAGAGAAACAGAAGATCAAAAAGCGCAAAGCTTCGAGTGTTTGAAAAAGTAACTGAGAACGGTTAGAAAGTAAAAATCAAAATTCAGGAAAGAGATGGTACCAATGGCAGACAGAAACGAATATCAGAAGCATGCATCCAGAAAACAATATCGTGAACATACATATACAGACGGAAATACGGTTCGAAGACAGCAGACAGTTCCGGTTCCGCGGCGGAGCGAAGAGGTTCCTCAGCGGAGCAGAGAGGAGATTATCCGTGAACGTGAGAGACAGAGAGCCGCCAGGAGAAACCGTCAGCGTGCTCTGGCTGTAAATCGGGGATATGTTGTTTTCCTGACAGCAGCAACGCTTTTGTGCTGCGCTGTATGTGCTGTTTTTATTTATTTTCAGTCGAATATTACGACGCGTATTTCCTCAATTGCGTCCCTGGAGTCACAGATCAGTGAACTGAAGGGCGATAATGACGCAATGGAAAAGCGTCTGGAGACATCCATGACTCTGGATGAGATCAAGACCCGTGCGGGTGAGCTTGGTCTGATTTATCCCGGTTCCGATCAGATTCAGCACTATTCCGTGGAGAGCAGTGACTACATGAATCAGTATTCGGATGTGGCGTCCAGATAGGAGTGGTGTAATATATGGCAGCCATGAGGAAGAAAAAAAAGAGAACACGGGAGTTTAAGTTTCTTTTGCGGATGAAAAAGAAACTTATGATTCTGTTTATCTGTGTGAGCGGTGCCCTGATCGTAATGATCGGGCGCCTTGGCTATATTGAAGTGAAGAGCGGGGAACGGTATGAGAAAATTGTGCTGAGCAATCAGGAATACAGCAGTACTACAATACCGTTTCGGCGGGGGGACATTGTAGATCGTAAGGGTACTGTTCTGGCGACCAGTACAGACGTATACAATGTCATTTTAGATTGCAGCGTGCTGACATCCAAGGAAGAGTATTTAGAACCTACTATGGAAGCGCTGCAGGCCTGTTTTGAGGAGTCAGAGCTGAATTATACTTTTGCGGAGATCCGTGAGTTTATATCAAATAATCAGGACAACAGATATCTGAAACTGGCAGACAGGCTTCCTTATAATGAGATTGAGTCTTTTGAGACTCTTCAGGGAGAAAATGAGAAAATCAAGGGAATCTGGTTTGAAAAAGAATACATTCGGGAATATCCTTACGGCTCTCTGGCCAGCGCCCTGATCGGCTATACGGCATCCGGCAATCTGGGAATCGGAGGGATTGAGGATTCCTATAATGATGTATTAAACGGAACAGACGGCCGTCAGTACGGTTATCTGAATTCCGATTCTAATTATGAGATTAATATGAAGGAGGCCATTAACGGGCAGACCGTAGTGTCTACCATTGACGCCAACCTGCAGTCGATTGTGGAAACAAAGATGAAAGAGTTTTATAACAGACTGACGAATCATGCTGAAACAGGAGGCGGAGCTGCTCATATCGGTGTACTGATGATGGATCCCAATTCGGGAGAGGTGCTGGCTATGGCAAATTATCCTAACTATGATTATACACTGACTGCGGATGAGAACCTGGGACTTTTTTATTCGGAGGAGAATATCGCTTCCATGGATGAGGCAGCTCAGGAGAAAGCGGTGGAGGCGCTGAAACAGAATTTCTGTCTTACTTACACCTATGAACCGGGATCCACAGCAAAGCCATTTACTATTGCCTGCGGTCTGGAGACCGGAACCCTGACAGAGGATATGACTTTTATGTGTGACGGTTCTGAGCAGATTTCCGGCCATACCATTCACTGTGTAAGCCGGAGCGGACACGGCCTGGAGACCCTGTCCGGAGCTCTGGAGGATTCCTGTAATGATGCGCTGATGCAGATGTCCTATAAAATTGGCGGCAACAATTTCGCGAAATATCAGCAGCTGTTTAATTTCGGACTGCGGACGAATATTGATCTGCCGGGAGAGAGTCGTACAGATACTCTGATTTATAAAGCGGAAGATCTGAATACCATTAATCTGGCTACGAATTCCTTCGGGCAGAATTTTAATGTGACTATGATACAGCTTGCCAGCGCATACAGTTCTATTGTCAACGGCGGAAGCTATTATCTGCCCCATGTGGTAAATAAGCTGGAAGATGAGAATGGAAACACGGTAGAAGAGATCAGTCCCACTTTGCTGCGGCAGACGATTTCCCAGGAGACAGCGGATACTCTTAAAGAATATCTGAAGGCTGTTGTGGATGAGGGAACAGGAAATACCGCAAAGGTGGATGGCTATTCCATGTGCGGCAAGACAGGTACAGCCCAGAAATTTGTCCTGGATGAGGAGGGAAATGCCACCTCACAGCGTGCTCAGGGAAAATATCTGGTTTCTTTTATCGGATCTGTACCGGCAGACAATCCCGAAGTTGTGATTTATGTTGTTGTAGATGAACCTAATGTGGAGGATCAGGCTCACAGCTCCTATGCTCAGAATCTGGCACGGGAGATTCTGGAGGAAGCTCTTCCTTATATGAATATTTATCCGGATGAAGAGCAGACAGGGATGAATGCCGACCTGGATATTGTGGGAGAGAATAATCTCACCGGCGCAGGGCAGTAATAGTAAGGAAAAATAATGAATAGATTGTAATAAATGACATTTCCGGAGCATACTTTTGAAGCGTTTGAAAACATTTCAGAAGAAGAAAATTCTGGTACTGGTGCTGATCGTGATCGGCGGTCTTATTTTTCTGACGGGAAGACTGACCTGGCTGATGATATTCAAGTCTGAATTTTACGGTGAAAAGGCGGAGGATCTGCATGAAAGAGAGCGCAGCATCAAAGCGGCCCGCGGGGAAATTCTGGACCGCAACGGTGTGGTGCTCGCCTCCAATCAGTCAGTGTGTACAGTATCTGTGATTCACAGCCAGATTGAGGATGAGGAGGCTGTTATCGATATGCTTGTGAAGGAACTGGGTATGTCGGAAGAGACAGTCAGAGAACGGGTGGAGAAGATCAGTTCCATCGAGAGAATCAAGTCCAATGTGTCGAAGGAGACCGGGGATAAGATCCTGGATTACAATCTGGCCGGCGTGAAAGTGGATGTAGACTATAAAAGGTATTATCCCTATGAGGAACTGGCCTCTAAAGTGCTTGGCTTTACCGGCGGGGATAATCAGGGGATCCTGGGGCTGGAGGTAAAGTACGAGGAGTGGCTGGCGGGTACGGAAGGACGTATTCTGACAATGACTGACGCCTCCGGAGTGGAAATTGAGGAGGCGGGGGAGCGGCGGCAGGAGCCTGTAAACGGAGATAATCTGGTGGTGAGCCTGGATTATAATATTCAGTGCTATGCTCAGCAGGCAGCGGAGACCGTAATGGAGGAAAAGCAGGCTGACGCAGTCAGCGTGATACTCATGAATCCCCGGAACGGGGAAATTATGGCTATGGTCAATGTGCCGGAGTATAATCTGAATGATCCTTTTACCCTCACAGAAGAATTCCTTGTACAGGAGGAAGAACCTGATACAGTGGAAAATACGGACACCGCGGAGGAAGAAGATGAAGAGAAAACAGAACATGTTCTGATACAGGATGATCTGACAGAGGAACAGGAGCAGGAGCTCCTGAATCAGATGTGGCGGAATCGGTGCATCAGCGATACTTATGAGCCGGGATCCACATTTAAAATTGTAACGACGGCAGCTGCGCTGGAAGAAGGAGTGGTATCACTGGACGATAATTTTTACTGTCCGGGATACAAGATAGTGGAAGACCGGCGAATCCGGTGTCATAAAACAACGGGACACGGCGCGGAGACTTTTACAGAGGGAATTATGAATTCCTGTAATCCTGTGTTTATCGAGCTGGGGCTCCGGCTGGGAGCACACAGCTTTTGTCAGTATTTTGAGCAGTTCGGACTTCTGTCCAAGACCAATGTGGATCTGCCCGGAGAGGCGTCCACTATTATGCATGAGGAAAAGAATATTGGTCAGGTGGAGCTGGCAACAATTTCTTTTGGTCAGTCCTTCCAGATTACGCCGATGCAGCTCATTACTACAGCTGCCTCCCTGATCAACGGGGGAAACAGAATTACCCCTCATTTTGGAGTCCGGGTGGAGGACAGTGACGGAAATGTGGTGGAAACCTTTTCCTATGAACAGACAGAGGGAATTGTGGACAGCGGCACATCAGAAACGCTTCGGTATCTTCTGGAGAAGGTGGTCAGTGAGGGCACCGGACAGAAGGGAGCCGTTGAGGGGTATTCTGTCGGCGGGAAGACGGCAACTTCCCAGACTCTTCCGAGAAGTGAGAAGAAATATATCTCTTCTTTCCTGGGTTTTGCCCCGGCGGAGGACCCGCAGATTATCGGCCTGGTGGTGATTTATAATCCTCAGGGAATCTATTACGGAGGAACCATAGCGGCTCCTGTAATGCAGGAAATATTTTCCGATGTACTCCCCTATCTGGGACTGGAAAAAACGGAGACGACAGAGGAAAGTGCGGAGGGAGAAGTGCAGCAGTAGAAAGAAAAGACGGTTGCAAATCCCGGAAAAAAGACGTATACTACATGAGTTACAATGAAATTTCAGGTTATCGTTCACTCTGCCCCCGGATATTTGCTGTCCGGGGCATGAGAATATGAATATAAAATGTACGATACAGCTGTCTGGCTGGGAGAAAAAGAGGTAGGAAAATGACATTTCAGGTAATAATTCCGGTATTGATTGCATTTGCCGTTACGGCAATCCTGGGACCGATTATGATCCCGTATCTGAGAAAACTGAAGATTGGAAATACAGAGAGAGAGGAGCTTGAGTCTCATCAGAAAAAGAATGGAACCCCCACCATGGGAGGCATTATGATTCTGATTGCGATTGTAGTTACTTCGCTTCTCTATGTGAAGGACTACCCCAGGATTATCCCGATTTTGTTTGTGACAGTGGGATTTGGAATCATCGGTTTCCTGGATGATTATCTGAAGGTTGTGCTCCGGAGATCCGACGGTCTTCTGGCATGGCAGAAGATGCTCTGTCAGATTGTGGTGACAGCGGTGTTCGCTGTATATCTGCTGCATCAGGATATTTCTTTGTCTATGCTGATTCCGTTTTCCGGCGGAAAATACCTGTCTCTGTCCTGGGTGGCTGTTCCGGTATTGTTCCTGGCGGTGATCGGAACGGTGAATGGAGTCAATTTCACTGACGGACTGGATGGTCTGGCTTCCAGCGTGACAGTTCTGGTGGCAACCTTTTTCTCTGTGGTAGCAGTCGGAAACGGCAGCGGCATCCAGCCGATTACCTGCGCGGTTGTAGGCGCCCTTCTGGGCTTTCTGCTGTTTAACGTGTATCCGGCCAGCGTTTTTATGGGAGATACCGGATCGCTGGCGCTGGGCGGTTTTGTGGCGGCCACGGCTTACATGATGCAGATGCCGATTTTTATTCTGATTGTGGGACTGATTTACTGGATAGAGATCCTTTCGGTCATGATTCAGGTGCTTTACTTTAAGAAGACAGGCGGCAAGCGCTTCTTCAAAATGGCGCCGATCCACCATCATTTTGAGCTCTGCGGATGGTCGGAGACCAGAGTGGTGGCAGTTTTTTCCATTATTACGGCGCTGCTCTGTCTGGTAGCGTTTATCGGACTCTGAGCAGTTACAGAAATCGACATACAGGAGGATGGAAATGGACTTTTCAGGAAAAAGGGTTCTGGTTTTCGGAACCGGAATCAGCGGTATTGCAGCTGCAAAGCTGCTGCAGAGTAAAAATGCGGAAGTGATTCTGTTTGACGGAAATAAAGATCTGGATACCGGCAAAGTTGTGGAAAATCTCGGAAATACGGAGCATATTGAACTGTATGCGGGAGAACTGCCGGAGGATGTGAAAAAAAGTCTGGATCTGGTGATTTTAAGTCCCGGCGTGCCTGTGGATCTGCCCCTGGTCAATGAATTCAGGGAGGTGCATCTCCCTGTATGGGGGGAGATTGAGCTGGCGTATCGCTGCGGTAAGGGCGATGTTCTGGCTGTCACCGGAACCAATGGGAAGACAACGACCACAGCGCTGCTGGGAGAGATTATGAAGCGGTGCTATGACAGTGTGAAGGTGGTGGGAAATATCGGAATTCCCTACACCGGCGTGCTTTCAGATATGACGGACGATACCGTAACAGTGGCGGAGATCAGCAGTTTTCAGCTGGAGACGATTGATTCTTTCCGGCCCGGAGTTTCTGCCGTGCTTAATATTACGCCGGATCACCTGAACCGCCATCATACGATGGATAATTATATTGCGGCGAAGATGAGTATCGCGAAAAATCAGACTGCGGAGGATGTCTGCGTGCTGAATTATGAGGATGAGATTCTGCGGGAACAGGCGTCGCAGGTGAAAGCGAAGATTATCTGGTTCAGCAGTCTGCATACTCTGAAAGAGGGCGCTTACCTGGATGGAGATCAGATCCTGTATTCGGACGGGGAGCAGGTGACAGAGGTTATCCGCACAGATGAGCTGAATATTCTCGGACGCCATAATTATGAGAATGTAATGGCTGCCAGCGCCATGGCCATCAGTTACGGCGTGCCTCTGGAGAAGCTCCGGGAAGCTCTGAGGACATTCCAGGCGGTGGAGCACCGGATTGAGTATGTTACGGAGAAGCGGGGCGTCCGTTTTTACAATGATTCCAAGGGAACGAATCCGGATGCGGCGATTAAGGCAATCCAGGCCATGGAACGTCCTACCTGCCTGATCGGCGGCGGCTATGATAAGGACTCCAGTTACCGGGAATGGATTGAAAGTTTTGACGGGAAGGTAAAACTGCTGGTTCTGATCGGTCAGACCAGAGAGAAAATAGCGAAGGAGGCGGAGGACTGCGGATTTACGGATTATGTCTATGCAGACAGTCTGCAGGAAGCTGTGGATCTCTGCTACGAGAAGGCTGAGAACGGGGACGCGGTTCTTCTGTCTCCGGCCTGTGCCAGCTGGGGAATGTTTCCCAACTATGAGGTGAGAGGAAAGATGTTTAAGGAAATGGTGCATGCATTAAAGGAGTAGTTTTTGAATGAGTAATCGCAGCGGGAAAGAAAAGCCATTGAAATATTTTGATTACAGTCTGCTGTTTCTCATCATTTTTCTGGTGGGATTCGGGCTGGTCATGCTCTACAGCGTCAGCTCCTATGAGGCCCAGAGCACTTTCGGCGATGCCGCTCATTATCTGAAGCGGCAGGCCGGCATGGCGCTGGGCGGACTGGTCTGTATGCTGGTGATATCCAGGATCCCTTATGGCATCTGGAAGCGGTTCAGCACCCCGATATATCTGCTGGCGTTTCTTCTGTGTATTGCGGTTATTTTTGTGGGAGACGCCGGAAATGGCTCCCAGAGATGGCTGGAAATTGGTCCGATTCGTTTTCAGCCGTCGGAGATTGCCAAGATTGCGGTGATTATTTATATGGCGGCTGTTTTGAGCAAAATGCCGAAACAGATCCGGGATTTCAGAACCATTGTCAAGATTCTGATCCGGGTGGCGCCGATTATTCTTGTGATTGCCTACAGTAATCTGAGTACTGCCATTATTGTGGCGGGCATCTGTATTCTCATGATGTTTGTGGCAAGTCCGAAGTATTCGCATTTCTTCATTCTGGCCGGACTGGTCGTGGCGGTGGGGGCGGTGTTTATTCTGACCCAGTCCTATAGAGGCGACCGCATTATGGCCTGGCTGCACCCGGAGGATTATCCGGATGATGCCTACCAGACACTGCAGGGGCTGTATGCCATCGGATCCGGCGGTCTGTTCGGAAAGGGGCTGGGGGGAAGCATTCAGAAGCTCGGATATGTGCCTGAGGCGCAGAATGATTTTATCTTCACAATTATCTGTGAGGAAGTGGGGCTGTTTGGCGCGATTTGCGTCATATTGCTGTTTGTTCTCCTGATCTGGCGTTTTATGGTAATCGCCAATAATTCGCCGGATCTGTTCGGGGCGATGATTGTGGTGGGCGTTATGTCCCATATTGCTCTTCAGGTGGTTCTGAACCTTGCCGTTGTTACTAATTCCATACCGAATACCGGTGTTACTCTGCCGTTTATCAGTTATGGAGGAACTTCCATGGTGATTCTTCTGGCGGAGATGGGACTGGTGCTGTCCGTGTCCAGAGGAATCCGTTTCGACGGAGAGGTTCCAATGGAATAGCAGGAGATAGATTATGCGAAAACGAGGAAAAAGGAAGCAGCGCCGGCGTGTCCTGAGAGTGGTTCTTCCGACTGTGATCCTGATCCTGGCGCTGGGAGCAGTCATGATATGGAAGGTCTTTGTAGTCCGGGACGTGGAAGTAGAAGGGAATGAGATTTACTCTGCACAGCAAATTGAAAGCTGGGTACTGGATGATGAGTATTCATGGAATTCTCTGTATGTGGTGCTGAAAAATAAATTTCAGAAGCAGGAGGAAATTCCTTTTGTAGATTCGATGGAAATTTCGCTGAAATCCCCCTCAAAGATCCGGATTCGGGTCATTGAAAAGGGCGTGCTGGGATATGTATACATTCCTTCTCTTGGGAAAAATGCCTATTTTGACAAGGATGGTTTTGTGGTAGAACTGTCGAATGAGGTCATTGACGGAACAATTAAAATTACAGGTCTGTCGGTGGATCACGCAGTGCTTTATGAGAAGCTGGGGATGGAAGACAGCGGGATTCTCCGTACACTTTTAAGCCTGACACAGCTGGTGAAAAAGTATGAACGGATTCCGGAAACAATATATGTGCAGGGAGATACTGTTCTTCTGAGCTATGGAAATATCCAGGTGGATGTAGGGAGCGGATCTTCTCTGAATGAGAAAATTATGCGTATGGATCAGATTCTGCCGCAGCTGGAGGGGCAGACCGGTACGCTGCATCTGGATACCTGGAGTGAATCCAGTACCGATATCTACTTTAAGATGAATGAATTGACGGAGATTCCGGCGGACGTTCAGACGGTTCCGGCAGAAGAATGAAACTGCACCGGGAGCTCCGTCCATGCCAGTATGACACTGAGCAGAGCATACTCCTGTATGGCTGAGAACCGTAACGAACTGTTTTAAAAAAATCAAATTTTTAGAAAAATCAGTTGATTATTTAAGTAAAAGATTATAGAATGAAAATGTTATAGAAGATTCAGAAGAGAGTATGACAGAATTCAGGAATTTAAGATATCAAGTTTGAGATATAAAGGAGGAACAACTGTGGTTGAGATTATGTCTATAGGGGCTGAGTCCAGTGCCAGAATCATTGTAGTCGGTGTAGGTGGAGCTGGCAATAATGCCGTGAACCGTATGATAGATGAGAATATCGGAGGGGTGGAGTTTATCGGAGTCAACACCGATAAACAGGCTCTGACACTCTGCAAGGCGCCGACACTGATTCAGATCGGTGAGAAGCTGACAAAGGGACTGGGTGCGGGCGCCCAGCCGGAGATTGGACAGAAAGCTGCGGAGGAGAGCGCTGAGGAGCTGTCCAAGGCAATTGAAGGTGCGGACATGGTGTTTGTCACCTGCGGCATGGGCGGCGGTACAGGCACAGGCGGAGCTCCGGTAGTCGCCAGAATTGCCAAGACCATGGGAATTCTGACCGTAGGCGTAGTGACCAAACCTTTCAAGTTTGAGGCGAAGAAGCGTATGGCCAATGCTGTCAGCGGTATTGAGAATTTAAAAGAGAATGTAGACACTCTGATTGTGATTCCCAATGACAAACTCCTTGAGATTGTAGACAGAAGAACCACAATGCCCGATGCTCTGAAGAAAGCAGACGAAGTGCTGCAGCAGGCGGTTCAGGGAATTACGGACCTGATTAACCTGCCGGCTCTGATTAATCTTGATTTTGCCGATGTCCAGACGGTTATGAAGGACAAGGGCATGGCACATATCGGTATCGGCGCGGCTTCCGGCGATGACAAGGCTATTGAGGCAGTGAAGATGGCTGTTTCCAGCCCGCTGCTGGAGACTACGATTACAGGGGCTTCTCATGTAATTATCAATATCTCCGGTGATATCTCCCTGATGGATGCCAATGACGCGGCCAGCTATGTTCAGGATCTGGCAGGCGACGATGCCAATATTATCTTTGGCGCGAAGTATGATGAGTCCGTTCAGGATGCGGCGACGATTACAGTCATTGCCACAGGTCTGGAGGAGACTTCGGAGACTCCGAATATTATGTCCGGACTGGGTTCCAGACTCGGAAACGGCAGTACTCTGAATATTTCAAGAACAGCTTCCGGCCAGAGCAGAACAGTTTCCGGCACGCAGCAGAATGTTAATATGAATACGATTCAGAAGCCGAAGAATCCCACACCTTCCGTTCAGCCGAAGGATATCAAGATTCCGGATTTCCTGAAGAATACAAGAAAATAAAACAGCGTCTGTATTGGATGCAAAAAGTTTTTCAGCCCTGTGATTTTGACAAAAAAATCGCAGGGTTTTTTGTATACTGGAAAAAGATCGGCGGGCCGGGAGGTGATAGAAGATTTATGAGTGGTATATAGATGTGTTTTTTCTGGTCAGCCTGCTGATGGATATTTCCGGTCTTCTGACAGCCGCAGTCTGCTGCAATCAGAAGATTACTGCAGCCAGGCTGCTTCTGGTGCCGGCCGGCGCCGTGATACTCTCCATGCTGCTGCTGGTTTTTCTGCCGGGATACATAAGTTATGTTTTAATAATGCATGCTGTGGTTAATCCGCTGATGGTGCTGCTGGTTTTCCGGCCGGAAAGCCTGAGAGATTTTCTGAGACTCTGGCTGACGGTTTATCTGGTGCTGGCGGTGGCGGGAGGCATTCAGCAGAGCATTCGTCTGCAGACGGGAATGAATTCAGAGGGGCAGATTCTCTTCTGCGGGATTCTCGCTATGGCTCTGTTTATCGTCTGGCAGTGCCGGCAGAGAGTTCTTGGGAGAGTGTGTCTGGTGGAACTGAGCTTTTCCGGACAGACAATATCGCTGAAGGCTTTCTGCGACAGTGGAAATCTGCTTCGGGATCCGGACAGTGGAATGGCAGTCAGTATTCTGCGGAAGGAAGTGTTTCCGGAGGAATGGGCCGGAGAGCTGTCAGAAACGGCGCGGTGGATTCCCTTTTCTACCATCGGCCGGGAGTCGGCAGAGATCCAGGTTGTTACATTGGACAAAATGAGGATTTTTCTGAAAGGTACAGTGAAAGAGATAGATACTCCGAGGATCGGGCTGCATGAGGGCAAATTCATGTCAGAGCCCGGAGTGCAGATGCTGCTGAACGGGAGCTTCTGCTGAACTGCGGGAAAAATGGAGAATTGATGAGGGAGAGAAAGAAACATGTATTTGAAAGTATCAATACCCGGAAAAATCCAGTTAAAGCTGGTGCCGACTCTGCAGAATCTTCTGTTTTTGAAGTCCAATGAAATTCATTATATCGGAGGAGCGGATGTGCTTCCGCCGCCTTTAAAGACGGAGGAGGAAAGCGACTGTATTTCCATGCTGGCTACGGAGGACCGTGAGGATGCAAGGGCAACGCTGATCGAACACAATCTTCGTCTGGTGGTCTATATTGCGAAAAAGTTTGATAATACCGGAATCGGTGTGGAGGATCTGATCTCAATCGGGACCATTGGGCTGATTAAAGCCATTAATACATATAATCCGGCTAAAAATATCAAGCTGGCCACGTATGCCTCACGGTGCATTGAAAATGAGATTCTTATGTATCTGCGGCGGACCAGCAAAATGAAGCTGGAGGTGTCCTTTGATGAACCGCTGAATGTGGACTGGGATGGAAATGAACTTCTTTTGTCAGATATTCTGGGAACGGATGAGGACATTATTTACCGGGATATGGAGACGGAGGTCGAAAAAAAGCTTTTAAAGCGTGCCATTTCCAGGCTGTCGCCCAGGGAACGGAAGATTATTGAACTTCGTTACGGGATGTCTACGGTAAACGGAAAGGAATACACACAGAAAGAGGTGGCTGATCTGATGGGGATTTCTCAGTCGTATATTTCCAGGCTGGAGAAAAAGATTATGAAGCGGCTGAAAAAGGAGATTATGAAGTACGAGTAGATCTGGTGATTTGAATCATTTCGGCAAATTAACTGTTACAATTATGTTAATTTTTTGTGAGAAAGGTTGATGATTGAGAAAAAACGGTTACAATAGGAAGGGGTTCACTAGGAATTGTTCGGAACTTCTGATTCATGACAGAATCACGATTACAGAGAAAATAGAGGGGCTGAATTTGGAACAGAAGACAAAAATACGACAGGAACTGAAGAGACAGAGATTGTGGAATTCCAGGGCGTGGAAGATTATCCTGGGGATTTTGATTGTGCTGGCGGCCGTGTATATTGTGGGCTGCGTCTATTACAGCAGACATTTTTACGGCGGAGGAACTGTTTTCGGGATCCAGATGAGAAACCAGACGGCAGAGTCTTTAAAGGAACAGATCATACAGAAGGTGGGAGAGTATCAGCTTAAGATAGTCACCCGGGACGGAGAGGAAACCATCACTGCAGATCAGATTGGACTGGAGTATGACGACCAGGGAGAGATTGAGCAGCTTCTGGAGGAGCAGAAGACTGCGGCATGGTTTCTTATGGCTGCATCTTCAAAGGAAGACCGTGGAGTTCAGATGACTGCGGATGAGACCCGCCTTTCAGAAGCGGTGCAGGGGCTGTCCTGTATGCAGGAAGAGAATATGACGGCTCCCACGGATGCGCATCTGGAGTATGTGGACGGCGCTTTTGCGATCCAGGAAGAGACTTACGGAAATCAGCTTGAGTATGACACCGTTTATAACACAGTACGGGAATCTGTTACGTCCGGAGAGACGGAAATTTCTCTGGAAGATCTTTCCTGCTATGTGGCTCCGGCCATTTATAAGGATGACGAGCGGCTGCAGGAAGAATGCGACGCTGTGAACAAGATGATCAACGTGGAGATTACGTACGATTTCAGCGATCGCCAGATGGTAGTGGATAAATCCGTGATCAAGGACTGGATTACTTTCGGAGATAATTTTACATACGATCTGAGTGAAGAGGCGGTAGGAGACTACGTCTATGACATGGCTTATGAGACGGATACTTTTGGCCTGACACGGAAATTTACGACACACAGCGGTCAGGAGATCACGCTGAAGGGCGGAGATTACGGCTGGTGTATCAACCGCTCCGAGACGGTGGAACAATTGATCGGTCTGGTGAAAGCGGGAGAAAATGTTACAGTGGAGCCTGTCTACCTTTACAGCGGCATCTGCCGTGATACGAATGATATTGGCGGAACTTACGTGGAGGTCAGCATTTCGGATCAGTATATGTGGGTATATAAGGATGGCGAATGCGTGGTTTCCACCCCTGTGGTGACAGGAAATCCGTCCAGAGGGTGGGATACTCCGGCAGGAGGCGTCTGGGCCGTGGATGCCAGAATTTCGCCTTATACGCTGACCGGACAGGATTATAATACAGATGTGACCTACTGGCTGCCTTTTAACGGGAACGTGGGTATTCATGACGCTGACTGGAGAAGTTCTTTTGGCGGCAGTATTTACAGGACAAATGGATCTCACGGCTGTGTGAATACGCCTCCGGAGGCTATGAAGACTGTTTATGAGGTGATTAAGATCGGGTATCCGGTAGTAGTATATTAGGATTCTGAACGGTAAATTACAGTAAAAGGAAGAAATGGTTATGAGCAGGGACAATACGAAGAAAAATAAAAAATCCGGGCGCGCAGCGAATACTGTCATTCTGATTATTGCGATTGTGGTGATGGCTTTTGCGCTTTACAAGCTGATTCCGATCCTGATTGATTACAAGCAGGCGGATGATAATTATGCAGAACTGGTTCAGGATTATGTAGACACCGGAGATATAACCGGTGATGTGGAGGAAGGCTATGACTGGGCCGGAGTTCAGATTGACTTTGACAGTCTGAAGGCTATTAATCCGGATGTGGTCGGGTGGATCAGATTCGATGATACAGATGCGGTGAATGTGGATTACCCGATTCTTCATGCGGATGATAATGATACATATCTCCATAAGGATCTTCTGGGAGAGGAACATTCTGCCGGAAGTATTTTCCTGGAGGCGGCCAATTCTCCGGACTTCTCTGACTACTACAACATCATTTACGGCCACAATATGAAGAACGGCAGTATGTTCGGCACTCTGAAAAAGTATAACAGAGACGAGAACTTTTATGATGCCAACCAGTATTTTACAATTTATACGGAGCAGGGCGCTTATCGCTACCAGATCTTTTCTTATGAAAATGTAGCGGATGACAGTGAGATCTATACTGTGGGATATGCCCCTGATGAGCAGTATCAGGCGTTGATTGACACTATGGTGTCAGGATCTATGAAAGATACAGGGATTACGCCCACAAATGAGGATCGGATTGTGACCCTGTCTACCTGCTCATCCAGTGATACAATCCGCTTCGTTGTGCACGGCGTGTGCATTGATCAGAAGCTGTATGAGTAAAACATCTGCCGGGAGGGAAATAAGCCGGCCGGTATGACAGAAACTGCTGATTTTCCGTAAAATCAGCAGTTCAGCGTCAGATAGTTTTTCATGGTTTTCAGAGCGTTCTTTTCCAGACGGCTGACCTGAGCCTGGGAAATGTGGATTTCAGAAGCGACTTCCATCTGCGTTTTTCCCTCAAAGAAACGCAGGCGGATGATGCGGTTTTCCCGCTCGTTCAGCCGTTTCATGGCATCGCTCAGGGAGAGGTTTTCTACCCAGCGTTCTTCCCGGTTTTTTTTATCGCTGATCTGATCCATCACATAAAGAGGTTCGCCTCCATCTGTGTAAATGGGATCGTACAGGCTGACAGGAGTCTGAATGGCATCCAGAGCGTAGACGATATCTTCTTTCGGAATGCCGGTCTCCTTTGCGATATCATTAATTGTCGGTTCGGAATTTGTAGTCCGCATCATCTGTTCTTTTGCCTGCATGGCTTTATAAGCCGTGTCGCGCAGGGAACGGCTGACGCGGACGCTGTTGTTATCCCGGAGATATCGCCGGATTTCCCCCACGATCATGGGAACTGCGTAAGTGGAAAATTTTACATCCATGGTCGGATCAAAGTTGTCGATGGACTTGATCAGACCGATGCAGCCGATCTGAAACAGGTCGTCTACATTTTCATTGCTGGAAGCGAACCGCCGGATTACACTCAGAACCAGACGCAGATTCCCCTTGATGTAAGTTTCTCTGGCAGCCAGATCTCCCTGCCTGATTTTCTGGAAAAGCTCCGCTTTTTCTTCTTCTTTCAAAATAGGGAGAGTGGAAGTGTTGACTCCGCAAATTTCAACTTTGTATGCTGCCATATTTTCTGTTACCTCCGGTAGATTCCGTTTTTCTCTACACAAAGAGTGCTCAAAACGATCCTTTTTTATTCTGAATATTATAAAAAAGTTGAGGAATAAAAATGAAATAGCGGATATTGGGTCAGAATAATATGTATATAAAAATAAGACTGGAAAAAATGAGAAGATCATTTATTTCCGGTCTTATTTTTTGCTGAAACTGCTCCGGAGACGGGGGGAAGCAGGGAAGACAGATTGTCAGATTACGGCTTCCCGATGCAGGCATAAGTTATCTACAGATAAAAATAAATTGCACATATGGTGATAAGAATAAAACAATGATGAAAGAATATCGGAAGTCCTGCCACAGAACCTGCCACAGATTGACGCTCATAAATTTTACATTGTATCATTATTTTATAAGTGAAAAAGATAAAGAGAGGAATTTGGAAGATGTCGATTTTATCTGAAACGCTTACTTATTTTGTTAATCAAAGAGACAGAAATATACCGGAACTGGCCATGCGGTGCAAAATTGACCGGGCGACACTTTATCAGTATCTGAAGGGCAAACGCTCTTTTCATAATATATCTCCGCTCCATGGAGCGCCGACAGTTTATGACACAGAGACAGATGAAAAGGTCTGCGAATTGAACGAGGAAGGATATCTTACTTATATAACAGAAACTGGAGATTATATCATCGCTCAGTATATTACTGTAGATAGTTATTATTATGGCGTACTGATGAATAATAGGTGCGAAGTTGTGGCGTATCTGCCTTATTTAAGTGATGTGATCTCCGGTGAATTGTACATTGACTACCCTTCGGGGAAAATAAGAAAATCTCAGATTTACAGTATAGACGAAGAAATAAAAATGGCACAGGAAGTGCTGACAGGAGGAGAATGAAATGAAGAAGACAAAACGCTGTCTGGCTTTGCTGATTGCAATGATCATGACGGCAACAGTGTGTATTGGCAATAATCCGGCGACGGTTTTTGCTGATGAGATGACAGCAAATGCAGCCGTAGAAGAGGACGGCAGCAATACGGAAGAATCTGGTGATGAAATCCAATCAACAGAGCAGAACAATGATGAGGAAAGCGATGGATTAAGTGAAGAAAGCAAAGACGAAGATGCACAGGCTATGGCCAGCGGCGAAATCGGTAATGCAGGAGCAAATCTGGATATGACGGCGATAGAAGAGGTAGTAACTCTTTTTGAACAGCTTCCGGAGGCTTTCGAAGCAGAGAATATGTCGGAAGAAGAACTCAATGAAGTAATGCAGCAGACTACAGATGCAATAAATGCGTTTGATGGGTTGGAAATTGATGAATGCAATTATTTTATCGAGAATTATCCGGAACTCTACAGTGCTGTGATGGAAAATCTGAGTAATGCACTGGCAGCGATGCAGCAGGGGGACGTCTCAACGATGTCGTTACTGCCACTGGAGGAAGTTGAGGCATATTTGATACTGAACGGAAAGACGGATGAGGAACTTAAAACTTTTTCTGTTGATGAGATGCTGAACAGTATGGTAGATAGAGAAGGAAATCCCATCTCTGTTTTTCCGTCGGATGCAACAACTGTATGGAGATATGTAAAGGATCAAGATGCGAATGTAGAAAACTATGAGGAGTACTCAATAGGTACAGGGGAAACGATCGATTTAACGACTGAAGAAAACATATATAATTATCATTTGGAACTTATTGTAGGGTCAGGCAGCCAGTTGAATGGCGATAATGTACGATACATTGTTAAAGTTTATGTAACAAATACTGTTCGGGAAGAGTTGGATTATACTTTGTATTTAGAAGACAGTAATGGTTCACGAAACGAGGTGATACCGGAGCGGACATCCTCGGCGATTAATACCCAGCTTGTTGAGATTGGTGATATAACTGCGAATGAATATGCTGTGCCAGAATGCCCGGAGGGAAGTCAATATTATTTAGGGATTTCTTCGGAAGCAGATGAACATCCTGATATGCGTGTGGAAGTCTATGACTTTTGGGAATATTTGTTTTCAACGAATGCGCAGCCTATTACGAGCAGAATATTAAATCGCGATATGGAGAAGTCGGGAGAAGGGCTTCCGATTGAATATGGTGTGGCAGATTATTTTGCGATAGTATATTATGATAAATCGGATCAGTTGATCGGCCAGTCTTTCGTAACATTTAAGGCCGTTGCAGACACTTCATATATTAATGCGGGTCTCTACAATAAAGAAGGAGATGAGCTGATTGACATTGTGTTGCTTGATGCAGAGCATTACGGTTATGAAGATATGGATTCAGTATTTGCCGATGATGGGATTCATGAACTTTGTTTAATGTTGAAGAATGGATATTCTCTTAATTCGGATATCTACTGTGTTTTAGATGCCCATGGATCAACATACGGAGATGACGCTAACAGTTATGTAGTAAAGGCTGTAGAAGGTCACTATAATTCTTTGGATGAAGCCTCGGAATGTGAGGATATAAAGGATTGGCTGATTCCCGCAGATAAAAATTCCCCCAATCGAGGGTATAAAGCCAATTACAATTACGAAGAAGGCGGAACACCTTTCACAATTTTCTTTGAAGATGGAAATATTTGGAAAATACAGGTTCTTGCTATGGGGTATGATTCACAATATGATCCTGATTATAGGAGGGAATATACCGACACCCCCATCATCGGCGAATCAGATCCCTGGTTCAGAGTAAACGGCGTAAATGACACAGAGGGCAATGCCTGTGACACATACATAATTGAAAATGGGAAAAATATCAATATTGACACCATGTATGGTTATGGATATCAGACTGTATTCATCAATGAAGATATAGACAGTTTTGTTCCCACATTCTGGAAAGCCAACGACGAAAACATTTCCATTGACAGAATATACGCAAATGGAAGAGAGTTTCAGGAAGGCTCGGTACTTTCGTTCCTTGAGGGAGAAAATACACTTGACGCGACTTTCAGCGTGATCATAACGGACGAGAACGGACCGCATACAAAAAACTATGACGTGACTTTTGTGAAAAAGGCTTCAGGGCCGCAATTATATGTTGCGGGCCCGCTTGCACCGGATGTACGTTCCGTATTTCTGGACGAGTACCATGAAAATAAACATGATATCTTTATTGCTAATATTGGCGATGAACCGTTGACTGATCTGTGGCTTGATTTGGATGCAACGAATGTGGAATTAGATGATTACTGGACGATTGGCGGTGAAGGAAATAGTACACTGGAGGCATGCCCGGACGACTTTTCTCTGGAATTGGATTCGACCAGTTATGGCGAGCTTTCGAACGTGGCAAAGATCCGTCTGGTTCCACCCGCAAGCGGTAAAGGAGAGATTGGAGGGACTTTAAAGATTTATTCCGGTAAGGAAGGAGATGCGGAAAATTCAGAGCTGCTTGCAACGGTCATTCTGTCGGATCTGGCGCAGAATCCGGAAATTACGACAGAAGAGGTAGACGATGCGGTAAAATATGTTCCATATTCTTACCTAATCACAACAGATAACATGTATGAGTGGGTAAATGTTTCATATGAACTGACCGCAGGAAGCCTGCCGGATGGTGTTGATCTGATTGAGGAAACCGGTGAACTTTACGGCATGCCGCAGGAAACAGGCACGTTTACATTTACTGTAAGCACATATTTTGAAAGTACCAGCGAAAATTACGCGTTCGATCCATCAGAGGTAGAACTTACGCTGACGGTGAATGATAATACGGACGACAATGTATTCAATGCAACAGACGCGGCGGATAATTACAGTATTCTGGATGCGATCGGTACAGAAACAACTGCCGGTAACCATCATTACGTCCTGGAGGATTACAACAGTGACCAGGTATTCCGTTCGGAGGGTGAGATTGATCAGTTTGTTGACGTATGGCTGAATGGTGAAAAGCTTGAGAGAGATGTGGATTATACAGCGGAGGAAGGAAGTACCAGAATAACTATCAGGGCGCAGACATTTGCGAATAAAGCCAATAAAAACGGGGAGAGAAATACAATTGCGGCGGAATATCGTACAAGCGATCCAAGCAGTAAAAATGACAGCAGCAACAGCAATGAGTTGAAAAAAACTTCACAGAACTTCTATATAGAGCATACGCATTCTTATGGTTCAGGACGGGTAACAAAAGCTCCTACATGTACTCAAGCAGGCGTGAGAACTTATACCTGTTCATGCGGTAGCCAGTATACGGAAGCGATCCCGGCGTTAGGACATATTGCCGGTGCGGGACAGGTGACGCAGGAACTGACATGTACGCAAAACGGGGAAACATCCTATTACTGTACCAGATGCGGTGTACTTATGAAAACAGAGGTTACTGTGGCAACAGGACATGAGTATGAAATCACGGTTACGCCGGGAACAGACTGTGCAACAGACGGAGTCAGAACGGGCATCTGCAGAAAATGCGGCGATACCTACACGGAAAGAATCCCGGCGCCAGGGCACAGCTATATAGTGGAAATGACGACTGAACCAACGGAGACAGAAGATGGACTGAGAACATATACCTGTTCAGTATGCGGTGATACTTTTACAGAAGTGATCCCTGCGCTTGGAGATGGAACACACCTGCATACATATGATGACGGTATTGTTACTAAGGAAGCGACCTGTCTTGAAAATGGAATGATGACTTACACATGTACAGAGTGCGGGGCAATCAGGCAGGAGACGATTCTTGCCGGCGGACATAAATTTACCGAGGAAATTATTGAGGAAGCTACATGTCTGGAATCGGGATTGAAGAGACTGGCGTGCGAATACTGCGGTGATGTTTATGCGGAAAGGATTCCGGCTGCGGGACACAAGTACGATAACGGCGTTGTTACCAAAGAACCAACAGACACGGAAACAGGGATCCGGACTTATACATGTGCGGTTTGCGGCGACAGCTACACTGAAGTAATACCGATGCTGAACAGTGATCTTGCACAAGAAGGGGGCAGTAATGCCGGAAATGCAAACGGTGCAAGTGGAAATGGAGAATCGAATTCAGTGCAGACAGGAGATGAGACGGAAACTGCATTATGGCTGTGCATGCTGGCGATATCTACAACTGTAACGGTCGGAATAGCAATACGGAAAAGAAAATATTACTATTAGATAGGACAGAAGAGGGTTGTTGGAAAATAGATAGTTCTAAACAGGGGCAGGCGTGACTCGTATGAGTCTCGCCTGCTCCTGAAATTTATCCTCCGAAAAGAGAAAAAGATGGCTAACGAATTGCTTTATTTGCTTTTTCCCATATTGTTTGTAAGACTGGAAAGATGAGAGTATCATTTATTTCCGGTCTTATTTTTTTCATTGAAATGCCTTTGGAGCGGGGGGGATACATGGGAAACAGACAGTATGGCCGGCCGCGATTACTTGCTGTTGAAAATAGACACTTATAAGTAAAATAAAATAGCTTATATGGTGATGAAAAATAAATTATGATAAAAGAATATCAGAAGCCCTGCCACAGAATCTGCCACAGATTGACGCTCATAAATTTTTCGTAGTATCATTATTTCAATAAGTGCAAAAGATAAAGAGAGGAATTTGGAAGATGTCGGTTTTATCTGAAACGCTTACTTATTTTGTTAATCAAAGAGACAGAAATATACCGGAACTGGCTATACGGTGTAAAATTGATCGGGCAACACTCTATCAGTATCTAAAAGGCAAACGATCTTTTCGTAATATAGCACAACTGGAAAGGATTATATCAGAGCTTCATTTGACTCCGGATGAGCGTATGAAAGTCATGGAGGCTTATGAGATTGAGCAGATTGGACTATTGAATTATAACAGACGCCGGAAAGTAAAGGAGATTCTGCGTTCTCTTCTGACGGTGGATGAAGAGGGAATAAATGTATATGATGCTTTGGGGGATCCGGTTTCCATTGAGGCGGGAACTGACCGACTGATCAAAGGAGAACTGGAAGTCAGCCGTATGGTTCACTATGTAATCAGACGGCTGAAATCCCGGGGGGGGGGTAATTCGTATACTTATTCAGCCTGATTATGCTGTCCTGATGGAACCTTTGGTGCTGGCCTGCAGTGAGCATGCAGATATTAAAGTGATTCAGATCATTTGTCTGGAATCGGACAGCGGACAGGATGGTTGCAGCAATCTGGAAAATATACGTCGGATCCTGCGATATGGGGTAGGGATCAGTTGTTATGAGCCACGATATTATTATGGTAAATCAAAAGAACATTATGGTCTGATGAATGTTATGCCGTGTCTGGCTGTGACTGAAGAATATGCCATCCAGATTTCTTCAGATCATAAGGCTGCAATTCTGCACAATGATGCAGAGACGATTCAGTATCTGACAGATTTTTTTGACGATATTTGTAAGGAAACGCATCCTTTGATGTCAAGGATGGACGGAGCTGGGGTGAAACTTGCCGGGTGGGGGATGGATTATGCCAAAACAGCTGATTTTTCCAATACCGTAGAAATGTGCTCCGGATTGTGCCGAACCCAGTTCTGGGATGAACGGTTGATACGGAAATATCTGAATCCAGAAATTCCCGATTATAAGGAAATGACGGAAAGCTATATTACATATTCGGCCGCGCTGCATGAAGCATACCGGCAGGGACAGATTACAGTTCTGACCAGTATGGCTACGGCTGAAGAATTTGTCAGAACCGGAGTAATGAAAGAATATCCGGAAGCCCTTTTTTCTGGGCCGCTGACTCCGGAAGACAGACGAAAAATCATTTGCCGGATTCTGAAGGCCGCAGAGGAAGGATGGTATCATATCCACCTGGTCCCGGAAGATGAATTTCCTCTTAGTTATCTCTGGGAGGTGATTGTAAATGCCGGAGATCGGATGCTTCTTCAGAATGTTTCCCACAATCAGTTCCGTATTTTCTTTTTCAGGGAACGAGATGTGTTGGATGCGGTGTATGATTTTCTGGAGAGTATAGCTGCCGGGAGGAATGTAATGAGCGAAGAGGATTCACTGAATCAGCTAAAGGCGTGGGAAAAAGAGTATCTGAGATGATGGGGAGAGCACAGATGTGCTGGCAATTATGTGAAAAATTGCTGAGTTTGATATCTATAAAATTTTCTCTGTCTGTAAGGAAATGCTTTGGCGGGCAGGGATTATTTTTATTTATAGATATGATTGAAAATAATTCTGAATAATACTGTTTTTATTATGAGGTGCAGTTTGATGAATGATAAGGTGATTCAGAAAATAAAAATAAGAAAAAAGGATGGAAAGCTCAAAGTAAAGTTAAAAGTGGATTCGAATTATACATTGAATATAAAACAGTGTGATCTTTTAGATAAAAAGTCTTATTATGGATTTTTTAAACTGAATTATTCAAAAAAAAATAAGCTTGAATATACTGGGCCTCAGGGAATAAGTTTATATTCAAGGTTAAACAGACCTATATCAGAATATGATTTTTTCTTTTTGATAGAACAAATTGTAGATATTGTAAAAAGGCTCAGACAACTGGGGTTATCTTGGGGGAATCTTGTATTGGATTCAAAATATGTTTTTTTCAATGAACCCACAAAGGAATTAATTTTCTTGTATGTGCCGGTGATAACTCCGCACGGCAGTGCAGATATTTTGGATTTTATTGAGCAGATTGTATATTCAGTATGCCTGGAGAATGTGGATTCTATGTATCTATCAGATTTTAGTTATTTTATCAAGAAAATGGATTATTTCGACGCAGAAAAAATAGAACTATATATTTATCAGCTGAATCATAAAATAGTAGATCTTATTAAAGGAGACAAAATACGTAATGGAAAGTATTCTGAAGTTTCTGCATTAGAGCAAAAGATATATAAGTCTGAAACCAGTGTAAATACTGGAGAACAACAATCAGGAGATGATGATTTAACAGATATAATACTCCAAGATATGGAAGCCTTTAAAACTCAGTATGAGAAGAATGAGGATGCGACAGTAATATTGGAAGATGAGAACACAGTGTTGCTGGATCAGTCGGCTGAGTTGTTTGAGAAAAAGGCAGAGGATGACTCTAAATATCCAACGTTGATCAGAGTTGTAACAGAAGAAGAGATCAAAGTGAATAAACTAGTGTTTCGTATAGGGAAAGATGAAAATTGTGTTGATTATGTGGTGATGAACAATGGAGCTGTGAGCCGGAGCCATGCAGATATTATTATCCGGGATGGCAGATATTATGTTTTTGATCTTCGATCAAAAAATAAGACATTTATTAATAACAGAGTTTTACCAACGGAACATGAGATAGAGATTTTTGATGGTGATATATTGAAGCTTGCAAATGAAGAATTTCTTTTTCGGGTTTGAATCCGAAGGAAAGTAATGTGTGATAGTGATGCGATATATGGCAATAGCGGAATCAGATGCGGGAATGAAAGATGTGAATCAGGACGGCATTTTTCTGAAACATACTTTATCCGGCAACAGGGAAGTGCTGATAGCAATTATTTGTGATGGAATAGGAGGTTTATCTAAAGGGGAGATTGCAAGTGCAATGGTGATTAAGGCATTTCAGGAATGGTTTTCGGCAGAGATGTCTAATGAACTGAGGCATGTAGATATGGATGTTATTGGAAACAAATGGGCATTACTATTGAAATCTTTAAATTGCAGAATTCAGGAATATGGGCAAGAAGTCGGAGAAAAAATGGGAACGACATTTACGGGAGTTCTTTTTGTAGATGACCAGTTTGTATTAGTTCATGTAGGAGATACCCGGCTGTACTATATAGGGAAATCCCTGGAGCAGATGACATGTGACCATACTTATGTTGCAAGAGAGGTTATGTTGGGAAATCTGACGCAGGAAGAAGCCAGAACTAATAAATATCGGAATATGCTTCTTCAGTGTGTAGGTGCATCGCGAAAGGTGGAACCACAGATTGTGTCGGGATCAGTCAGACAGGGGGTGTACATGTTATGTTCTGACGGCTTCAGACATAAGATAACAGAGCGGGAAATTTTTGAAAACTTTGTTTTTGAACGCCTCAAAAATCAAAAGACGATGAAGAAACAATGCCAATATTTAATTGATTTAAATAAGCAGCGTGAAGAGAAAGATAATATTTCAGTAATTTTAATTAAATCATTTGGCAGAAAATATACGAGCCTTGGGCAAAAAATATTTTTCATAAAAAAATGGCTTCTTGATTAGTACGATTTTAGTGATAGTCAGTATCGTATTGGCAATGTATTGCATTTTAGATATTTAATATTCGAAGATGAAGGAGAAATGGGAAATGGATTGGTTAACCAACGAAGTTTTGTTTTACGGTGGGCTTGGCATTACTGGCGTTTCTTTATTGTTAGCGATTATATATTTTTGTATTTCGAAGATAAAGTCTGTACGTTTAAATGCTCAATTAGAAAGTGAGTATGGAAAAAAGTGATTTGTAACCGAATAGCAACAAAAAGGGTAGGATGTTTTGTATGCCAAAAGTGATAGCGTCTACATATGAATTGATTGGAAAAATAGGCTCAGGCGGTGGTGGAAATGTTTATTTAGCTATTCACCAGCGTTTGGGGAAAAAAGTTGTTTTAAAAGCGGACAAGCGTAAAATTACTGCTCGTCCCGAATTGCTGCGGCGCGAAGTCGATATTCTGAAAGAGTTGAGTCATTCATATATTCCGCAAGTATATGACTTCTTTGTTGAAGACGAAACGGTCTATACAGTAATGGATTATATTGAAGGTGAAAGTCTCGACAAGCCTTTAAAACGAGGCGAAAAATTTTCTCAGCCCCAAGTAATTAAGTGGGCAAAACAGCTTTTAGAAGCACTCAGCTATCTGCATAGCCCCACGCACGGAAATCCACCGCGCGGATATGTACACAGTGATATAAAACCAACCAATATTATGCGCACACCATATGGCGATATATGCTTGATAGACTTTAATATTGCACTTGCACTTGGAGAAGAAAACGTAGTTGGATGCAGCGCAGGATACGCATCACCAGAACATTATGGATTAGATTTTACTTCATTCGGTAGTGGAACAGCGACAATTGACGATAACGAAACAGCGACATTGCTTGATGAAACAGCAACGATTACTATATCCAACAGCGGTTCGAGCTCATCAACAAAAAAAATTGTGCCGGATACTCGGTCGGATATTTATAGCCTTGGCGCAACACTATACCATTTACTTAGTGGGAAAAAAACAGCAAAAAATGCTATGGAAGTTGTGCCTCTTTCTGATAAAGAGTTCAGTCCTCAAGTTGTAAAAATCATTTCAAAGGCTATGAATCCGAATCCGGATTTAAGATACCAGTCTGCCGATGAAATGTTGGAAGCTTTCTCTAATTTACATAAGAATGATGAGAGAACCAGGCGTTTAAAAAGAAACAATGTTGCAGCAGCTATTATTTTTTCGGTTTTGTTTGTGATCGGTGTCTCGACAACTTTTGTTGGGCTTAAGCGAATGCAGGTTAAGGAAAGCTGGCTTAAATTATCAGAATATTCCCAGACGGCATTAGCTGAGGGGGACTCGGAAACAGCGCTTGACTATGCACTTCAGGCATTGCCAACAAATGTGAATTTGTTTAATCCTGCGTATATTCCTGAAGCTCAGAAAGCTATATCTGATGCCTTAGGTGTTTATGACTTGTCGGATGGTTACAAAAAACACAAGGTAGTAGAGCTGCCAAGCAATCCCCTGTACATGGTTATTTCTCCGAACGGTCATAATGCCGCTTGTCTGTATTCAGGATATATTGCTGTTATCGATACTGAAAATGCAAATATCGTTGCTACTTTAGAGGCAGAAAAATCAGCTTTAGCAGAGGTGGAATTTTTAAATAATGAGACCATTGTTTATGCCGGGATCGATGGAATAAAAGTGTATGATATCACAAGAAATGAAACGCTTTGGTCGGGTGCTAATTGTACAGCAATCTGTGTATCACAGGATTCTAAAACAGTAGCGGCGATTTACAAAGACGAAAGCACTGCCATTATTTATGATGCTCTAACTGGAGCTGTAAAAACTGAGATAGATTTAAAAGGAAAACATCAGAGTGTAACGGTAAATGATAGTTTTGCTAACCCGAATGATAACTTATTCGAACTAAACAAGGATGGGACTTTACTGGGGATAAGTTTTTCAGATGGCTCTTTGGAAGTTTATGATTTAACTAATTCCGATAATAATATTGAAATATTCGACAGCACTTCAGGATATAGTCATTTTGAAGGCGGTTTTTATGAACAGTATTTAGCATTTTCTGCAACGGGGGAAAATAATTCAATATTTGCGGTGGTAGATACAGTTGACAAGGTTCAGACCGGTGGATTTGATGCAAATGGCTATTTTGGCGTAAACGTTGACGAAAACGGAATATATGTATTGCGAGACAACCTCTTAGTAAAAATTCATCCGGTAACCGGTGAGCAAAACCCGTTGGTAACAACATCCGAAAAAATAATGCATTACGATACAAATAATATGCAAACTGTAATTGAGACGGATGAATCGGTAATGTTTTTCAATGCCGATTCACGATTGCTTACAAGAATTGAAGAGAATGATACAGGAGATTTTCTTCAATTATCCAACGGTGTGGCACTTATTGGCGGAATAGATACGCCTGTAATCAAAATCCTGAAATATGAAAATCATCCTGAAGCTGAAATTTTTACATATGACCCGTCATATGAGCATGATGAGGCAAGGATAAGTGCTGATGGAAAAACGGTAATGTTGTTTTCGTATAAACAATTTCGTGTGTATGACATTGGCGGAACATTAATAAAAGAAGTGGATATTCCCAATGCGAGCCAAGTATATGATCAGCAGTTTATTCGGACAGATAATGAATCATATTTAGAGGTTACATATAATGACGGGACACTTTTAACGTATAATGCTCGGGATGGGAATTTGATTTCGGAAGAGCAGATTGAAGAGCCGGATTTGTCATTATATGAGGAGTTTTATACGGATTCTTTGAGAATAGAATCTCCGCTCCATAGATCACCGGCTGTCTATGATAAAAATACAGATGAACTAATCTGCGAATTAAAAGAAGAAGGATATCTGACATATATAACAGAGATCGGTGAGTATATCATTGCCCAGTATGTTACTACTGATGATTATTACTATGGTATTTTAATGAATAATAAGTGCGAAACTCTTGCAGAGCTGCCGTATCTCAGTGATGTGTTTGATAACGAACTATATTTTGACTATTCTACGGGCAATGTGCGAAAATCTCGCATTTATAATATAGATGAACTCATTAAAATGGCTCAAGATGAGCTGACAGGAGGAAAGTGATATGAAAAAACTGAAAAGATTGATAGCAATTGTTTTGGCGCTGGCAATGGTATGCACAACATTATTGTCGACTGGAAGGATTGCACATGCTTCTCTGCTTCCCTTAAAAGAGGTTAATGCATATCTGGTTTTGAATGAAAAAACTGATGACGAGTTAAAATCCATGAATTTGGATGATGTTTTGAGTATGCTCGTTGATTCAAATGGTAATCAGATCACAATTTCTAGTGATGCAACTACTGTTTGGAGATATGTTAAATCAAATGAAGATGGTTTGGAAGAATATCGGCAATATAATATTGGTAAAAATGAAACAATAGATTTATCTGTTGAATCAGGAATAAAAGCATATACTATCGAATTGATTATAGGATCTTCAAATCAATTAGACGATGATAATATTCGCTATATCATTAAAGTCTATGTTACAAATACTATCCAAGAAGAAATCGGATACGAACTTTATTTGCAGGATACAAACGGCGTTCGTAGCAAGGTGACACCTGAAAGAGTCACGTCAGCAGTTAATACCCAACTTTTTTCTGACATAACGGCCAACGAGTGGTCGGTTCCAGAGCCGGAAAATGGAAGTCAATATTATTTGAATCTTTCATCCGTTGCTGACGAACATCCAAATATAAGGATGGAAGTGTATGATTTTTGGGATTATCTCATTAATACTACCAATGCAACTCCCATAACTTCTAAAGCATTAGACCAAAATATGATGCAAAGTGGGAATGGCTTACCGATTGTTTATGGCTCGGAAAATGCAACCATATTAGCATTAGTATATTTTGATAAAGACAACCAGATTATTGATCAGTCTTTCGTTAGTTTTGCGGCGGTTAAAGATGTTACTTACATTAAAGCAAATCTTTATCAAAAGGTGAATGATGAGTTTACAGATATAGTGATGCTTGATGCAGATCATATTGGCTTTGAGGATATTGATTCGGTATTTGCGGGAGCAGGAGTTCACGAACTTTGCTTAATGCTGAAAGATGATTATTCAGTGGACTCGGATATTATTGTGTTTTAGAAGCACACGGCGCTACGTATGGAGATGATGCTAATAGTTATGTATCAAAAGCTGTTGTTGGACACTATGATACATTAGAAGATGCAGCGGCTTGCGAAGATATAAAAGAACAATTAATCCCTGCCGATAAAACAGCAGCCTCTCGTGGTTATAAGTCAGATTATAACTATAAGAATGGAGGGACGCCATTTACTATTTTCTTTGAAGATGGCAGTGTTTTTAAAATCTTGGTATTAGCGATGGAATATGAGCCAGAATATGATGAAAGCTATGTTAGAACTTTTACTGATGATCCGATTATTGGCGAAGCAGATCCGTGGTTTAGAGTGCAGGGAGCAGAAAGCAGTGATGGTGAGAAATATGATACCTATGTAGTTGAAAATGGCAAAAATATAAATATGGATACATATTACGGCTACGGTTATCAGACGATTTTTATCAATGACGCTAATGCTGATTTGTCCAGTATTAAGCCTGATTTCTGGTATGCAAACACTGATAGAGTGTATGCCGTTTCAAAAGATACCGGAAATCGTGTTGATGAAAATCATATAAGAGATTTTACTGAGGAAAATCAACAGTATACAGGGGTAATTATTGATGAAGATGGTCAGGAAAATGAGCGCAATTATTGGGTTACTTTTAAAAAGTTAAATAACAATGGACCTGAACTTTATGTGTATGGCCCCAGAGAGCGTGAAGTTATTCTTGATGAATATTTTGAATTTAAACATGATATTTTGATTGCAAATATTGGCAATGCTCCTCTTGAGGATATCAGTGTAGAATTGCTTGACGCTAAAAATGTTAAACTGGATCCTTATTGGACAGTCGGAGGAGATGGCAATGATACCCTGGCAGCATTTACCACCACTTCTACCAATACGGATTATGGTGAGCTGGCAAATATGGCGAAAATTCGATTGCTGCCTGATGGCGATGGTCAAGTTGAGGGTACTTTAATTATCAGAGCAAAGGGGCAGGAGCCTGTCATGATAACATTGAATGGTACGGCTCAAAATCCTGAAATTATTACAGAGACTCTTTCCGACGCAGTTAAATATGTACCTTATCAGCAGATTGTAGCTACAAACAATATGCATGATTGGGTTGAAACAAAATTCAGCATTGTTGATGGATCGGGAACGCTGCCGGAGGGAATTACTCTAAATAGTGAAACGGGCGAAATTTATGGTGTGCCTACGGTTCCTTACGGTAGTTCTGAAACCACATATTCTTTCACAGTAGAAGTAAAATATCTGGTTGATGGTGAAGAAGGATACTTTGATCCGTCCTATAAAGATTTTGAATTAGTCGTAAAGCCTAATACTGACGAAAATGTATATTTAGCATCGGATAGTGACGATGGGTATTCTATTAAGCAACCTATTGGTACACAAACTGGTGACTACTCGTTTGAATTGAATGAAATTGCAGACACGGAGTTCACTTCAAACGGTGAGTATGGTGAGTTCGTTGGATTATGGCTCAACGGTGAACTTTTGGATCCTGGCGTTGATTATGATTCCGAGTCAGGCAGCACAAAGATTACTATCAAAAGCCAAACTTTTGAGAATCGGGCAGACAAGGATGGAACCAATACAATAGCCATGGAGTTCCGTAAAGATACAGATGGGGACGGCAAAGGTGATAGCGGCGCTGAAATGAATCGTACTGCACAGAACTTTACGATAAACGAAAAACCTACTCAGGCAGAAATAGATAAAGCCGCGGCTAACAGGGTTATTTCTCTGATTGGTTCTATCCCTTCGACAGTTACTTTGGATGACAGAGAGATAATCAATGATGCGCGAACAGCCTATAACGAGTTGACCTCTGCCCAGCAGGCGCTTGTAACAAATTACGACAGATTGAATCGTGCGGAAGCTGCAATTAAACAGTTAGAGGAAAACGCCAAAGATAAAGCTGCTGCGGATAAAGTTGTCAGCATGATTGACGCATTGCCGGATCCGATTACGCTTGACAGCAGAAATGCTGTTAATGCTGCAAGGAACGCATATAATATGCTAACTGCCTCACAAAAAGGCTATGTAACGAATTATACCAGGTTACAGGATGCAGAAAATAAAATTATTGCATTAGAAAAAGAAGCCGGAAACACAGAAAGCATTACATTTGTAGGAATCTTAGTTGATAAAAATGGTAAAGCCTGTGAAGACAAAATTGTTGAAATTCATTCTCTTGTTCAAACGAGTAGAACTGACGAAAACGGAAGTTTCCAATTTAATAGTGTTGAATTCGGTCAGCATATTATTTATGTAAAAGATGTTAATGAAAATGTTCTTGCTCAGAAAGAATTCAATATTAAACTCGGTTCTCCGGTTGCATTAAATGGAAATGATATTATTGCTGAAAACGGCTCTGTGTTTACGGTGAAAATGCAGTTGGATGGGAATGAATTGACATTCCTGAATATTGAAGAAGGCAATAAAGCTCCGGTTATTGATATAAAACAATATAGTAATAGTATTGATATTGGAGATGACGGTAAAATCCAAAATATTGGAAGAACAAATCCACAGACTGGAGATCGTGCTGATCTTCCTGTATGGTATGCATTGTTGATTGCTTCTTTAAGTATTTTAATAATGACGGTATGCGTGAATATTAAAAAAGGGAAGCGATTTGTAAACACTGGCGATAAAAAAGGAAAAATATCTCTATGATTTTAATTGAATAGTAAACGAGGATAAATTTTTGGGATAATTAGTGATTTTTCGGATACTCCCGTGCAGATTAATCTGCACGGGAGACCGGAAAGTTATTTATTAGAAGTTGTGTTATGAAAAATCTCATATTACAACTTGTGATAAATAGCGATATGCAAATGAGCGAGGTGGAAAATATGGACTGGAATACAGTTGTTACATTTTTATTGTCGGATCTAATGATTATAATATATGAATGTGCGGGATGTGTAATTCTGTTATTGCTGGTTCTGAGATTTTCCAGAAAAAAGAAAGCTGTCATAAAAGAGATGGAAGAAATGGCAGAGCGGGAAAAGAAAAATCAGCTGGATAGTCTGTTGAAAAACGAGAAGAGGGGATAAGTGTGGAATGATATGAACATGATACTGGCAGTATATTCAAAAGATGCATTTAAAGAGTATTATCTTCCGTCAATTAATAATGCAGACTATATGATCCGGCTGGAGGCCGATTTCTTCGGTCTCCAGGAGGGGCTGAATGTCCGTCTGGAGATTATGGATGGTAAATGGAGAATAAAAAATGATTCTTTCGCCAGAGTGGAAAAAGAGGTAGAAAAAGATACGGAGCCGGTGCTGGAGGACGGGGCAATGATCCGTATCAAGACCAGGCACAAAGAGTTGCTGTCGATCATTGTGAGTGAGACAGAATCTGTTTTTCATCCGTTTCGGAAATATAGCCTGCGCTCTGTGAATGAGCTGTCTGTCGGTAGAAATAAGGACAGCGATATTGTGTATGAATACATGAATTTTGTTTCAAAGCTGCACGCCAGAATTGTCCGGGATCAGAGCGGATATCGGATTGTGAATAACAGTCAGAATGGCACTTATGTGAATAATCAGAGATATGACGGGGAGAAAAGACTTGTATTTGGTGACTATATTAATATTATGGGACTTCATATGGTGTATCTTGGAGATATTCTGGCAATAGATACTTCAGGAGACCGACTGCAGATTAACCCGTCAAAATTGTTTCCTATTGAGGGGGATGAAGAGCAGAACTCTGTATCATCTGTCGGGGATCCCGCGGCGGCACAGGATGAATTTTATCGTCGGGCCCCCAGAAATTATGAAAAACTGGTAGAAGAGCATATTGAGATTGAAGCCCCGCCGCATCCAGTTACATCCAGACAGCAATCGCTGTTTTTGAGCATTGGTCCATCGCTTACGATGGCTTTGCCGATGCTGCTGGGGTGTATGATGATGATTTTTGCGTCAAATGCTTCCGGAAGTGGAAATTCTCTCTTTATGTTTTCCGGGCTTATTATGTCAATAGCATCGGCGGCAGTAGGTGTTTTCTGGGCATTGGCAAATATACGTTACCAGAAAAAAGAAGAAAAAGCCCGGGAGGAACACCGGCTGTCAGCCTATAGTGACTATCTGATCCAGAAAACAGAGGAGATCAAAGTAAAGTATGAGCAGAGTGCACAGAAACTGAAGGATACATATCCGAGTGCCTCGGATTGTTTGAATGTGGATGAGACAAGAGGGCAGCTCTGGAACAGAAACCGCACGCATGAGGATTTTCTGAATCACAGACTTGGTCTTGGGGACATCCCGTTTCAGATAATAATTGATGTTCCAAAAAGAAAATTTACGCTGTATCAGGATGAACTCGCGGAAAAGCCTGAATTTATCAGGGATAATTATGCTACTTTGTACCAGGTTCCGGTGACGCTGGATTTGTCAGATCATAAGCTGATTGGTATCGTGGGCGGAGAGGATCTGTCTGGCGCGATGGATATTGTAAAATCGCTAACTGCGCAGATTGCAGCCGGAAACTGTTATACGGATGTAAAACTTGGATTTATTTATGATAAGGTTTCCGCAATAAATGTGAAAGAGTGGGATTATACCCGGTGGCTGCCGCATGTCTGGTCGGAGGATAAGAAAAATCGGTTTGTAGCGTCAGACAAGACGGAAGCCAGCGATGTTTTCTATGAACTGACCAAAATATTCCGGGCACGACAGGAAGCACAGCAGGAGTATGGGAAAAAAGAGATACCTGTTCCCTGGTATATTATTTTTATATCGGATGCATCTTTGCTGGAGGGAGAGCCATTCGCAAAATATGTGTTTGAACAGAATGATGCTTATGGTCTGACAACAATACTTCTGGCAAAACGCTATGAGGAATTACCAAACAGTTGTGAATATGTGATTGAGAATACATCGGCCTTTTCTGGTATGTACGATGTTTTCGCTGGCAATGAATTGAGGCAGAAGATTGTTTTTGATACTGTAACAAGAGAAAGTCTTGAACGTTTTGCGAGGCATCTGTCTTCTGTAAAGGTGCTGGAAATGGAGCGTGGAGGAGAGATACCGGCTTCTCTGACATTTTTTGATATGCTGCATATCAGCCGCCCGGAACAGCTGCCGATTCGGGAACTATGGGCGAAGAGCCGGATTTATGAGAATATACGTGGAGAGATTGGAGAAAAAGCCGGAGGTACGCCTGTTTTTCTGGATGTACATGAGAAATATCACGGACCGCATGGCCTTGTGGCGGGAACAACAGGTTCAGGTAAAAGCGAGACACTGCAGACTTATATGCTGTCTCTGGCAATCAATTACAGTCCGGATGATATAGGTTTCTTTATTATTGATTATAAGGGCGGCGGAATGGCGAATTTATTTGATGGACTGCCGCACATGGTTGGATCAATTTCAAATCTTTCCGGAAATCAGGTAAAGCGTGCGATGATCTCTATAAAAAGTGAGAACCGAAGACGCCAGCGCATATTTACAGAGAATGGTGTAAATAACATAAACCTTTATACCAAACTGTATAAAAATGGGGAAGCTGCACAGCCGATTCCTCATCTCTTTATAATCATTGATGAGTTTGCGGAGTTAAAGCGGGAAGAGCCGGAATTCATGAAGGAATTGATTAGTGTGGCGCAGGTCGGACGCAGCCTGGGTGTGCATCTGATTCTTGCGACCCAGAAACCCAGCGGAACCGTGGATGATAATATCTGGAGCAATTCAAAGTTCCGGCTGTGCCTGCGGGTACAGGATCAGCAGGATAGTAAAGATATGCTGCATAAACCGGATGCTGCCTATATTACGCAGGCGGGACGTTGTTATCTGCAGGTAGGGAATGATGAGGTTTATGAGTTGTTTCAGTCTGGATTCAGCGGTGCAATATATGATGAAAATATGACTGCAGCAAATATAGATATTGCTAAAATGATAGGAATCTCCGGAAAAGTAGAAATGACAGGGAGTTCTGTGAAACTGTCGCAGAAGAAGCGGGCGCAGAACGCCTGGATTGAACTGCTTCTGGAATGTCTGGATACGGTTATGGAGAACTTTAACATCTTACCTGCAGCACGGGAGACAGACAGTGGTATGCAGCAGGAAATCATCGCAGAGCTTTATCAGGAATTGCAGAGGAAAGATATTGATTATGCAGAGAATAAATATAATACAGATCGATTGAAAGAGTTTCTGGCGGTATATATGGAAGATGCCGCGACGGAGGGTGAACGATCTGCGGAACGTGTGATCCAAAGAGTGCAGACACATGGCTATAAGCTGCCGCAGCCGAAGGAAAAGACACAGCTCGATGCGATAAAAGAGTATCTGGCTTCACAGGCAAAGAAGAATGGATATACGCATAATATCCAGTTGTGGATGCCTATTTTGCCCTCCCATATTTATCTGGATACTTTTTCGGCTCTGAAAGAAAGCAGTTTTTCCATATCTGGCTGGATGAAACAGACCGGGGACTGGAGTCTGGAAATTCCCATTGGAATGATGGATGATCCGGAAAATCAGAATCAGATGCCGCTGACTGTAGATTTTGCGGAGGACGGACACATTGCGGTTTGTGGAAGTATTGTCAGCGGAAAGAGTACAATGCTGCAGACCATGATATATGCTTTGATTCAGAAATATGATCCGTCGATGGTAAATCTTTACCTTCTGGATTTCAGCAGTAAAATCCTGGGAGCATTTGAGCAGGCACCCCATGTCGGCGGCGTGATGTATGAGAATGATACTGAAAAAATTGGAAAATTTTTTAATATGATACGTGGGATTCTGAATGAACGTAAGCAGCTTTTCGGCGGCGGAAATTACAGGCAGTATGTGCAGGTGCATGGTGTGATTCTTCCGGCAATTGTGATCTTCATAGACAATTATGGTACGTTTAAGGAAAAAACAAAAGAGGCTTATGAGGAAGATTTGATTCGCCTGTCAAAGGAAGGAATTAATCATGGCATTTTTCTGGTGGTTTCCGGCAAAAGTTTTGGTATGGCAGACATCACAAGCCGTGTAGGAGAAAATATAAAGACGGTTTTGTGTCTGGCTATGGCAGATAAGTTCGCGTATGCTGATCTGCTTCACAGTATGCAGATATCCGTGCTTCCGGAGGAGGGCATTAAGGGGCGTGGGCTGGCATGGTACGGCAAGCGTATTCTGGAATACCAGACGGCGTTAGCGTTTGCGGCAGAAAACGACTATCAGAGACAGGAACAGATTGAAAAACTTTGCAGACAGATGAGGGAAAGCTGGGACGGTGTCTTTGCACGTCAGGTTCCGGAGATTCCGAAGAAACCGGTCTGGTCGCAATTTTCTGCGCTGGAGGATTTCCGGAAATCAACGGAGAATCAGCGTATGCTTCCTGTGGGCTACAATATGGCGGATGCTTCTGTCTACAGTTTACCGCTTGGTGATTTCTATTGTTATCTTGTCTGCGGTGGTACACGCACGGGTAAGACCAATTTTATGAAACTTTGTATTCAGTCTGCCCTTCAAAAGGATGCGTCAATTTGTGTAATTGATGGACCAGGAAGAGAATTGCATGCGTGTGAGAAGTATGAAAATATCACTTACGTCACAGATGAACAGAGCGTATTTGATTATTTCAAAGAACTCACACCGGAGTTTAAACGCCGGAACGTAATGAAAAACCAGATGCTGAATGAGGATCGCGAAGAATCAGAGATTGCAGAGGTGATGAGTAGAGAGAAACCATATTTTATTTTTATCTCAGACCTTTCCTGGTTTGTTCCATTTATTTATAAGGCAGAGCTTGATATGAGAGGTTTTTTGGAGACGATCATTGCGAAAGGGCGGCTGCATAATATTTATTTTATTGCGGAACTGGCTCTCAGCAAGCGAAGCGGTCTTGCTGGCTACAGAATTTATGATTCCTTTGTTGGATATAAGACAGGTATTCATTTTGGCGGAAAGGTATCTGAGAATCCGCTGTTGCCGTTTGATCATATTCCCTATGTACAGCAGGCAAAAGCGGAAAAACCGGGGATCGGAATTCTTCCAACTGGTTCAGAGGAATATGGTGCCGCAAAGGTAGTGATTCCGCTGGCACAGATGCGCCATCAGTAAACCGGAGATAACTGTACAGGGAGGTAAATACAGTGGCGGAAATGTTGATTCTGGACAGAGAGAAAGCTGAGAAACAGTTATTAATCACATGCGTAAGAGATGTTATGGCGCTGTTATCGGATGAAGCATTGCAAATATATGCTTTCACAAAGCAAAAGGACGCGGTCAGATGTCTGGAAAACGGGTGTTTGCTGTCTATGGCAATAACCGAAATCGGTTCGGGAGAAGATATTGCCTTTGCTGAATGGCTCAGGCAGAAGCAGGAGCATGCAGAAATTTTTCTGGTAGCGGAGAGCAGCATTTCTCCCATGCAGTATATGACGCCGAAAATACGGGCAAGTTCGCTGCTGCTTCGTCCATTCTCACGAAATCAGGCGCGGCAGGCAATGAGGGAATATCTGCTTGCTTGCCATCGAAAAAATCTGAAAGAGAGCGGTGCAGCGATATGGATAGAGAATCGGGAAGGAAAAATTGCTGTCCCTTACGCAGATATTCTTTTTGTAGAGGTAAGAAAAAAGAAGCTATATGTGCGTACAAGAGACCGGCAATATGTAAAATATGATTCTCTGGAAAATCTGGTTCAGAAGATGCCAAAACATTTTTTTCGTTGTCACAGAAGTTTTGTAGTGAATCTGGATTATTTTGTAGAAGTTCGTTTTTCAGAGAACCTGATTTATCTGGATTATGAAATTACAGTTCCGTTGTCACGGACATACAGAGCGGATTTAAAGGAGAGACTGTATGAAAGGTATTCATAATATGAAATATTATCTGTCCGAAAAGGAATTCTTTCTGATTTTGTCTGCAATGGGTATGACGCGCTGGTTTGGAATACAATTAACGGAGAAATTTAATGTCAGCTCAGAAGAGGAATCTCACAGGACACTGGCAGGGCTATGTGAAAAGCAGATTATCGGATTCAGTGATACGGAACAGATATTTCTGAAGGAGCCGTTTGATCTGATGTTTGCAGTTTTGAATCTGGCGGAACAATGTATCCTGTCGAAAAGGGCCGAAGGCACGGAGGATGTTATCTGTCACTATATTGTACAGGATGCAGTGGTTTCTGTATATGGAGAGCCCAGACAAAAAAATACACTTTGCATCAGTTGTATGGATATGACATCGTGGACAGAATATTTATGGGAGGACGGATATTTTCCGGAGACTGTGCTGGGAGAGAAGGATGAGCCGGAGATTGTCCAGGAAATTTCTGATTTGCAGTATTGTTCCATAGAAAATTTTAATTCAGCCAATGTGGACTCTGTGTTTGAACTTATGCAGATGACGACAGGAAAGATGAAAAAGAAATTGATTTGTTGTGACAGAGGAGAATGCAGCTATCTGTATTTTTATGAAAATGGCATTTTTGAACGGTTTCCATGTATACGGAAGAACAGCGAGAAGCTTTTAAAGAAACTGATTGACATATAATCTTTTTATGGAGGCAGAAGGATATGATTCTTGTGGATGTCTATATGCCGGCGATAGATATGACATGTGACTTTTGGTTGGATGAATCGGTGGTGGTAGAGAAAATCATAGTGGAAGTCGCGGAGATGATTATAAAAAAGACGAAGAGCGGTCCGGGTAATGGCTCTGGTTGTTTTATGTTATATTCCACGGGGGATGAAAGAGCTCTGGATCGGAACCTTACGCTTCAGGAGAATAGAATCCGGGATGGAAGCAGATTGATCCTGGTATAGTATTTCGGGGATTAAAACGTGCATTTCGGGGAGATTTCAACATTTGAAGGAAAGAATCTGTTATACTTCCGGATATGAAAGAGAGTGAGAGATAAATGCAGTTCAAAATGGATGCAGAAAGACTATCAACAATTGAATATGAAATCAATGCATCGAGGATACGGATTTTAAGACAAGCAGACAGATTAAGATCGATCAGTATGCAGATGAGGAACTCCGGAGATACGGCAAGTCAGGAACTGGGGCTCAGACTGATGAAGACAGCGGAGCAGTTAGAGCATGAGACAGAAATGCTTTTAAGAATGGTTCTGGTACTGAATAAAAGTATCCTCTACTATAGGAGAACGGAGCAGGAGATTGCTGATGCCATGGAAGGACAGGAAAGGGTTGCTGTTGCAATACGTTTTATTACTATTCCAGGTTGTCCCTGCCCGAAAATACTATTGCCTGAGGACTGTAGTGTGTTGTTTAAAAGATTGAAGGGAGTACAGACAGATGGCGACAAAAATTAAAATAAATACAAATCGCTTACAAAGTGATGCAGAACAGGTGAATAACTGTATCGCACAGATGAAGTCAGAAATGGAGAAAATGCAGGAAAGTGTCACCAGAATGGATCAGATGTGGGATGGAGATGGAAGTGAAGCATTCAAGGCAGCGTTTGCGAGTGATATGAAAATGCTGAGTTCGATGATCCAGAATCTGAAAAAAGTATATCAGTTTGAACAGACAGCAAAGAGTAAGTATAACAGCTGTGAACAGAAAGTGGCAGAGATGATTCACAATATCAGAGTGTAGAGCTGGCAGGTGTTTAAGGGCAGATTTGTGGAAGGAGATAAGCGGGATGGCAATTCAGTTGAAGGTAGATGCAGATGTTTTGAAAACAGCGGCATCCGAGATAAAAACGCAGGTTAGTGATTTGCGGAAGCAGTGGCAGAGGCTTACCAGTCTGATTCAGAAGAGTGATTCTTACTGGGAGGGAGAGGCCAGCTGTATCCATCAGCAGTATATAAGAGATTTAGACCCGGATATGGAGACGATGCTGAAGCGTATCTGGGAACATCCGGATGATTTGTTAAAGATGGCAAATATCTATATAGAGACCGAAGAGGAACTGACGGAAACGATGAAAAGCGTACTTCCGGAAGATGTGATTGTATAGACAGGAGATGAAAATGAAAAAAACAATGATGCAGATTCATCTCGATCTGCAAAAATCAAAAACACAGGTGAGAGAACTGGAAGATATTGCCGTGCAGATTCGGAGAGATGAAACAAGATTAGAAGAATGTATGAGGAATCTGCATACAGCATGGGAGGGGGAAAGTGCGGATGGGTACCGGGTAAGTATACAACATATTAATGAGAGACTGCATGAAATTTCCGGCAGGATTAGGATGATCTCGGCGGCAGCAGAGATGCAGGCCAAAAAGACATGGGAAGCTGATCAGGAAGCTGTAAAACAGGCTATAAATGAAGTATAAAAATTCATTTTAGATAAATTTTAAAGGAGGAACTGACATTATGGCAAACAAAGTAACAGTGAACACAGGAACATTGAAACAGAAAGCGGAGGAACTGAAAAATTATAACAGTTCTCTGAAAACGAAGATTGAGGAGCTTTCTTCAACGGAGAATAGTCTGAACAGTATGTGGGAAGGCGAGGCGAATGATGCTTTCCATTCAGCTTTCACCAGGGACATTATTCAGATGAACAATTTTTACAATGCAATAGAAAGATATGTCACGGTGCTGAATGAGACGGCGGCCAGATATGAGAGTGCGGAGAGTGCAAATACAAATATTGCAACGCAAAGAAATTATTAGTGAAATGCAATACTGATCAGCACAGAGTATTTTAAGAGACAGGAAAGAGAGGAAAATATTAATGGAAGGTATTATTAATGTATCAACAAGTGAATTGACAAAAACTGCCAGCGCATTTAATGGAACTGGAGCGGAGATTAAAAATCTGACCAATCAGATGACGCAGACTGTTACAAGTTTATCCGGAGCTATCTGGAGTGGCGATGCGGCAACTGTATATGTGAATAAATTCAACGGATTGCAGGATGATATCAACCGGATAATTAAAATGGTTGAGGAGCATGTAAATGACCTGCAGCAAATGGCTTCCGGCTATGAGTCGGCTGAAAGTCAAAATATTGACGCGGCAAATTCACTTTCTTCCGATGTAATTGTGTAACAAAAACAGAGCAGTCTGGGCATCTTAAAAAGATGCCCAGGATTTCTTTCGGAAAATATTCATGAAGGGTGATTGGGAATATATTTCGCTTTAGACGGAAAGTTTCCGGCAGTAATCAGGGCAGACAAAATGAAGAAAAAGGTACAGAAACGTTTATCGGGAATTATAGTTGGAGTTGCAATAGCGGTGTTTCTTTGCATACCCGCAGCAGCGGCAGGGACTGAGACATATTCTGTAGAAATAGCGAAAACAGGAGTTGTAGAGCTCTTTACAGGAATTACGGATCAAAACGGTGAATTTTACAGGATGAAAAGTGCCAGTGGTTGTCTGGTCAGTAATTCTGATAATAATACATATATCGTGACAGCTTACCATGCAGTTCGCATTACAGATGCGGAGAAACAGCAGTTTTGCGAACAGAATGGGATCAGTACAGACTCTTACGGGGTTTCGGAATCCATTCGGGTGGTCGTTAAAGGAGATGTAACTTCCGAAGTTTCCGTGGAAGCCGAAAGTGAAACAAAGGATTTTTGTATTCTCAGTGCAGACGAGGTGATGAATGAAAAGTCGGCGCTGCATCTGGCAGATATCGCAGAATTATCATCTGAAAGCGATGTCTGTGCACTGGGATTTGCGGACGGGGCAACCACAGATCCTTATGCGCAGTATGATAGTGCGGAAGTTGTCGTCCAGGAGGGGAAGATCCAGGATAAGGCAGCATTGAGGGATGGAACAGAATGGTTGCAGCATTCTGCGACAGTATCTTCGGGTAATCTTGGAGGTCCGCTAGTGGATGATGAGGGCTATCTGATTGGACTGAACAATTACGGAAGAGCAGACGAGACAGGTCAGAAGTATTATGCTCTCCCGGTCGGAGAGATTGCTCATGTACTGGATAATTATGGGATTCCCTATGAAAGTAAGCAGATGGATCAGGCAAGAACAGAGTTCCAGACAGTTTATGAGGAGTGTTATGCTCTGACGGAGCAGAGTGGATATACCAGAGAGTCAATGGCGGCGCTTCAGAGTGCAGTGGAAGAATATGCGGATCTGACCCAGGACGATAACAGTAGTATTGAAATATTACATCAAGCTTCACAGTCTCTTCAGAGTGCCAGAGATGGACTGGAAGAGAAGATGCCAATAACGCAGATTATAATCTATGTGCTTGGCGGGGGAGTGATCCTCCTGTTAATGCTTTTGCTTCGGCTGATTGTATTGACGAAGAATCTGGAACAGAAGATGAATGCGAAGATTTCGGATGGACAGGGTCCGCAGCGTGTTTATGAACAGAGAAATGAAAATACTTCTCAAGGTCAGAAAAATTGCGGCCAGGAAAGAAATTCAGCAGGCAGGGAGATGTCAGATCCTGTTTATGAAAGACTGCAGAGGGAAGGTGCTGAATACCGGAGCACGGAGTGTATATATGAGCCGGAGAAAGGAGCTGTCTGCCAGGCACAAAGACAGCCTTATTTAATCCGGTTGCGGAATAATCAGAGGATTTCAGTAAGTAATATTGAATTTGTGCTGGGGCGCCATCCGGATTTTGCGGATTATGTGGTAACAAATAATAATACGGTGGGTAGACGGCATGCGGTGATCCGAAATCATGGAGGACAGTTCTGGATCTATGATCTGGATTCCAGCAATGGCACCTATGTCAATGGAAGAAAGATTGACCGGAATGGAGTTATTTTGCGGGATAATGATGAAATCAGGCTTTCAAATGAGCGGTTTTATTTTAAGTATTGAACAGGAGAGGTGGAGATTTTATGGCTAAAAGCAGGTATACGATATCCATGGATTATACAAGAGCTGTGGAGCAGGCAGAACGGCTGGAAAAGTTGGCTGGTTCTCTGTCTGCTGTGGCAAATGACAGCATGAACAGCTGTTTCTCGCAGATTCGTTCTGCATGGAAGGGGAACAGTTCCAATGCTTATATTCAGAAAGGACAGAAGGTGCAGACCGATATTCTGAAATTATCGAAAAATCTTCGCAGTGCAGCGAATACAATTCGTACAGTAGCTAAAAATACGCGGGATATGGAACTGCGGGCGTTGGAGATCGCGCAGAGTCGGACATATAAATAGGGTGTATTACAGTTTAAGTATATGATGAGAAGGAAACAGAGGTTTTATATGGCAGCGATGGGAATACACAAAGCGACATATGACAGAGTGGTTATGAATCAGGTAGAACTTGAACATATGACAGGATTTTACATACCTGACAGCGCAGATTTTGCGATAAAAGTTGGGAAGGCGGTATTAAAAGATGAAAAAAGACACGGTGTTATATTATATATTGGACTGGCTTTCCTGTTAATAATCGATTTTGGGATAAGTATGGATTTATTATTTTCTGGGAAGGTTTTGTCAGATGTGATTGCTGAATTTGTTCTCTTTGTCATAATTATATGTTTAACCCTTTTTTTGTTCAGACAAATCAGTATTCAAATGAAGTTTATGCAAAGGTTGTCAGCCGGCCATTTTAAATTAATGAACTGTCAGATTTTCGAGATAGATGATCAACATGATGTGACACATGGAGAAATGGTGCGAATTGTGAATGAAGCAGGACAGATCTGTCAAAGAGAATTTCTGGCAGATACCGCTACTATTCGTGAAAGACGAATAAGGCAGGATGTAAAGTGTTTTTTGGTTAGATGTAAATATGGAAAAGCTTTTTTTTACGGCTTGGTATCAGAAATACAATTAAATAAGGAGTGAGATTATGGAACTGGAGATACAGACAGAAAAGGTGAAACGCTTGGCAGAAAATCTGGATGCGATTGAAAGAAAACTAAATAAAATTGGATCAGAAGCAGAGGAAATCGGAAATAATGTGAAAATTTCGTCAACTTCCGCGCGCACGATACAGAAAAATTTGCAATTTATTTCTTCTGAAATTAATCGCAGCGCAGAGAGTGTAGGAAAATTATCATCCGGATTGTCACAGTCTGTTTCGTGGTATGCGCAGTCTGAAAAGGAAATCAGCGGGGCGGGAGAAGCTGTTATCCCAATTACATCTGAACAGGCTTCGACAGGTACGTCTGGGGAGACTTCTGACACAAAAGGAGGCATACTTTCATGGAGTGATTTTTGGAAGTTTGTTTCGGAGGCAGGTATTATTGGTTCGGGTCTCGCTGCGATCTTTAATATGGTTACAGGAGATGGAAGCGCTAAAAACTGGATCAATTCCGGGAAATATATGTTGAAAATGATCGGAAACGGACTTTCTGCTGTTGGAAAAGCAAAGTGGAAAGACTATCTGTTGGGATTGAAGGATTCTTTTGAAAAAATGGATATGTCCAGTGTTTCCAGCGCCTGGAGGTCTTATTGGGCGAAAACAGCAGATGATCTGACTTTTGAAACGGGAGGAATCACTGTAAAAAATGCAAAGGTCGCAACAAAATGGGGCGGGTATATTCTTACTTCATTTGCAAATGGTTTTGAGAATTATGAAGAATATCAAAATAGCGGAGGGCAGATGACTGCAGGCCGGGCTGTAGCGGAAACTGTGATTGAAACAGGTGTGGATATCGGACTTGGAGTGGTGGGCGGAGCAGCAGTTGCGGCTGGTGCGGCTGCGTTAGGGGTGACAGCAGCACCAGCGGTGGTTACTGGCCTGGCTGTTGCTGGTGTGACATGGGCAGCAAATGGCATCTGTGAGTGGATCACAGGAGGAGACGATATTGGAGAGACAGTCGCAAACGGGGTCTGTGATGGATTTTCAGCGGCTAAGAATTGGCTTGGGAATGTGGTGAACGGCGTATCGTCATTATGGTCAAAGGGTATGTTATTATTCGGATAGGAGGATAAATATATGACAGTGAAAGAGTTATTGCCGATTGGCAGCGTTGTGTTGTTAAAAAACGGAAAAAAGAGAGTTATGATTTATGGGATTAAGCAGACTAATAATGACACTGGTGTAGAATATGACTATATCAGTGTGCTGTATCCGGAGGGAAACATGGGTGAAAATACGCAGTTTCTTTTTAATCATTCAGATATTGAAGAAATATATTTTCATGGATATGAAGATGAGGAACGGGAGGAATTTATAGAAGCATTGAGTAATTTTTATGAAAATCAGAGCGAATGAGAAAATTGTTTTTCTCGCAAAGACTAATGTCAGCAATTGGTTAGATTTCTTTTTATGGGGGTCTGACCGTAACAGTTCAGTCTCCCGGCTGAATGAAATAAAAAGTGACGAAATTTATTAAGCCATAATAAAAGAGTTATCCACAAGAAGTTATTTTTTTCAGAGAAATGTGAAAGACAAAAGTACTCAAAATTGTCCTTGGGAATAACTGTTGTTGATGGGGCTGTCGCACAATTAGTGCGGCGGTCCTTTTTTCAGCAGATAAATCAAATGCCGGGCTAAACAAAGTCCTGCAAAAGGTGTAAAATATAAATATGCACAGAAATAATATTTTACAGAACGATTATACTCTGAATCAGAGCGGTTATCAATTAAAACGTAAGCACTTTATAACCGACCGGGTAGGAGATTTTTAACTTTTGTGAGATACTGCAAATACTTGGAGTAATTCACTTCATGTCTGGTTCTCGAAACTACAAAAGCTATGTCTACAGCTCGCTTCTTCTATCGCTTTTGTTGTACTTGATTATTCCAAAGTCTCACATTGTAGGAGACGAATCAAATGAGTTCAACTTCAAATGATGAACATTGGTTAGAACTGAGTTCTTAGTGCAGAACTAGTGGGCTTACTGGGCAGCCAGTGTCTTACGATCGGGCAGATGGCCAAAAGCAATGAGGAGCAGACCGCACAGCTGAACCAGACGATCGCATATCTTAATGAAATCATATGGGAGGCTTACTGGTCGTGACTTGAAATGGTGAACCCAGCTGGTGGAAGCCGTCTGGCCAAAGCGGTGACCTATGCGAAAACCAGAAGCCATATATGGAGAACTACCTGTTGGATGGGCGGTGCTCCATATTGAACAATATCGCAGAAAATATCGCCCGCCCCTATGCGGTAGGGCGGAAAAACTT
>CAMLYL010000009.1 GCA_946491665.1 uncultured Lachnospiraceae bacterium | reverse complement strand
GCAAACTGTCCCGCCATGTTGGCCTGGGCGCCGGAATGAGGCTGTACATTCACATATTCCGCATCGAAGAGCTGTTTTGCCCGCTCTCTGGCAAGCTCTTCTACTACATCCACGCATTGGCATCCGCCGTAGTAACGCTTGCCCGGATATCCTTCCGCATATTTATTTGTCATAATGCATCCCTGCGCTTCCATTACCGCGGCGCTCACCCAGTTCTCCGAAGCGATCAGCTCGATGTGGCTGTTCTGTCTTTTATATTCCGCGTCAACGGCCTCTGCCACCTCGGGATCCACTGCTCTGATTTCCTCTGTTGAGTACATACTCATTTCCTCCTTTTCCTGGGGCTGTTTTCTGCCCCATACAGGTATCCTCCTGAGGATTTCCTCCTTTTTCCGGGCTGTTTTCTGCCCATACAGGCATCCTCTTCAGGATTCCTCCACTTATCTCAAACACTTTCTCTGATATTCCTGTTCTGTTCATCTGAAACTGTCGAACTGTTTTTCATTATAGACAATGCTCTTTAAAATTTCAATCCCCATTGCCCATTTTCTTTTTGACGTCTGACAGAGAATCGGACGCGGCCTGCTAAATCCGGAATCTTGACATTGCATCCCGTTTTTGCTATCGTCAGGCCATAAAAACATGAATTTCCATGTTTTTCTATCATATTCGATCCGCAGAACCGCTGCGGACAGATGAGAATTGGAGGTAAATTTTATGTTTCGGGAAATGAGACGAAAAAAACAGGAGCTTACCCCTGAAGAATGCGATGCGGTGCTGTACCGGGGTTCTTCCGGCGTCCTTGCGCTGTCCGGAGACGATAATTATCCTTACGCAGTTCCCCTCAGCTATGTATACGACGGAAAAAAGCTTTATTTTCACTGCGCAAAAAGCGGACACAAACTGGATGCCGTCCTCCGAAATCCGAAGGCATCATTTTGCGTGATTGACAAAGATCTGGTCGTTCCGGAAGAATATACGACCTATTTTCAGAGTGTCATCGTGTTCGGGACAATGCGCATTCTGGAAAATGAACAGGAAATACAAAAATCCGCAGAGAAGCTGGCTTTAAAATACGCCCCGGACGATTCGGAGAAACGCCGTCTGGAAGAAATCGCCCGCTTCCAGAATAATCTCTGCATGCTGGAGATGAATCCTGCACACATATCCGGCAAACTGGCAAAAGAGCTGATAAAAAAGTTTGTTTGACATTCAAATAGCAGAATGTTATATTCCACTTAAAATAGTACAATTATTCTGTTTATTCAAAAAGGGGATTATCATGAAAAAACTTATTACCATCAGCCGGGAATTCGGCAGCGGCGGCCGGGAACTGGGATGCCGTCTGGCAGATCAGCTGGGCGCCGCCTACTATGACCGGGAAATCATCACTGAGATTTCAAAACGCACCAGACTGTCCCAGGAATATATCCAGGGCATCATGGATAACCGGCCTCACATTTCTTTTCCGATCACTGTCGCCCGCAGCTTTTCCATGCCGGGCAGCGAGGTCAGTCTCCAGATGGAGCTTCAGGTCTTCCAGGCCCAGAAAAAGATTATCGAGGAAATGGCAGACCGGTCCGACTGTGTGCTGGTAGGAAGATGCGCCGACTATATTCTCCGCGACCGGGAACCCTTCCGAATCTTTGTCTATGCGGATATGGACAGCAAAATTGCCCGCTGCAGGAGCAGAGCTTCCGGAAATGAACATCTTTCTGACCGTGAGATCAGGCACAACATTGAACAGATTGATAAAAGCCGTTCAAAATATTATACCTTCCATACCGAGCAGAAATGGGGAGAGAAAACCAATTATGATCTGTGCGTCAACACCAGCCGTTTTGATGTGAAGCAGCTTACGCGTATGCTGGCATCTTTTCTTTCCTGATATTTTCTGCAGACATAAAGTGTGTTCCGTTCCACGTAAAAACCGTTCAGGGCGAGCTGCACGGCAGGATAAACTCCCGCGTGCAGCTCGCCCTGTTTCTGTCTTCTGATTCTCAATCAGAAAATGTCAGCAAATCTGTCTCTGTTTTTATCCCTGCAGTTTCTGTGAGAAATCAGTCATCACTTCGGAGATATGAATCTGCTGAGGACAGACAGCCTCGCAGCTCTTACATCCGATGCAGGCAGTGGGCTGTTTATCCTTCGGAACAGCGCTCAGCGCCATAGGCGCAATGAATCCTCCGCCGGTGAAGGCATGCTCGTTGTAGAGGGAAAGCAGTCCCGGAATATCCAGCTCCTGCGGGCAGTGAGAAGTACAGTAATGACAGGCCGTACAGGGTACTGTATTACTCTTCGTCATGTCCTCCGCTATATCCAGAAGCATTTTCCACTCCTGTTCATTCAGGGGTTTCTCCGTCTGAAACGTCTCAATATTGGCCTTCATCTGTTCAAAATTCGACATGCCGGAAAGAGTAACCGTCACACCGGGGATCGTCTGAAGAAAACGGAATGACCAGGCCGGAATCGTTTCCTCCGGACGCACCTCTTTTAATCTGTTCTCATATTTCTCTCCCAGAACAGCCAGCTTACCGCCACGCAGGGGTTCCATCACCCAGACAGGAATCTGATATTCATTCAGAAGCTCAATCTTCTTCTTCGCATCCTGGAAATCATAATCAATCCAGTTCAGCTGAATCTGACAGAACTCCATGTCCTTTCCGTATGCTTCCAGAAAACGCTTCATTACCTCATAGCTTCCGTGAGCGGAAAAGCCCAGATGACGGATCCGTCCGTTTTTCTTCTGCTCCATCAGATATGTATAGATACCGTATTTTGCATCATCCAGATAAGCGTCAATATTCATTTCGCATACATTGTGGAAAAGGTAAAAATCGAAATACTCCACCTGACACTTTTCGAGCTGACGCGCGAAAATCTCCTTTACCTTCGGCATGTTTGCCAGATCATATCCCGGGAATTTGGTCGCCAGATAAAACTGCTCCCTGGGATATTTCTTCAGCGCCCGGCCCATCACCAGCTCTGACTGTCCGCTGTGATATCCCCAGGCTGTATCATAATAATTAATGCCGTTTTTAAAAGCATAATCTACCATCTCACAGGCTGCAGCCTCATCAATCTGATCATCTTTTCCGTCAATCACCGGCAAACGCATGGCGCCCATTCCCAGAGCCGATAACTGCAGATCCTGAAACTCCTTATAAATCATAATCTTCCCTCCTATTCTGTCACTGTGTCAGATACCGTTCTATTGTATCATTCACATCCGCTTTATGCAAGACAGAGCTAAGACTTTCCTTCCCGGAATCTGTTTACCCGCTTTAAGTTCTTCTCCCGGAGATTCTGAAGATCTGTCTGCAGCGCCGTCAGCACCGGCTGCTTCCGAAGCTGCGCCCCCATCCTGCGATGCAGTTCCGTGGGCTGCGGTTCATTCTCCAGCTCCGCCTGAGCCAGGCGTTTCCGAATGTCCTGCATCCTGAAATCAAGAGCAGCGCTGATATCCGCACACTCCACCAGTTCCGCTCCCAGAGTTTCCGCCTGATCCGCCGGAATATTCTTCTTATAGCGCAGCTTGTGCTCCACGCTGGCCCAGAAATCCATAGCTATGGTCCGAAGCTGCACCTCCACCTTCATATTCCGCTTTTCGTTCTCCAGAAAAATCGGCACCTCCACAATCAGATGAAGACTCCGGTAACCGCTGGGCTTGGGATTTTCAATATAATCCTTTTTCTCAATCAGCGTAATATCATCCTGCTGCAAAAGGCAGTCCGCCAGCAGATAAATATCCTCCGGAAAAGAGCACACTACCCGCACCCCGGCAATATCTGTAATATTCTTTTCAATAGATTCCACCGTCAGAGGAATATTCTTTTTCCGGATCTTTTTTATCAGACTCTGGGTGGATTTCAGTCTGGACTTCACAGATTCAATAGGATTGCGGTCGTACTGAAGGGAGAACTGTTCATTCAGCACATTGAACTTTGTCTCTACCTCCATAATAGCACACCGGTAATAGGTCAGAAGCGTCTCATAGGGCTCCATATTCTTCTTCATGAAATCCATAAATTCATCAGAAGTAACGCTTTCCCTCAAAATCTGATTCCGCTTCTGCTCTACTACATCATATAAATTCATTTGTAAAACCTCATATCTTTTATTTTATTCTGTGCTCCCGCACAGTTTTCTGACCCTTGTATCATATCATTCCATGAGCCATGATTCAAATAAACAAAGTATAAAAAAGTAAGATTTGCATAAAAATCACAAAACGGCGCCTCCATGGCGCCGTTTCCTATACTCTGTTTCTCTGTCACTTTGTTTTCTGTTTTAAGCAACAGCAAATTTTCTCAGGATCTTTTCAAACCCGCCGTTATTTCCGCCGTAACTTACGGTCAGAATTCTGCACAGGCCCAGGCTCAGTACGCCCAGGAAGGATTTCGCATCCACAATTGCTCTCTCATACTGCAGATTGATGTCGAAATCGCACTGGGAGGCAGCCTTTACAAACTCCTGCACCTCGTCCGTTGCTCTCAACTGAATCTTTTTTTCAATCATTTTAGAATCACCCTTTCTGCAACTTACAGGCGCATTATCCCACCATATTCCGAATTTGTCAAATCTTTCCGGAGGCGGAAATCCGCAGAAAATCCAGTCTGATTTGCGGATTTTTTATGGAAAATCATTCATATTTGCCACGTTTTTCCGGCAGATCTCTCTGTTCTTGTAGGAATCTTCGGGCAGTTCTTAAGTTTTTATGAACTTTGCATAATTTCTTTATTCAAAATCATGTTTTTCAGTGATTTTATTGTTCATTTTTATGCAAAATCATGATTTTCCCGTCCTACAGGAAGAAATCAGAGGATTGTTACACCCCGTTCTGCCGCGTAATCCACATCCTCCTTCGGCCAGATAGACACCTGCACTTCGCCGATATGAGCCTTTCGAAGAAAGAACATACAGATTCTGGACTGTCCAATACCTCCGCCCACTGTATAAGGCAGTTTTTTCTCAAGAATCGCTTTCTGGAAAGGAAGCTCGGCCCGCTCGGGACACCCGGCAGTCTCAAGCTGCTTCACCAGAGACTCTTCATCCACACGGATTCCCATGGAAGAAAGCTCCAGCGCGATATCCGTCACCGGATAATACACAATAATATCTCCGTTCAGCTCCCAGTCATCATAATCCGGCGCTCTGCCGTCATGCTTCTCGCCGGAACGGAGAAGGCCGCCGATTTTCATCAGAAAGACTGCTCCCTTTTCCTTCGCGATCTCGTATTCCCGCTCCTTCGGCGTCAGATCCGGATACCGGTCCTCCAGTTCCTGAGAAGTAACAAAACTGATCTCCTCCGGCAGAATACAATGAATGTAATCATACTCATTTGCCATCCGCTTTTCGGTTACCCGCAGAGCTGCATAAACGGACTTCACTACGGACTGAAGCGTCTCCGTATTTCTCTGCTCTTTCGCAATGATCTTCTCCCAGTCCCACTGATCCACATAGATGGAGTGAATATTATCTGTATCCTCATCCCGGCGAATGGCGTTCATATCCGTATAAAGTCCCTCTCCTACCTGGAATCCGTATCTTCCGAGAGCCATACGCTTCCACTTTGCCAGAGAATGAACAATCTCCACATGCCGGTCTCCCTGCTCTCTGATCCCAAAAGAAACCGGACGCTCCACGCCGTTCAGATTATCATTCAGCCCGGACTCCGGCGTCACAAAAAGGGGCGCCGTCACCCTGTGCAGATTCAGTTCTGTCGCCAGCTCCAGCTGAAAGAAATCCTTTACCTGCTTGATAGCAATCTGGGTTTCCTTCAGATTCAGAGCAGGTTTATAATTTTCAGGTATTACAATCCTTCCCATATAATCTGTCTCCTTATTATAACTCACAATTTCCAACTGTCCGGGGGAACGGAACTACGTCCCGGATATTGCCCATACCGGTCAGATACATCACGCAGCGTTCAAATCCCAGTCCGAAACCTGCATGACGGGCAGTTCCGTATTTGCGCAGATCCAGATAGAATCTGTAATCTTCCTCGTTCAGACCGCACTCTTTCATACGATTCTGCAGAGTAGCCAGATCATCCTCCCTCTGGCTGCCGCCGATGATCTCACCGATGCCCGGAACAAGGCAGTCCATAGCAGCAACAGTCCGCCCATCCTCATTCAGTTTCATATAAAAAGCCTTGATCTCCTTGGGATAATCTGTCACAAATACCGGTCGTTTGAAAATCTTCTCCGTCAGATAACGCTCATGCTCTGTCTGCAGATCACAGCCCCAGAACACTTTATATTCAAACTCGTCATTATGCTTCTCCAGCTCTTTGACAGCATCCGTATAGGTAATCCGTCCGAAATCGGAGCCTGCCACATGTTTCAGCCGCTCAATCAGCCCTTTATCTACAAACTTGTTGAAGAAATTCATCTCCTCCGGAGCATGCTCCAGCACATAATTGATGACATACTTCAGCATACTTTCCGCCAGCATCATATCATCCGTCAGATCCGCAAAAGCAATCTCCGGCTCAATCATCCAGAACTCAGCCGCATGGCGGGTGGTATTGGAATTCTCCGCCCGGAAGGTGGGACCAAACGTATAAACATTCTTAAAAGCCATTGCAAAAGTCTCGGCGTTTAACTGGCCGCTGACCGTCAGATTTGTGGGTTTTCCAAAGAAATCCTGTTTATAATCCACGGAACCGTCCGGATTCTTCGGCACATCCTGCAGATCCATCGTCGTTACCTGGAACATTTCTCCGGCGCCTTCACAGTCACTTCCGGTAATCAGAGGAGTGTGCACATATACAAAATCCCTTTCCTGGAAAAATCTGTGAATGGCATAAGCTGTCAGAGAACGGACACGGAATACTGCCTGAAAAGTATTGGTCCGCGGGCGCAGATGACTGATCGTCCGCAGATACTCAAAGCCGTGACGCTTCTTCTGCAGCGGGTAATCCGGAGTGGACTCTCCCTCTACCACCACCTCAGCGGCCTGAATCTCAAAAGGCTGCTTCGCCTGGGGCGTAGGCGTCACCACACCTGTGACAATCACAGTAGCGCCTACATTCAGCCTGCTGATAGCCGCAAAATTCTCCAACCCGTCTGCATAAACTACCTGCAGCGTTTCAAAAAAAGTTCCGTCACTCAGCACCATAAATCCGAAGGTTTTGGAATCCCGGATGCTTCGCACCCATCCGCCCACGGTAACTGTCTGCCCCGCATATGTCTCCTGACTGCGGTAAAGATCTCTGATATTTATCATAGTTTCCTCCATAATTCCCCTTTAGTTAGTATATTGTCATGCTATTACAAAATGCATGATTCTGACCCTTGTAACAGTTTATCTCACCGGGCTTCTCAAATCAAGACATTTTCAGGAAAAATCCTCCTGTTTTCTCCCTGAACACATATCTTATGCCTCCATACGCCGGCTGACCGTCCTTCTGTGCAGCATCATCCCGATCAGAAGCAGAACCGGGAAAATGATTGCAGCCAGAATTCCCTTATGGAGATCATTTCCGAACCTGCTGGAAATGAGTCCCGCGAAAGTCGGTCCGCCGCTGCATCCCAGATCTCCGGCCAGCGCCAGCAGGGCAAACATCGTTGTTCCGCCGCCCCGGATCGCCGCAGAAGCTTTACTGAAACTTCCGGGCCAGAGAATTCCTACAGAAAAGCCGCATGCCGCACAGCCGGCCAGCCCCAGAAAAGGCACCGGAATCAGTGAAATCCAGAGATAACTCAGAATGCACAGAATACAGCTTCCCATCATAAAACGGTCCAGGTTCAGCCGATGACCGAATTTCCCGTAGATCAGCCTGGAAGTTCCCATAAAAAACGCAAACGCCATGGGACCCGCCAGATCGCCCACTGCCTTACTCACTCCCAGACCTTCCTCCGCGAAGGTGGAAGCCCACTGGCTGACCGCCTGTTCGCTGGCCCCGGCGCATACCATCATCAGCATCATAATCCAGAATATTTTTGAAGAAAGCAGACTCCTCAAGCCCATTTCTTCCTCTCCGTCACTGCTCAGAGAGCGGACAGGAGCTCCCGCAAACAGGATCCCGTTGGCAATGGGGATCAGCGCCCATACAAAGGTCAGGATCTTCCAGTTTTCGATCCCTGCCAAAGCAAAAAACAGAGTAGACAGCAGCACCACGCCAACATGTCCCCAGCAATAGAAGGAATGGAGAAGGCTCATGGCTTTCTCCTTATTCTCCGTAGGGCAGGCCTCTATAATAGGACTGATAAGAACTTCGATCAGACCGCCTCCCACCGCGTAAATCACCACGCCGGCCAGAAGTCCGGCATAGGGGTCCGCCGTCATATCCGGAAGCACAGCCAGACAGATCAGACCTGCCGCCGCACAGCCGTGAGCGATCAGAACTGACGCCTTATATCCGATCCGGTCAATAAACACAGCTGATAAGAGATCCACCAGAAGCTGAATCACAAAATTTACTGTAATCAGCATCGTAATCTTTGACAGGGGGATTCCGTAGTCTGCCTGAAAAGTTACAAACAGTAACGGCACAAAATTATTTACAATTGCCTGCACAATATATCCGATAAAACCGGCATACATGGTTCTCCGGTAGTTTGTATTCATTTTTTATCTTCCTTTTACAATATTTCCGCATAAAAACATCGGGAATTTCCTGCCGGTATGCATGTTACTCCGCCTCCAGTATAAAGATCCGCGAATAAAAATCTCCCGGATTGTCTTTCACCTGAACTTCCGAAGCCGAAGCATCAGAGGATACCAGCCCTGCTCGCATCAGCTCAGCTCCGTAATGTGCTCCTCTGTCCTGACCATCTTCCCTGATATGATATAACATTCCGTCCCCGAGTCCATGCAGCCGCATTCTCCGAAACTCACAGTTTACATCATTCAGCACTTTATAAATCGCCACAATCGCCTGCTTTTTGTCCTCGGAAACGACCATCCAGGCCGTAATATTCCCCTGAAAAGGACTGGACAGTCTGAAAAATGTCCCATGCTGGATCAGCTCCCTGTACTTTTTCACAAAGGCAATCTGCTCTCTGACCCTCCTGCGCTCTGTCTCTGACAGCCTGCTCAGATCCAGTTCATATCCAAAGGCGCCAAAGGCCGCCACATCCCCGCGGAACTTCAGCGGAGTCATCCGCGCCAACTGATGATTCGGCGTCACAGACACATGAGCTCCCATGGAACTGACCGGATAGGAAAAGCTCGTCCCGTACTGAATCTTCAGACGCTCCGCCGCATCAGAATCGTCACTGGTCCACGCCTGGGGCGCATAATAAAGCATTCCGGCGTCAAACCGCCCGCCGCCGCTGGCACAGGACTCGAACAGGATATGGGGAAATGCCTGAATCAGACGTTCATACAGGTCATATACCCCGAGAATATAGCGATGAAAAATCTCTCCCTGCTGTTCCGCCGGATAAGCTGCCGAATAGCACTCTGTGATATAACGGTTCATATCCCACTTAATGTAAGATACTTTTGCGCCGGAGAGAACCTTCTCTGTCATATTGTATATGGCGTCCACGACTTCTTTACGGGAAAAATCCAGCACATACTGCGTTCTTCCGTGGGACTGGGATCGTCCGGGCGCAGCCAGGATCCAGTCAGGGTGCTTCCGGTAAAGCTCGCTGTCCTTATTGACCATCTCCAGCTCAAACCAGAGGCCGAACTTCATTCCCAGAGCTTCAATTTTCTCTGAAAGTCCTTTGATGCCTTCCGGCAGCAGATCACGGTTTTCCCACCAGTCCCCCAGTCCGCTGGTATCGTTCCGGCGGGTGGAAAACCATCCGTCATCCAGCACAAACAGTTCCACTCCGTCTTCTTTCGCCGTTTGCGCAATCTCCAGAAGCTTCTCTTCCGTAAAATCAAAATATGTTGCTTCCCAGTTATTAATCAGAATCGGACGGACTTTATCCCTCCACTCTCCTCTGGCCAGACGGGTCCGGTAAAGACGATGGAATGTCTGACTCATGCCGTTTAACCCGCGGTCTGAATAAACCAGAACAGCCTCGGGGGTCTGAAACTCCTCCCCCGGTTTTAAACACCAGGAAAATTCCTGAGGATGAATTCCCAGCATCATCCTGGTCACATTGAAGGTATCCACCTCCGCCTGTGCAAGGAAATTCCCGCTGTACACCAGGGAAAATCCCATTACTTCTCCCTGGAACTCATCGGCCGTGGGACGTTTGAGTACTACAAATGGATTGTGGATATGGCTGGAAGCGCCCCGCAGGCTTCCCACAGACTGAACGCCCTGCTGCAGCCTGCGCTCCTTCACATGACGTTCTCTGGACCATGCGCCGGAAAACTGGATCCAATCGTAATCGGCATCCGGCAGATCCAGACTCAGGCTCATGGCTGTCTCGATCTGCAGTTTCTCATTTTTATAATTTCTGAACTTTACACTTCTGGCAACAGCATTTTCCTCTGTGAAGATTGTATACAGCAGCGTCATTTCCACGCCGATCAGCTCATCCCGAAGAAGAATTTCCAGAGTATCCGCCTCCTGATCCTTCTCCACGTACGTGGCAGGAAGTCCGGGAAGCCCGGGTTTCCCGGCATAAATCCGATGAGATACATATGTGAAATTCGTTATCCGGCTGCCGTTCTCCTGAGCAATTTCCACTGCCGGAAGACGATAGTCCGTGGTTCCGTAAGAGGGATATTCCTGCCGGATCTGTTCCAGCGAAAATCCGTATTGATTCTCATATACTTCAGAAAGCGTAGACCGTTTCGTATGCTCTTCCAGATAACTGTAACTCTGTTCCGCCGGCACCTTTTTTCCAAAATACAGCTGTCCCATCTGTCCGTTTCTGAGAATCTTCATGATGTAGCTGATTCCGTCATTATAAAGATGAAACTCCCCGGTCTCCTGATTGTAAATAATTGCCATAACCAATTCCTTCCTGCTGTTTTTCAGCAATTCATTCATAAAAATCCATACTCATTTTCAGGACTCAGTCACAGGTTTTATCCCTGTCCGATATTCCCGGAACATATTATAAAACAGATATTGGAAAAGTCTATACTTATTTTAAAAAAATTAAAAAAAGCGTCCATTATGATCTGAACGCTTTCATAAAATGATATACTGTTATGCATTTTAACCTGAAAGGCTACAGCACCAGAGACGGAGCTGCGTATACCCTGGCGGCCATCTCACTGTCCAGATCATACAGAGCCTTTCTGTCCGATCCGAAGCGGCGGTATCTTTTCAGATTCGTCTGCGCATTGTCTTCCTCTTCGCCCTGTTCCTTCACGAACCAGTCAAGAAACTGCATGGTTCTGAAATCATTTACCTTCAAAGCCGCAGCATAAATATTGTTGATCAGAGAGGTTACATACTGCTCATGCACCAGACTGTACTTCAGGGGATCCTCCAGATCGGTATACTCTTTATCCGGCTTCGCAATCGCCTCCAGCGTCACCTGCTCATCATTATTCTGCAGATACTGAAGCATCAGAATCGCGTGATCCCTCTCCTCCTGAGCCTGAATAAAAAACCAGTTTGCATATCCGTCCAGTCCCTCATCCTTATAATAATTTGAAAAATCCAGATACAGATATGCGGAATAAAACTCCTTATTAATCTGATCATTCAATAAGGCGGCTACTGACTTATCCAACATCACGATTTCTCCTTTTCTGTTTTCAGCCCGGACAAAAAAGCAGGATTCCCATCCGGGCTGAACATTATTTCTCATAAACTATGCTTCATCTGATTTACAGCGGTTCAAAATCATCTGCGCCATGTTTACACAGCGGGCAGATGAAATCTGCCGGAAGCTCATCTCCCTCGTACACATAGCCGCAGATCTTGCAGACAAACCCCTTTTTATTTTCATCTGCCGGAGCCGGCTTTGGCTTAATGTGCTCGAAGTAATATGAATATGTTACAGAAGGAACTTCAGACAGGATCTGCGCCTGAGTTACATCTGCAATAAACAGGGTATGTGTACCATAGTCATAGGTCTCAATCACATTGCCCGAAACAAAAGCATTGGCATATTTCGGCACATAATATACCCCGTTGGCGCTGCGTACACATTCCGGTGCGTCCGCAAACTTATCCACATCTCTTCCGCTCTGGAAACCGAAGTGCTGGAACACCTTGAAGGGAACCTCCTCTGTAAGCACGGAAATGTTGAACTTTCCGGTCTTCATAATCATATCATGGGTGTAATTCTGTTTATTCACCGCAATCATAAAACGGCTGGGAGTATCTGTAAGCTGAGATACAGTATTAATAATACAGCCGTTATCCTTTTCTCCATCCTGCGCTGTCAGGATATACAGACCATAGCTGAGCTTAAACAGAGAATTCTTATCCACGCCGGCCGGAACCTGTTCCGCATCTGCAGGAGTCAGCTTCTTCGGCATCGTCTCCGCAATTGCCTCTGCCAGAGCGTCGATGTCATCCAGCTGAGCCTCGCTGAGAGAAGATTTTAAAGAAACTGTCTTGTCCAGAATTGTCATATTCTTCAGGCTGCCGATAATCTCACGCATCAGCTTGCCGCTGGTTGCCGCCCAGGAACCGTTCTCCAGAAAAGCTACGGTGCGGTTCTGCAGATTATGGGAAGCCAGGTCACGGAGCAGTTCATCCATGGAAATGAAAATCCCCGCATTGTAGGTTGTGGACGCAAATACCAGATGACTGTATTCGAAGGATGCCGCAACGATTTCGGAGGACGCGGTCACAGACACATCAAAAATAGTTGTCCGAATCCCCATGTCACGAAGTCTGCACGCCAGAATGTTAGCTGCATTCTCAGTATTGCCGTATACGGAAGCATATGCGATCATAACGCCGGTCACCTCCGGCTCATAACGACTCCACTGCTGATATTTTACCAGATAATCCCCGATATTTCTCCGCCATACAAATCCATGCAGAGGGCAGATCATATTGATCTCAACCGTGGACGCCTTTTTCAGCAGCGCCTGTACCTGTGTGCCATACTTACCAACAATATTTGTGTAGTATCTGCGGGCTTCCTTCAGATAATCCGCAAAAAAGTCCACCTCATCTGCAAACAGCGCGCCGTTTAAGGCTCCGAACGTACCGAAGGCATCTGCAGAGAACAGAATCTTATCCGTAATATCATAGGTAACCATAACTTCCGGCCAGTGTACCATGGGCGCCATCAGAAACGTCAGCTCATGCCTTCCGGTCTTTAAAACATCGCCTTCTCCTACGATCTGTACATTCATCTTCAGATCCGCGCCGAAAAACTGATAAATCATGGCCTCCGTCTTTTTATTGCAGATCACAACCGCCTCCGGATGGCGCATAAGAATACCCTCCAGCGTAGCGGAATGATCCGGCTCCATATGCTGAACAATCACATAATCCAGTTTCCGGCCCGCAAGCGTGTGTGCCACATTTTCAAAAAATACTTTCTGAACAGCCTCATCTACCGTATCAAACAGTACAGTCTTCTCATCCAGAAGTAAGTAAGAATTGTAGGAAACGCCGTCAGGCACAGAATAAACGCCCTCAAACATGGCAAGTCTCCGGTCATCCCCGCCGACCCATACCAGGTCATTTGTCACATTTCTTGTACAATACATAGAAACTCCTCACTTTACATTTAGTCGTATCTTACTGGGTTACTTTTCCCCATTTTAATACTTCATAGTCAAAAAATCCAGTCCTAACTGAAAGATTGTTAAAGAAATAACTTCAAAAATGTTATGATTCACAATCAGCCGAATCTGTCATTTGATCCGTGTCCCGCTTTAAAGCCTGCCCGAATCCTTATTTTAAAGCTGCAGCTTTACGCGCAGAATCCGGCGCACAGAGGCGTCAATCCGTTCTTCAGTAACTGTGCCATCCTTTACAGCCTCCAGCACTCCCCGGTAAGCAGCTTCAAAATCCGCAGGCATCAGAAGCATATCCACCCCGGCGCCAAGAGCCTGAACTGCAGCCTGAGCGGACGTGTAATTTTCGGAGATTGCTCCCATATTCAGAGCATCAGTAATCACAATTCCGTCATATCCCAGCTGTTCCCGGATCAGTCCGTTCACCATCATCCCGGACATGGAGGCAGGAGTATTATCTCCCACTGCCTGAGGAGCGGAGATATGGGAAACCATAATAAAAGGCACCCCGGCATCCGCCGCCGCCGCAAAAGGCACCAGTTCCAACTCTGTCAGTTCTTCCAGTGTCTTATCCGTATAAGCATAGCCTTCATGAGTATCCCCTGCGGTGCCGCCATGCCCCGGAAAATGTTTTGCACAGGACAGCATGCCGGAATCTGACAGCCCCTCTATCTCAGCCAGCACCATACCCGTCACAAGACGGCTGTCGCTTCCGAAAGAACGGGATCCGATCACTGTGTTGTCCGGATTGGTCAGTACATCAGCCACCGGAGCAAAGTCCAGATTAAATCCCAGTTCAGACAGGTAGGTTCCCAGGGTCATACCCGCCTCGTACGCTTTTCCGGTATCTCCCGCGGCGCCGATATCCGCCATATCCCCTACATCCTCCACGGAAAATCCATCGTTGCCGGCAACTCTCGCCACTGTGCCGCCTTCCTCATCCACCGACAGGAAAATCGGAAAGCCCGCAATCTCCTGATAATATTTCTGCGTGTTCGCCAGCATTTCTTTTGTCTGAGATTCAGAAACCAGATTTGATTTCAGATAAACCAGCCCGCCCACCGGATACTTTTCCAGAGCCGCCCTGGTTGCATTTCCTGCTGCCGTCACGGTCCCTGCATCTGTAATAGCCTCCGGCATAACTACAAAAAGCTGAGCCGCCTTTTCTTCCAGGGTCATACCGCTCAGATACTGTTCCACCTGCTCCTCCAGCAATTCTTCCGCTGTTTTCTCTTCTTCCTTTCCCTGCGTTTCCTGCTGAGAATCCCCGCCGGAAGAGAATTCTTCCTCCTGTCCCTGCGCCAGGGATGTTTCTTCCGGAGCCGACAGGCTGTTTTGAGACCTTTCGCATCCTGCCGCCAAAACGGCAGTGAGCACGGCCATCGCCGTGCACACTGCAGCTATTTTCATTTTCTGCCTGATCTTCAAAGAAAATCTCCTTTCGGGAATCAAAATTTACTGAAATTCACAGATGTAGGCTACTTTGCCCGCCAGATACTCTTCTGTGTAAAGTGTATCATTGGCAACATCGTTCAGCACCCAGCGGTCTGCAGATTTCATATATAAAATCGCCAGATTTGTTTCCGGTGTATCTCCATCCTGAAAACTCGGTTCCCCCTCCAGCCAGAGATCATTTCCCCAGAAAAGACTGCTGTTAACAGGATCTCCGTAACGTTCTCCGTACTCATCCTGCCAGTAATAACTGCCGTCATTCGTATCTCTGGAACCGCCCAGATAGAAATAATAAGCGCCGGTATTCTGCGATTTCAGCATATTGATGATATAATCCCATTCTTCCCGGCTGTCGACAGTCGCCAGTGAACCGCCCATGCTGATGCAGTCATTATATGCCTCCTGCCAGGTACAGTCATCTACGATGACCGAATAGGAGTGAATGCCTTCTCTGGATGCCGCAATATCCTCCTCCTGATCTTCATCGGACAAATCATCCTGATCATCAATTATAATATCATTGTCATCATAATCTCCGGTTGCATCCTCATAATCCTGTGTCTGATTCTCATAATCATTATAATCATCTGCAGCCGGATCCTCTGCAAAATCAGCCGTATCGTTCCCGTTCTGCTCCCCATTCATCCTTGCCACCGTCTGCCGGTACTGTCTTGCCGGATAATTAAAATTCTTCACAATCAATACCAGACACACCAGCGCAACAACAATAGCTGCAATTGCAATAAGAACGCCCACCACATTGCTCTCAATCCGGTCAGGATACAGCGGATTCTGCCGCATATCCACTTTTTTAGAGGGCTGCTGTCTGTTGATGGGATTCTGCTCCGGGGCAGATCTTTTTTCTTTTCTCCTGCTCATCTCTTTTTTCTTCCTTTATCTTCCTTCTTCAAAATCCTTTTTCATAGAATGTCAGGGCCCTCATTTTTGAGCCCTGACATGGGATTTTTCCTTACTGCCTGTAAGAACCGGGATTGTTCCCTGCCGGATACACCGCTCCCAGTTCAACCAGTCTGGCAATACGGTCTGAACTCTGAGGATGGCTGCTTGCCAGGCTGGCAAACAGTCCCTTGGACTTCACATCACCGAAGGTTGCCAGAAGTCTGCACAGATCATTTCCGTAACCCAGATTGAAAGAAAATTCATCTGCCTGATACTCATTTCCACGGCTGGTCTTCATGCAGAGGGCCACACCAAAAGCAGTCCACAACTTCATCAGTCCCCGCAGAACAATCAGAGACAGGAAGGTTACCAGAGCATTAAAGATCGCGATTAACGCGCCATGTCTTGAGAACACGCTGGCAATTGCCACCAGAACATTCGCAATAATAATGCATACCTGGATAATCATAAAGATAATAGTAATAATGGTATTTCCAACAGAAACAACCAGAATACGATCCGTATCTTTATGAGCCAGATGACCGAACTCATGTCCCAGAGTCGCCTTGATCTCCTCATCAGAGTGAGAAAGCAGTCCCCGGGTAACACACATGGTCTTTCTTCCGGTAGCAAAGGCATTGGGGGCCTCATCATCATTGATGAACAGACGTACATCACTGGAAATCATGGGGTTCGCTTTCTTTGCCTTATAATATACTTCCCGGAACAGAGGCTCAAGACGGTTGATATCCGCCGCGTCTGTGATCTTGCGGCAGCCGTTCTGTACTCTCAGAATAAACTCGCCGATGGGTGACAGCGCCATAATCACTGATGCCACATATACAATCAGTCCCGATAAAATTCCCCATCCGAAGGGAAGCATAAACAGCGCTGAGAAAATCACGCCGATAATCAGAACATTCACGCCCAGATAAATCAGAACGGGGATGTTCTCTCTCTCTGTCATTCGGATCAGGAAATCGAACAGATAAATACTGTGAATACCCGTGGGCTTCTCGGTGGGAAGATTTCTGTAATCGTAATCTTCCTCCGCTTCAGATACCTTTACCACCTGATCACTGTAGTCCGCCGGAACAAATCCGCCGTCCGCACCGGCTGTGGCTGTCTCGGTCATTTTCACCGGACCGCTGCCCTCAAATCCTGCAGCATTGTGCAGAGACTGTTCTGTCTGAACTTTCTGCTGCACCGGCTCCTGTATTTTCTTCACCGGCTCACTCTGAACCTGATTTTCTTTTTCCGGTTCCGGTCCTGCCGGCTCCGTCTGCTGTGCCACGGATGTTCTTTCCAGCGGCTTTCCGCAGTTCCAACAGAATTTTTCACTGTCGTTTACCTGTTTTCCACAATTAGGACAAAACATAACTTTTCCTCCCTTTTTATATGTTATCATTAAGCTTTTCTGCCAACTGCAGATCAGCGGTATCCCATTTCTTTCTCATAATCGGATATGATATATGTATTCTCCCTCTCATAATCATTCAGCATATCTTCCGAGAAATCCGCCGGACTGATGGTTCCGGTATACCAGGACTTGGAATTGAAATATGCCTGAAGCTGTTCATCATCAAACATCCTTCCATGCCTTGCGTAAATTTCATTTCTGGCAATTCTCAGCTGATCTGCCGTCAGATTTTCCAGATCGCTCCGCACCAGATACCGGCTGGCGCTGTCGGGAATCACATAATCTCCCGTCATACTGCCTGCCAGAGTCTCCTCCTCCGGCTGCATCTCCGTATCCTCCTCATATACAGCTGCGCCTCCGGAAACAGATTCTTCCGCCGAAAAATCTTCAGCAGGCATTTCCTCCGCCTCATTGGCCGGCAGATCTGCTACGGGATAATTGGTATTCACATACCCCCGCGCCCGCTCCGGATGCGCCGCGTAACTGAAATTTGTTACAATCACAGCCAGCAGAATAATCGCCACCACAACGGATACCAGCGCCAGAAACACGGCTACCGCATTGTTTTCAATCCGGTCCGGATAAAGCGGATTACCTCTCATATCCACTTTTTTTGAATTCTGATCCATCTGAATTCTCCTTTCTTTTCATACTCAAGATTATACTCCCTGTGCATACCACATCTCCGGGGGGGGGAATCAACTGAAGAACGCCATTCTTTTGCGTTTCCTTCTTTTATTAAAGGTGCTGTCCACAAACATCTCAACAGACGCCCCCGCGCTGCCTTCTTTCGCCCTGCAGGTCAGAGTGCACTGACCGATTCCCACTGCACGGATCCGAAAATCCCCGGTAGCCGTTGTTTCTACCACTGCCACCATCTTGTCACTGGTCCACCAGCCAATCTCTTTATTATAAGCGTTTCCGGGTGCGATTTTCACATCAATCGGAATCACCTCTCCCACATAGCAGGCCACCTCTTCCAGAGACAGTTCTATATTTTCAATCTGAGGCAGAATAGTCAGATGAACACTGGCTGACGTCTCTTTTCCGGAAAGAGTGATTGTACATTCCCCAGCCGCATGAGACACCACTTTCCCGCCGGCATCCACAGTAGCCACCTGAGGATTGCTGCTGCTCCAGACTACGTCCGGAATATCATCCGCATCCGGCGGAAAAAACTCAGCGCCCACAGTCTGCGCATACTCCACTCCCATAGAATCAGAATGCAGACTCAGTACGATCTTTTTTATAGAATTGTTCTGATAAACATTCACCTCCTGTCTGTAGAAGGGGATCATTTCCTCGTTCTTATAGAACTCTACGACAGTCGTTCCCGGCTTGATTCCGTTTAACTCCAGTCCCATTCCCTGCAGGACCGCCTCATTGATCACTCTCATCCGGATCTGGGGCATTGCTGCCGTGGAAGGAATGATCTCAAACCCGGGCTGGTAGCTTTTTCCCATCTCCAGATCCGGGATCCGGCAGACCGACACATAAGGGTCCGTGGCCGTCATCAATGCCAGATTTTTACGCTGTTCCGCATCCATCTGATCCGCCGACGCCTGCAGCACTCCGGATACCTTCTTCAGATATGGTATATTATAAAACCTGTATTTTACTGCATCCAGGAGGGGGAGTACCTGATCACCGGTCATTTTCCATAAAAAACAGGAATTTATTTTTTCCAGTCCCTCCTCCTCCCCGATCAGAGCAATAATCCTGGTATCCCTGGCCTGAAAATATTCCGGAAAAGCGGCATCGCTGACCGCAATAATAAGAAAAGCTTCCTCCGGATCCGACACCGCCTGGAATCCTTCTCCCAGATTCATAAACACGCTCTTTTCCAGATATACCGGAACCTTCTCCGTTTCTATATCTACCGGAAAATCCACAAGCACTTTATTCAGAAACGCCTGCCGTTCTTCCATGGAATAATCCAGATCAAAAGATTCCCGTTCCACTGAAAGGCAGTCCGGAAAATTCTTTGCCATGGCCTGCAGAAACATAAATTCAAAATTCTGGGAGCGCACACAGAGATCAAATTCATCATTTAATTCCCGTTCCACAGAATCAAAAAACTGTCCCGCCCATTTTAAAAAGGGTTCTTTCATAAAATTATTCAGTTCACTGTAAACAGACAGATTCTGTTCATTTAAAGAAATTGTATTGAATTCCTGATAGGGATTCAGCTTTAAACTTACTTTATTCATCTTTCTTCTTATCCTCTTCTCCTAGTTCCTGAATTTTCGTATTGCCCTCCATCGGCTTTACTTTGAATTCCTTTCCGATTTTCAGATCGGAAGGGTTTGCGGAAGCTCCAGCCTCAAAAACGCCAAACTGTCTCCGGGCGTCAACCGAATATCCCTTACCCTCCGGGTTCTGATCCGTTTTATGAATTTCCACATCCGCCGCATTGGCTCCTATTTTTCCCTTCCATTCCGCATTATTAAAGGAGGATGTATCCTTATGAGCCTCCACTCTGAGATTGCCCAAGCTCGTTTCTGTCTGGCTGGATTTAAATCCCGATTCACTTTCCTCCAATTTGCCGCTTCTGCGGCTGGCCAGATTACTGTCGGCAGACAGGTCGGACTTCTTTGTATTATTATCATAGGACGTTTTCACATCGCCGCCGAGAATGCGGGTCTCTTTCTCGGAAACAGAAACAGAGTGATCTGCGCCCTCTACCGTCCGCTCTGTCCTGGTTTTGAACCCGTCAAACCGGAAGGAGGCATCCAGCTTCTGTCCTCTGTCCGTGTAGGTAATGGCCGTCTTCTCTATTTTACTGCGTCCGCTGGCAAAACTGCTCTCAGATACCTCTGTAATCTTATTTCCATTCTGATCTGTATATTCCCGATTTTCTGATTTCCGTCCATACCCTTCCCAGGATTTATCACTGGTTCTGGTGTATGTTCCGTCATCATGAAACTTATAATCCTTAAACTGCTCTGCCAGCTTATCGGAAATCCGATCCACCTGGGCATCCATCTTTCCCAGAGATTCCTTATCCTTCACGCCAAACTGCTCATTCAGATTAGAAGGATGCGCAATATCATCCTTCATCCGCTGGCTGGTATTGGCAAATTCATAGGCATCCATGGGAGTCGCCTTTCCGGAATCAATCTTCGCTTCCAGATCGTTCAGCGAAGTCTGCAGGCCATCCATCTTCTGCTGGCGGTTCTGTCCGCTGTTCATATCAGAAGTGGGAACATACGGTTTATCCAGCTGCTCCGCAATATGCATATTATTGCTTTCCAGCTTTGCCTCCTGATATTTTAACTGCTCCGCATTCGACTGGCAGTCACGGTATTCTTTTACAAGACCATCATAATACTTCTGTACTTCCGGCGGGAAATCACTGTCGTACTGAACATGAAGATCATTCATCTCCCTGGAAAGTTCATCCTTTCTGGACATCTCCGCGTTGTATTTCTCATGAGTATCCTTGATGGCTCCCATATTCTGTCCGTACAGTTTGCCCAATTCCTCTTTTCCTTCCTTCGCAGAAGCATCCGTGTTCTCATATTTCTCATTCAGACTGTCAAAACGTTCCTGCAGTTCAGCCATACTCTTTTTGCTGCCGTCAGAGTTCTCTATCTCCTTCACAGAAAAGCCTTCCGACTTTTTCTCCGCACTTTCTCCGTTCTCGCCGGATATTTCGGTACCGGCTTTCTCCGGATTTGATGAAGTATCCTTCAGCTGCACTGTTTCCGGATATTCATCGGGATTGATCACTTCCACAGGTATATTGACGCCCGCCTCCTGCGCCGCCTTCACCCGGTGTCTTCCATCATCCTGGAATTCATAAGTTCCATCCGGCTTCTGCTCCACCTTTACCATCGTATCAGGGTTATAATAAGCATCTATGGCATCCCTGTATTCGGGATTCTCCCTCAGTTCATCCAGAGACTTCCCGTCTCCAAGCTCCTTCTGAATATCCGGCAGTTTTTCCGCCATCTCCGTATAGGTCTCCTTATCATTGCCATGATGATTCCAGAAGTTGGGATCGTCCATCCCCCTGGCGCCGGACAAATCAACCGTATCCGCATCTACTGTGCGATACCGCGAACCTTCAATTTTACTCTCCGGATCATTTGAGCTGTCGGGATCGTCTCCCTCTCCCGGACCGTTGATATCGCTCCTTTCCGTTTCAACGCCGGCATTCTCGTTTTTCAGATTCTCATTGAGTCTCTGCCACTCCGGATCCTGCGAATAGGTCGGATAATCTCCATATCCGTAATTATGCTCTGACATATAATTATGCATTTCCTGCAGAGCAGGACTCATTACATCCTGAGCATCCAGATCATTCCTCCGGGTCTCTTCTGCGTCTTCCGGATCCTCATCTCCATTTTCCGGATTCTGCTCAGTATCTTCAGGATTCTCGCCGTCATCCTCAGGGTTATCTCCGTCATCTTCCGGGTTATCTCCGTCGTTCTCCGGATTTTCTCCATCGTCTTCCGGGTTATCTCCGTCGTCCTCCGGATTTTCTCCATCGTCTTCGGGATTTTCTCCGTCATCCTCAGGGTTATCTCCGTCATCTTCCGGATTTTCTCCGTCATCCTCCGGGTTGTCGCCATCTTCCTCCGGATTTTCTCCGTCATCCTCCGGGTTATCTCCATCGTCCTCCGGATTTTCTCCATCATCTTCCGGGTTATCTCCGTCATCCTCCGGATCTTCTCCATCATCTTCCGGGTTGTCACCGTCATCCTCACGGTTATCTCCGTCGTCCTCCGGATTCTCCCCGTCATCTTCCGGATTTTCTCCGTCATCTTCCGGATTTTCTCCGTCATTCTCCGGATTTTCTCCGTCATCCTCCGGGTTATCTCCATCGTCTTCCGGATTCTCCCCGTCATCTTCCGGATTCTCCCCGTCATCCTCCGGATTTTCTCCGTCATCCTCCGGGTTATCTCCGTCGTCCTCCGGATTCTCCCCGTCATCTTCCGGATTCTCCCCGTCATCCTCCGGGTTATCTTCGTCGTCTTCCGGATTTTCTCCGTCATCCTCCGGGTTATCTTCGTCGTCTTCCGGGTTATCTCCGTCGTCCTCCGGATCTTCGCTTTCGGCTTCCGGATCCTCACTTTCATCCTCCGGGACTTCGTTTTTGTCCTCCGGATCCTCGTCTGAAGCACCGTCCTCTTCTGCTTCATCCGGGTCTGTTCCCTCTAAATCATTTTTCTCATCCAGATCATTCTTCCGGCTGTCCTCATCATCCGTATCTTCTTCAGTTTCATCCGGATTTCCCCCTTCATTTTCAGGATCCTCCCCATCGTCCTCCGGGTTGTCGCCGTCGTCCTCCAGATTCTCCCCTTCATCTTCGGGATTTTCCCCTTCTGATGCCTCCGGATCTTCATCCTCATCTGTATCTGCTTCAGGACTATTTTCCTCCTCAGGACTGTCTTCTTTTTCCATTCCTTCCTGATTATCCAGTTCATTTCCCCGCTCCTGGTTCTGAGTTTCTCTTTCCGCAGCCTCGTCCGCGGCATTTTCATTGGTTTCCTGAACCTCGGGGCTGTCATTTACGTCACTGTTTGACTCAAGTCCCATTTTTCACTCCCCCATTCTATGCGTAAAGAATATCGTACAGCTCACCATAATTTACAGAAGTCTCCTCCAGTGACTTTGCATACAGCAGATACTGTATCAATGTATTACAGATCTCCTCTGACAAATCACAATAACCGCGAAGGAGCTGAAGAAACTCTTTCTTCCATTCACGCGCGCTCCGCTCTGTAATCCGGCGCTTTTTACTGTCCGGGATTTTCTCTGTCTTAATCCTGTATTCAGTCAGATCAAACGCATTTTTACAGCAAAGGAGATTCATCAGTGTTTTACAGAAAAATACGATATCCCTGCCTTTTTCCAGACGGCCCACTGCATAATTCATGCAGCAGATCATCTCCTCCTTTTTCTCAGGCGCTCCGGTTTCATTCGCAATGCAGTCCAGCATCTTATCCATATTCATCTGCCGCTCCACAATATACTGCAGAGCAAATTCCTGGGCCACAGCGCTGCGCAGATGGCGGACCTCGGCAAAATCAAGCATGGGAAACTCTTTTTCATGATGTCCTCCATAGGCGTCAATCTGGGTCAGCACCGGCTCCAGCCAGTTATTCTGCATCACAATCGCGCAGCCCACAGAAAGCCTGGAAATCTCCTTCACCTGATTCTCATCCAGGCCCATGGCGCTGGCCACAGCCTCACAGTCCGTCTCCTCCGGAAGACGCATAACAATCTTTGTATTGGTATTTTTGATCGCTGCAATATCAACAGCAGTAGGTGACTGATCTACAATAACAAATCCCTCGCCATAGGTACGCATCTCTGCAATATTGTTGCAGATCATTTCCACAGATTTCCCGATCACATTTGAACCGGCCGTACCGGTGCCTCCGGTCCGCTTCAGCAGATTATGGGCTTCCTCCAGAACAGTCACATGACGAAGTCCCTTATTGGCGCCGCTGGCATTAGCCATCCTGTATTCCGTCAGCTTCAGCACCAGGATCCCCATAATCAGAGATTTTGTCTCAGAGGAACCGACCCTGCTCAAATCCACAATCGTACACTCATCAAAAAGCACCTGATCGGAAATGTCATAGTTATCACAGAAAATCTGTCCGGTAATGCCGTTTGCCAGAGAAGCCACACGGGTTACCAGGGCTCCGGTATAGTCGCCCTTGGTATCGGATGAATAGCTGGAACTGCTGATTACCTTCGGCAGTGTCTCCAGCAGATCCATAAAGGTAGGATATTCCGGAACCCCCGGCCGCATATACTGGGAATTCAGAAGATCCCAGCCTTTTGCAATATAAACCTTTTCCACCGCATCCTTCAAAATAGCAGGCATAGCCGCGTACATTTCCCAGCACGCGTTGAAAATCTCAATCAGCCGGTCCAGATGCTCCAGAATATGAATCTTCGGATCAAAACGGAAAGGATTCAGCTTCAGCATCTGTCCGATCAGCGGATTGGTGGTAAACACATGCATGTTCTCCACCGCTCCGAACTCTGTTTTATATTCACCCTTTGCCGGTTCCACCACCAGGAATGGAATATTATTCTGCAGGAAGCGCTCCAGCAGACAATAGGTGGTATTAGACTTGCCAGAACCGGTAGACCCGGTTACAAAACAATGGGAATTAAAGCTGTCCAGATCCAGATTCACAAAAGTCTTCTCCGTATTTCCCATATGGTGTACACGGCCAAGCTGTATCTTTTTCGCCTGGGGCTTCTCCTTCTGTGAATACACATTTCGTCCGAACTCTGCAATATTGCTGACAGTCAGGCCGGTCACAGACTTGTGGGGAATCCCCATCATCAGAGGAAGTTCCTTTCCGCTGATATAGTTGCCGGGCGTTACATTCAGCGCTGCGAATCCGGCTTCCGGGCGGATCGGGATCACCGGCTGAATGCCAAAACGGATATACTCCAGCACCTGCTCCGTCATCTCAGGATTTTTCAGTCCCCAGACATTCACAAATGAATTATCCACATAAGTCTCATCCCCCAGCATCAGGGCTTTATATGTATTGGCAGCCACTACGGCGGTCTGAATATCGTCCGCTACAAAATATCCGGCGCAGTTCCAGAGGCCGAACGCCTCGCACACCTTAATCCTCTCCAGCTGCTTTTCAATATTTTCCAGAATCACTTCCACCGATTTATTCTGATACTCAATGGAGAGCGTCCTGGAATTTCCCGTGGTTTCTGATTCGCCTGTATTCGTTCCTCCTCCGGTGGTATCTGCCGTGCCGCTGGTCACCGCCTTTGACCAGGATTTGCCGGAGGAATACCCGCTGGTGGTACTTTCTGAACTGCCCCAGCTGGAACTGAATCCGTCAGCGCCGATGCTTCCTCCGGAATTCCGGCCGCTGGTATAAGACTGGCTCTGGCTGGTATTTGTTCCTGTCGTATTGGTCAGGCTGTTGTTAACCGAGTGAGAGAAATTCTCAAACATTCCCTTGGAAACAGCCTTGCTGTAATTCTCCCCGTAAGAAAGATTGGTCTTGGTAAACGGAGAGAGTGCGGAATACAGCTCCTCATATCCCCGCTTTTTCGCTTCCAGTTCTCCCTTTGACACCGGCTGGGCAATAAACACCGCCGTATATTTTTCATTCTGCATGGTATCAATAAACTTCTCGATTCCCTGCACAAACTTATCCTTATCCTCATCCCGCATGGACGGAACTACCGTCACTTCCGCCACATTCCGGCAGGTATTCACATATTCTGATTCGGTAATCTGACTCATCACCCGCTCGATCTCAGAATTCTTCAGATTATTCAGTGTGCTTCCCGGGAAATTTCCCATAAAACTTTTCTGAAGAATTTTTCCGGCTGTCGCCGCATTTTCCTGTGTTCTCGTCCCGATAAAATAAGAAACGCGGCTCCCGTCACTGTCGATAATCATCAGCGCGGTACCGCCAATATCCTGCAGAGCGCTGTAAACACTGATCAGCTTGTCGTTAATGTTTTCCTTTGTGTCATAGACCAGCCTGTTTACCTGATACAGACGGATGGCGTTGGTCACCTTTTCTCTGTCGTCCAACGGCATCACGCCTCTCTCCTGCAGATTAATGAGATAGTTTTTGTTAATAAAACGGTCCGCCATAATCAGACCGTTTTCCAGAAGCTTCGTCTGTTTCTGTTCCTCTACCGTAATCACTTCATTGCTCATAATACTCATCCCCACCTGTTTAAATATATAATGTATACTGATCCGGAATCCATCCATTTCTCCCTTTTCCAGAAAGCACAGGAATCCTGGTCTTTTATATGATTTTATACCACTTCATTTTACTAAAGTACAGGGGGAATTGTCAACGCTGTCGAGGGGAAAAATGCGTCGGTTTCTGTTTTTTCATACTCCGTACACAGCAGCTGCATTTCAGCGCAGATTCCCGAAAAAAATAAGACGATCCTGCAGTGAATTCCGGCTTTACAAAAGCCCGAATTTTGCAGGATCGTCTCCTTCCTGTCGGGGATTCACGCCGGCAGGAGCCGGCGTCCCCTTCTGAGAATTTAGTTGAAAGAAAGTGAATGAAAGGTAATCTCTACACTATTTCTTATCTGCAATTCTTCTTCTCACACCAACTGCCGCCGCAGCCGCTGCTGCTGCCAGAAGAACTCCATATACTGCTCCATGATTTGTATCTGCAGTCTTTACTGCAGTGCCTGCAGCCTGACCGTTCTGACCGGAGTTTCCAGTCTGAGTACCATTTCCGCTCTGGCTGCCTCCTGCATTCTGATCACTTCCGCCTGTGACAGAACCGCTGCCGGGCTGATCAGAACCTGTATTTCCTGTATCCCCGCCGGGATTTTCTCCGGGGGTTTCTCCAGGATTTTCTCCGGGCTCTTCACCGGGGTTCTCGCTTCCGCCGTTCTCCGCAACAGAAACAGTAAAGTTCTCTGTAAATCCGCCGTAGCTGACGCTCACAACCACGTCTCCCGCCTTTGAAGAATCAAATCCGGTTACCTCTGCCTGATCTGTCACATTGATCTCACTTCCGTCATCATAAACGGCAATCACCTTCATTCCGGTCAGATCCAGTTTATCTCCAACCTGATACTCGCTCTTCTCCGGAGCTGTCAGGCTGATTCCGGTGAGAACCGGAGCTTTCTTTTCATTTATCGTCACTTCAAACTGAGCTGTCTGGCCTTCATACGTCACAGTAACCGTCACAGTGCCTGCCTTCGCAGAATCAAATCCGGTTACCGCATTTTCATCTGCCAGAATCTCTTCCGTCACATCCCGTTTACTTCCGTTCTGGTAGGAGGCTGTTACCTTCATTCCGGTCAGATCCAGCGCATCCCCTACGGTATATGCTGTCCTGGTCGGCGCAGATACCGAAATTCCGGTTACCGCATTCTCCGCTACAGTTACAGTAAATGTGTGCTCCACAGTCTCTCCGTTTTCATTTTCCAGTTTCAGTACTGCTTTGTAAGTTCCGGCCTGCAGCCCTTCTGCAACTTCAATCTGCTGCGTCTCAGCATTCCATGTAATCTGCTCTGCATCGCTGGTCAGGAAAGCCTTCAGCTCACCTTTTCCCAGAAGTGCGAAACTGTCCGTCTTATATGCGTCATATCCTTCGTACAGCTCTGCAGAATCCGGTCCCTCAATGCCAAGCGCCGTCTCTTTTGCCAGAACAATGGAGGGCGCCATGGATGATGTGGCATTTTTGTTATCCCTTGCCATCTCCCTGCTGGCAAAGAATACTTCCTGTTCGCTTGTATTACAGAAAGCCAGAGTCAGATACCGGGTGTCCTCATCCTCCGGATCATATTTTTCCAGAGCTGCCTTCAGCGCCTCTGTAATATCCACCCGCATCTCAACTGTCGTATCAAGAGGGTAAGACGCTGTCAGCTGATTTTCCTTTATGACAGGAACTGCGCTTGTATCATAATCCCGGGAGATCATCACCGTATCCTCCGAAGCCTCAAACTGCGGTCTGGTTACCCAGGTAATCTCATTCTCTGCCCAGAAAGCATTCTCCACAACAGCCACCCGGATACTGTCCTCCTTAACACCGCCCCGCACGCCGATCATTGTCACGGCAAAATCTGCGGCCAGATATTCCTGATCTGCCAGCTGTGACAGGTCGAATTTCACATAGGAAATCTTTCCGTCTGTACCGTCTCCGGTATTCTCACTTACAAATTTTTCACCCATAAGACCATAATCAGAAAGAAGCCTTGTGGTCAGATAAAATCCGGTTCCATAATTCGTTATTTTATTATCCTTCCAGGTGGCAACCCGGGCGTCCTCGCTGGCCGCATATGCCGTCTCAATCTCCGCAGACGCATCGACAACGGAAATCTTTACTGTCTTCGTCACCGGAGTATTGGTATAATCCGCAGCCGTAAATGTCACTTCATAGGTCTTGCCTGCGTCTGCCTCCGAAGGCGTCCAGGAAAAGGCTCCCGTCTCCCCATCAAAGGCAGCTCCGCTCAGCGCGCTCAGATCTGCAGCCTTTAAGGTCACCGCATCGCCGTCACTGTCGGATGCTTTCACATAGAATACCATCGGATTTCCCACATAAGCCGTCTTCTCTGCCTCTTCCGGAGAAGTAAATACCGGCAGCGTATTGTCCTTAACCGGCTCGCCGTCCGCCAGGAAAATGAATTCTTTGACCGTGGACGCCACATTCATTCTCACCTGACTGTTATAACGCACCAGCTCTCCGCCCAGATACAGATCGGATACCGTCACTTTTTTGGCGCTGGCAAAGTCAAAAGAGGTAGACGGATCATTAAACCAGCAGTTTTCCACCGTCACCGTATCCGGATCAAAATTATTGGTACTGTTATGGGGAACCTGAACGGAAGATCCTCCCTCAGTGGCCGTAAAGGAACAGTTCTCAAACACAAGATTCTTATAATCCGGATAGCCGTTATTTACGCCATTTCTCACCTGGATTCCACCGCCTCCGCCATTCGTGGAATTTCCGTAAACATGAAGTGTATTCACATTATTGAATGTATAATCGGAAAGGGTGTAGCTGGAGGTCGTACCATCCCCATTGTCCTTCCAGTTCACACTGTGCCCCAGTTTGATTCCACTGGCGAAGGTACTCCATCCGAGAGTATCATTAACTGAATAACCGCAGGAATCAATCTGATCCCACTCGAAGCGGTCTCCGTTATAAATCGCCGCAGCAGCAGCCAGGTTTGACTGTGCCTGTGTCTCTTCTCCGGTCTGTGAGGACGCGCCGAAACCATTACTGGAATTATAATGTCCGGATGCGAAACAGTCATCATTTCCCATAGTAATCGCACCGTTGACCGTAATGTTCTGTCCGCTGGTCAGATCCAGTCCGTCTACCCAGGAATGCTGATAAGGAGACAGTCCTTTAATATTGTTATAGGTAATGTCCACTCCGCTGTGACACTCCCAGTTCCACTGCTTTGCATCCCTCACATAAGTATCATTAAAAGTGATATTCTCCGACCGAACCAGCATGCATCCTCCCTGGTGACAGGACTGATCGGCGCCCTTGCTGTCTCTGTTCTGTGCGTAAGCGCCCTGACCGTCAAAGATTCCGCGGCCGGAAATTGTAATATCTGAGGAATCCCAGATTCCGATCGCAGGCTCCATGGCCTCTTTGCACTCCTGCAGCCGGTTGACTAAAAGAGCATCCTCATCCACATAAATATTCAGTTCACCGTACTCACTGCCGTTCCAGTCTGAAATCTGAAGTCCGGACCATACATAGGTGCCTGCCGGGAAGTATATGGTATCCAGCGCATCGCTGTTCTTCACCTCTTCCAGAGCCGCCTGAAATGCGTCAGAAACATCATAGGACAATCTCACTCTTTTGTTGGGAAATGCCACCTGGCTGGAATTGTAATCAACATAATAACCGGTATCATAACTCCATTCCAGACCGGTAGCCGGATCTGTCACTGTTCCCGCTTCCGTGCATACCTCTCCGACCGTATCTGTGATAGGATTCTCTTCCAGATATTTTTCCGCAAAATCTTTAAAATTCAGCACATTTGCTCCATTGATGTCCGGCTTGTCCGTTTCTGTCGGATCATTGATAATGGCAAGCTGAGGGTCACCGCCGTTACTGTTATTATCTCCGTCAATATCCAGAATACAGTATCCCAGCTCCGCAGACATCTGAATTGTAATGGTTCCCGCTTCTTCATCAACAATATATGATCCCTCCGGATAATATCTTTCCGGGTAAACAACCGCATTGCTGATGTCACTTCCATCCTTCACATTCACTGTAAGCACAGCCTCCGGATCATCTGAGGAAAACCGCGCCACATCCATATGATAAAAAATGGATCCTGCCTCTGCGCGCTTTCTGTACTGATACACTGAAATATCTGTCTGATTTGCTTTCACAGAATACCTGGCTGACTCGCCATAAGAAGCGTTTGCCAGATAATCTTCAGAATATACCAGAAGAGACTCATCCTCTGCCGTAGCCGGGTCATCTCCTGATTTTCCGTAATCATGGACATTTCCTCCCGTTTTGTCCACATCAACTGACAAAGAATCCGCGCCGCCGTTATCTGCTGTGCTTCCCCAGACCGCCGTTGGACACATCGACAGAATCAGAGCTGCTGATAAAGCGGATGTAAGAATTCTGCGCCCCGGCTTCTCTCCTTTCTTTATCCTTCTCACCTTTCCTTCCTCCTTTTAATTGTTTTTGCGTGTTTTTTATGCTTTTTTGTGCGTTTTATATATTTTATCATATACGACATCTGAAAACGCTCCATTTTTTATTTAAAAAATGTCAAAAACAATTCTCTGTTTTTAGTGATTTATTCTGTTTTTTCCAAGCAAAAACAGGAACCATATGCATTTTCACATATAATTCCTGTCTGTCTGCACTCAGTTTTTCTGTTTTGCACAAACAAATAACTGTCTGTCTTACCATCCCTTCAATACTTTTGTATGGTAATTGACATATTCACTTCCATTTCCGTTTTTTAAAAGCCATTGCTTCGGCGTATCCCCGACATATTTTTTAAAGTTGCGCATAAAAGTAGACTGCGATGTAAATCCCACCTTCCGTGCCAGAGATTCAATTGCTTCACCCGACTGCTGCAGCAGATCACATGCTTTCTGAATCCGTACCAGATTCACATATTCCAGCGGCAGCACATTCATGCATTGAACAAAAATTTTCCGGAAATAAGATTCACTGACATAACATTCCCGGGCCAGATCCCTGATCCTGATCTCATCCGCATAATGTGTCTCAATATATTCCAGCGCTCCCCGGATCTTTTCCAGCTGCGATTCATAAAGATTGATCTTGGAGACTCCCTCATCTCCCAGGCGCAGCATTTCCTGAATCAGCACAAGAAGATAGCCGTTTACCGCATCCTTATAGTGAGGCCTGTGCGCTCTGTTTTCCTCCAGAACAGCTTTCACCACAGACGCGAGACTGCAATTCTCTTTTTCGTCAATCAGGCAGGGCGAATGCAGCAGTCTGCGCATAAACCTCTCCCGGAAAGGCTGATTGTCTTCATAAAACTTTTTCAGAACTCCCGCAATATCAATGAACAGATATTCCCAGCGCTGAATCTCCCCTGCCTCTCCCTGGGTACGATGGGGAAAATTAGCCGGTATGATGGTGATACTCCCCTTATGATATTTCTTTTTCTCGTCACCGAAACGGAGATATCCGGATCCGTAATAGCAGTAACCGATCTCAAGATAATTATGAAAATGAAGCGGATCCGTCCCATACTGACGCACCCATTCCTCCCCCAGCAAAGCCAGGTCATACCGCCCCATCGGCATCTCATAATATCGAAATTCCACATACTGTTCTTCCCGACTTCCCATAATAATCCCCCGCGTCAAAAACGGCGGAACAACAATGTGTCCCGCCGTCTGTTATAGTCCGAAATCTTCAGGACTATCTTATTATATATTTTTCACAGTCGCAATGTCAATCATGGTCATTTCGTCATGAGCCGTCTCCAGTGAAAGAGCCAGCGCATTGGCAGTATCCATGGACGTCAGACAGTGAACGCCTGTCTCAATGGCATTTCTCCGGATCAGGAAACCGTCTCTGGACTTATCCCGGCCCTGGGTCGGAGTATCAATTACAAGATCAATCTTATGGCCAAGAATCAGATCCATTACATTGGGAGATTCCTGGGAAATCTTATTGATCCGAAGAGCGTTTACCCCGTGTTCCTGCAGATATTTCGCCGTGCTTCTTGTAGCGTAAATACGGTAACCCAGCTTTTCAAAACGCTTTGCCACATCTACCGCTTCCGGCTTGTCCTTATCATTGACCGTCATAATCATCTGCTTGAACTTCGGAAGCTGAATACCGGCGCCGATAAAAGCTTTGTAAAGAGCTTCATCGAAGGTCTTCGCTATTCCAAGACACTCTCCGGTAGACTTCATCTCCGGTCCAAGGCTGATCTCCGCGCCCCGCAGCTTCTCAAAAGAGAATACCGGCATCTTGATGGCAACATAATCCGCCTCCGGCGCAAGCCCCGGAGTATAGCCCATGTCGGTCAGCTTCTCTCCCAGAATCACACGGGTTGCCAGATCCACAATGGGGATTCCGGTCACCTTGCTGATATAGGGAACGGTTCTGGAGGACCGGGGATTCACCTCAATCACATATACCTGTCCGTCCATTACAATAAACTGGATGTTAATCAGACCTACCACATGGAGCGCCTGAGCCAGACGCTTCGTATATTCTACAATGACCTCTTTGATATCCTCTGTAATTGTAGGAGCCGGATAAACGGAAATACTGTCGCCGGAGTGGACTCCGGTACGCTCAATATGCTCCATAATACCGGGAATGAGGATATCCTGACCGTCGCAGACAGCGTCCACCTCGATCTCTTTTCCCATCAGATACTTGTCGATCAGGATCGGATGATCCTGGGCAATCTGATTGATGGCGTCAATAAACTCTGTAATCTCATCATCATTGAAGGCAATGTGCATGCCCTGACCGCCCAGCACGTAGGAAGGGCGAACCAGCACCGGATAGCCCAGACGATTGGCAACTTCTTTTGCCTCTGCCGCAGTAAAGACAGTACCGCCGGCAGCTCTCGGAATCTGTGTCTTCTGCAGAATCTGATCGAAAAGCTCACGGTCTTCCGCCGCGTCCACATCCTCGGCCTTTGTTCCCAGGATCGGCACTCCCATCTTCATCAGATGCTCGGTCAGCTTAATCGCGGTCTGTCCGCCAAACTGCACCACAGCGCCGTCAGGCTTCTCAATATTCACCACATTCTCCACATCCTCCGGAGTCAGAGGCTCGAAATACAGTTTGTCCGCAATATCAAAGTCTGTGGAAACTGTCTCCGGGTTGTTATTAATAATAATCGTCTCATATCCCGCCTTGGCAAAAGCCCAGGTACAGTGTACGGAACAGAAGTCAAACTCGATTCCCTGCCCGATACGGATGGGGCCGGAACCCAGAACCAGAATCTTCTTTTTGTCCGAATGGGAATCAGCCTCATTTTCTCCGTCAAAGCAGGAGTAATAATAGGGCGTTGCCGCCGCAAACTCGGCAGCACAGGTATCAACCATCTTAAAGGAGGCAGTGATACCGTTTTCATAACGCATATTTTTCACATAGGACTCGCTTTTTCCCGTCAGTCTGGCAATCACACTGTCCGGGAACTCAATCCGTTTCGCCTTCCGCAGAAGCCCTACCGTCAGCGGTTCGCTGATCAGACGCCGCTCCATTTCCACCAGAATGGCGATTTTATCAATAAACCATTTGTCAATCTTTGTTATATCATGAATCAGATCATAGGACATGCCTCTGTGGCAGGCCTCTGCAATGACCCATATTCTCCGGTCATCTACGACACTCAGCCGCTCTACCAGTTCATCATAAGAAAGAGCGCGGTACTCCTGGGTCACCAGTGAGTCCACATGCTGCTCCAGAGAACGGATGGCCTTCATGAGCGCTCCCTCGAAATTCGTACAGATGCTCATAACCTCGCCGGTAGCCTTCATCTGTGTCGTGAGCGTACGCTTTGCAGTCGTGAATTTGTCAAAAGGCAGACGCGGGATCTTCACCACACAGTAATCCAGCATGGGCTCAAAGCTGGCGTAGGTCTTCTGGGTAACCGCATTTTTGATCTCATCCAGCGTATAGCCGATGGCAATCTTGGCCGCCACCTTGGCAATGGGATATCCGGTCGCCTTGGAAGCCAGTGCGGAAGAACGGCTGACACGGGGATTTACCTCGATGACACAATATTCAAAAGAGTCCGGATTCAGGGCATACTGTACATTACAGCCTCCGGTAATTCCCAGTTCACTGATAATATTCAGGGCAGATGTACGCAGCATCTGATATTCCTTGTCACCCAGAGTCTGTGAAGGAGCCACAACAATGGAATCTCCTGTATGCACGCCTACGGGATCAATATTTTCCATATTACAAACTGTAATGCAATTGCCCGCAGCATCACGCATTACCTCGTACTCGATCTCTTTCCATCCGGCAATGCACCGTTCCACAAGAACTTCTCCCACACGGCTCAGCCGGAGACCGTTGGTCAGAATCTCCACCAGCTCCGTCTCATTGTGGGCGATTCCGCCGCCGCTGCCGCCCAGAGTAAAGGCAGGACGCAGTACGACAGGATAGCCGATCGTGTTTGTAAAAGCAATACCGTCCTCTACCGTATTTACTACCTGGGAAGCTGCGCAGGGCTCCCCGATTTTCTCCATGGTATCCTTAAAAGCCTGACGGTCCTCAGCCCGGAAAATGGTATCCGCCGTAGCGCCGATCAGCCTTACGCCGTTTTCTCTTAAGAATCCGGATTCCTCCAGCTCCATACCCAGATTCAGTCCGGCCTGTCCGCCCAGCGTAGGAAGAACGCTGTCCGGTTTTTCCCTGAGAATGATTTTCTTTAATACATCTACGGTCAGAGGCTCAATATACACCTGATCCGCAATCTGCTTGTCCGTCATAATGGTAGCCGGATTGGAGTTTACCAGACATACTTCGATGCCTTCTTCTTTCAGGGAACGGCAGGCCTGGGTTCCCGCATAGTCAAACTCTGCAGCCTGTCCGATCACGATGGGACCGGAACCGATAACCATTACTTTTTTAATCTCTGGATTCTTTGGCATTAGTTTTTCCCTCCCATCATTTCCAAAAACATATCAAACAGGTATCCGGAATCCTGGGGTCCGGGGCACGCCTCCGGATGGAACTGTACGGTGAAAATATTCTTTCCGGTATATTTCAGTCCCTCGTTGGTTCCGTCATTGACATTTACAAAGGCCGGTACGGCAACCGCCGGATCCAGCTTGTCCGTATCCACCACATAACCGTGATTCTGAGACGAAATGTATACCCGTCCGGTCTTTAAATCTTTTACCGGGTGATTGCCGCCTCTGTGACCGTATTTCAGTTTGTGAGTATCCGCGCCTGTGGCAAGCGCCATCAGCTGATGTCCCAGACAGATAGCAAAAATCGGCACATCCGCCTCATATAATTTTCTTACTTCATCAATGATCGTATCGCAGTCTTTGGGGTCTCCCGGACCGTTGGACAGCATGATGCCGTCCGGATGATCCGCCAGAATCTCCTCTGCTGTGGTGCGGGCCGGATAAACGGTTACCTGGCAGCCCCGTTCATTGAGGGAACGGGCGATATTTCTCTTGGCTCCCACATCCAGAAGAGCCACCTTATAGCCGCCGCCCGGAAGCACATACTTCTCCTTACAGGTCACTTTATCAACCACTTTCCCGGTGCGGTACTCCTTCAGCCGGGGAAGAACTTCCTTCAGATCATAATCCGGATTTGTGGTAATCATTCCATTCATGGTACCTTTCTCCCGGAGAATCTTGGTCAGAGCTCTGGTATCGATACCGGAAATTCCCGGAATATCATGTTTTTTCAAAAATTCCTGGATCGTTCCTTCACATCGGAAATTACTGGGCATTCTGGATAACTCTCTTACAATATATCCATCCGGCCAGGGACGCTCCGACTCCATATCCGGTGTAATACCGTAGTTGCCAATCAGCGGGTAAGTCATAACCACCGCCTGTCCCGCATAGGAGGGATCCGTAAGAACCTCCAGATATCCGGTCATGGAAGTGTTGAATACAATCTCACTGATCACTTCCCGCCGGGAGCCTATGCTGGTTCCTTTAAAAACGGTTCCGTCTTCCAAAATCAGAAATGCTTTCATTTGTCTGCCCCTTTCTCAGTTACTGTTCGCTCACAACCTGAAACAGTCTGCTGTGTCTGCGCAAAAAAAAAGAGGGAATTTACTCTTTTTCTTTATAAAAATTACTTTTTTCTGTATATTTATGCAAAGATAATCTATGCCTAAATTATCAGAATTGTAGCACAAATAGTGTCGGTTTTCAACCGCAAAAACTCCTGTAAATGTGTAACTTTTTTTTAACTTTTCTGACAAAAATACTCATATCCGTGCTCTGAAGTTACAAATATGCTTCTATCGCCCGGCTCATACATTTTTTCAAAAAAGGCGACAGAACCCATGGATCCATGGGTCTGCCGCCTTTGGCTTACTCAATCTTTGTTTTTCCACCCATATATGGCTGGAGAGCCTTCGGAATATTCACTGTCCCGTCTGCATTTAAGTTGTTCTCCAGAAAAGCAATCAACATTCTCGGAGGAGCCACAACAGTATTATTCAGTGTATGAGCAAAATATTTGCCGTCTTTGCCCTTTACACGGATTTTCAGTCTTCTGGCCTGTGCGTCTCCCAGATTGGAACAGCTTCCCACCTCAAAATATTTCTTCTGTCTCGGTGACCATGCCTCCACATCCACAGACTTCACCTTCAGATCCGCAAGATCACCGGAACAGCACTCCAGTGTACGGACAGGAATATCCAGGCTGCGGAACAGATCCACCGTATTCTGCCACAGCTTATCAAACCACATGGGAGACTCCTCGGGCTTACATACCACAATCATCTCCTGCTTCTCAAACTGATGGATCCGGTAAACGCCTCTCTCCTCAATACCATGAGCGCCCTTTTCCTTCCGGAAGCAGGGAGAATAGCTGGTCAGTGTCTTCGGAAGCTCTTCTTCATCAATCATCTGGTCGATAAAACGCCCGATCATGGAATGTTCGGAAGTGCCGATCAGATAAAGATCTTCTCCCTCGATCTTATACATCATGGCGTCCATCTCATCAAAGCTCATAACGCCGGTCACCACATTGCTGCGGATCATGAAAGGCGGCACACAATAAGTGAATCCGCGGTCAATCATAAAATCACGGGCATAAGCCAGAACTGCAGAATGCAGGCGGGCAATATCTCCCTGAAGATAATAGAAACCGTTTCCCGCCACTCTTCTGGCAGCATCCAGATCAATGCCGCTAAACTTCTCCATAATCTCTGTGTGGTAAGGAATCTCAAAATCGGGAACTACCGGCTCACCGAAACGCTCCACCTCCACATTTTCTGTGTCATTTTTGCCAATAGGAACAGAAGGATCTATGATATTCGGAATCGTCATCATGATCTTTGTCACCTGCTCCTGAAGCTGCGTCTCCTGCTCCTCCAGCTCCTTCAGGGTCTCGGCGTCCTTCGCCACCTGCTCTTTCAAAGCCATGGCCTCTTCCTTCTTTCCCTGAGCCATAAGAGCGCCGATCTGCTTTGAGATCTTATTCCGGTTTGCCCGGAGATCATCCGCCTGCTGCTTCGCAGCGCGGGACTTCGCATCCAGTTCGATCACTTCGTCTACCAGAGGCAGCTTGTGATCCTGGAATTTATTCTTAATGTTCTGCTTTACAATATCGGGATTTTCTCTTAAAAACTTAATGTCTATCATGACTTCCTCCTGAGAGATTACATCGTACCGGGTCGCTGCCCTGCAGCATCAGAAAAACATCTGCACCCGCAGAACCCGTAATTCTCTTGCATTATACACTTATCCTCCCGGGGATTCAAGTTTTATTTTGAATCCTCAGCCTCTTATCGTATCCGTTCAGCATGTAACGGTATTTTCCCGCCTGATACCGCAGAACCTTCGTCACTCTTTCCCGTTCCCGGTCTGAATAAGCCCGGACAATTTCTTCCCGCACAAGAAGCTCCCGGATCCTGCGAAAAGGACTTCGAGCGCACTGCATTACGACACTCTTCCGGAGATTTTTCCAAAGGATACTCCTGCCGTCTTTCCAGTCATACAGTCATCCTTCTCTGTTCCAAAAATCAACGCCCGCATTCGTCCCGGTTATAGTAACTCATCTGAATCCACTGCTGATCTTCCGCCATACGCCCCTCTGTTTTCTCTATTATCATAAGGGGATCATAAAAATCCAGGCCCATTTCCTTTAATATCATACTGCTCTTATCTCTTGTCGGCGGAAAACATCTTTCTGCAAGAAAATTTTCAAAATCTTCCCAGTCAGGCTTTCTTTTCCACCCGAAAGCTCTGTGAATAACATTATCCGTTTCATTATGAACAAGAATTCTTTTCTCCCGGAAATTCACCAGTATCGTTGTACACAGCTCTTCTCTCCACATATAATCCAGGCGCATGGTATAGTCCTCCAGCTGCTCTCCGCGGAAATGCCGGTTCCATTTTGCCCATTCCCGATATACCGTATAAATATGCTGTATCTGCTTTGCGTGGATATATCCGGACAGAGTCTGCCTGGAAACGCCGTATTCCGCAGAAAGAGCAGTCAGCGTCTCGCCGTCTGCGTGACGCCTTTTCACTTCTTCAATCTGATTTTCTGTAAGCGCCGACTTCCTCCCGGCGCCGCGCACATTTCGGACTGCCATTTCTTAATCCTCCATAAATACCCCTGTCAAACGCGCCTGCTCCTCTACTATGCTCTGACAAATATCAGATAGCAGACAACCGTCTTTTTATCATTATGCTGTTATGTCAAGAAATTAATTTATTGACACTTTCATCTGCCGCCATCAAGTTAGCCATATTTTACTTTCGGCTGTAAATCCATTGCATTCCCTCAAAAAAAGGATTACAATATGAATCAGATTACAGCAAATGTAAAATTTCAGATGAAACGAGGGAATACATATGCAGACTGATTTTTCCAAAATCAAATGTATCGCCTTTGATCTGGACGATACCGTATTAAATGAAAACAAAGAATTATCCGACCGTACCAGAGCCGCCCTTTCCAAAGCTGCAGAGGCAGGCATTGCGCTGGTTCCCGTCAGCGGGCGCTCCTATGATACCTTTCCCGCATGCATCCGGGAGCTGCCGGGTGTTTCCTATGCCGTGACCTCCAACGGCTCTGCTATCTATGACGGACAGACCGGCAAAAGAGTACACAGCTGGCTGATGAAAGCGAAAGATGTACGGGCCATTATGAGAAGTGTCGGAAACTTTTTTCTGGAGGGGCAGATTACATATGAAGCATTTGTGGACGGTACGGCGTACGCCTCCGCAGACTACATAGCTGATCCCACACGTTTTGGCGTGCCCCGCTCTGCGGTATCCTATATCCGGCAGACCCGCCGTCCCGACCGCTATATCATTGATTTCATCTTTGAAAATGCGAAAAAGCTGGACAGCCTGGATCTGATTTTAAAAGAACCCGGAATGTACCGCATGATCGAAAACAGCGTAAAGCGCGGATCTGAAAATGTTTATATCACTTCCTCCGTTCCTTACAGAATGGAGATTTCCAGCAAAGAATCCGGCAAAGCTTCCGGGCTGAAATACGTTCTGGATCAGCTTGGAATTTCCCCTGAGGAAGTAATTGCATTCGGCGACGGCGACAATGACGCGCAGATGCTGCAGTTTGCCGGAACCGGCATTGCGGTGCAGAACGCCACAGAAAGCTGTAAGGAAAGCGCGGATGTAACGCTGGAGCTGACCTCTGCGGAAGACGGAGTGGCAGATTATCTGGAGAAGTATCTGTAGGAAATTCTGCGATTCTTTCGCAGAAAAATAATTTTCAGAAGCGGTGAGGAGGCGTGTCAGAGAGACAAACGTCTCCTTTTTCCATATCCGAAAAACAAATACGATATCTGTCTCTGCTCCCGGATTTTTTATTACTCCTATCTCTTCTCCGGTCTGAAAGTCATATCAATCTTCCCAAAGATCTGTCCTGTCATAATATCATAAGTATATTTTTCCGCTTCTCTGATACGGTTCAGCCGCATCTCTTCAATCAGAGCCGGATTCTGCAGCGCATATTCCAACAGTTTTGCCAGCTGTCCACGATCCCACAGTATCTCACATATGCAGGCGCATGTCTCATAAGTATCCGGAATGTATCCCGGTACCCCTCATATATTTCTCCATATATATCAAGGCCCACCGGAATTCCTTTTTCATTGACCTGTTTTACTGCCTCTATGGCTTCCTCTATTCCTTTATCTCTGATTACTCTGCTGAAGGTACAGACCCGCAGCGGCCTCATTCTCGATACATTTAATTCCTTCCGGTCCAGAATTTTATATGGTTTTGCATTAGGTAAAACTCTGCATTTTCCAGACCGGCCTTCTTCAGTTCCGAAACCATAAACGGCATCTGTACCCAGTTTACTTCAAATGCCTGCATCCCGCGGACGGCCCGGGGGTACTTCCTTAACGCAGTGGGAATATATCCTCCAATAATGCTGTTATATACTTTTTTCCCCGTGTGCCTCGCAAGAAACCCCAAAAACGGGAACAGTAAATGCATCCCCCCTTCAGAAACAAACGGCATGATTATATCCGCCCTGGAAACGCCAATAGCTGTCCGCAGGAAAAGCCGCAGACCACTGTTTACCTCCGTACTGATCCTTATGACATTTTCTCTGCCATACCGCTGTGCCAGTTCATGATACAAAATCCTTGTACGAATCGTCCGTCCGGTCGTTGTTGGCTCATTGCCGCCAAAGCCCCGATCAGGGCGACACGTTTCCTTTTATTTCCGGAAAAAGCTTTCTTTTGTCTCATTCCGCCCCTCCATCAGATAAATTTCAGAGCCAGCTCCGGATCCGACAGCATAATCTCAGCTAATTTCTGGTATGCTGCCCGGTTAAAAGCACAGCTGATCGGGTCGACACCTTCTACGCATCCTTTCTCATACAGTACAATGCCCGTGCAGCCACCGCCACAGTAATACCACCACGGACACGTTTCACATTTTTCTTCCTTCTTTTCACGGAAATATTCTTTCCCGGAAAACGCCTGTTCCACCATCTCCGGAATAGTGCGCCCATCTGACACATTTCCAATCCTCTGATCCGGCATATCCATCAGCTCACACAAATAAATATCACCATATTTATCCACAGACAACAGCCGTCTTCCTCCCCTGCATCCGTTTGAAACGCAAATATTCTGATTGCAGCGGTAAATCAGGTTCGCCATCCGGTTGCTGATACTGGACTCAAGAACCCGCTTTCCACTCCTGTAATAAACACATAACTGTTCAATCAGCCGTTCTGCATATTGCTGTATTTCATGTTCGTCAAGCATATCGGCACAGAGTTCAGAATCGGCAGGTGAGTGCATAATAGACAATTTGAATCCGTCGGATCCCAGCACGTTCACATAAAAATCCAGTACATCCTCCAGATGTTCCAGAGTCTTCCTGGTCACAACCCCGATCCCTCCAATCCTGGTGAATCCCGCCTTTTTCAAATTCTGAATTCCCCTCCAGACAGCGTCAAAAGACTCCTGTCCGCCCTGCAGATGACGATAATAATTATGTATGGCCGGATAGCCATCAATACTGATTCCCACCTTTACCCCGACCTGTTTCAGCTTTTCTGCCGCTTCCTCTGTCACCAGAGAACCATTCGTCTCCATCGTCATGCAAAGCGGAATTCCTTCATCAGCAAACCGCTTCCGGATATGCAGAATCTTTTCGAATTCTATCATTGGCTCGCCGCCCCATGGCTGAATCGTCATTCCGGGAAGATGATACTCCCTGGCATACGCAATCAGAAAATCGAGAGTTTTATCCAGTTGTTCCCAGGTTATGGATTCATTGTTTCCCTCTATTTCACGCAGGCAATATCTGCATTTGAAATTACATTTTGAGGTCAGATCCAGCATAAAAAATGCCGGTCTCGGAGGACACATATCCTGTGAAGCAATTTCTCTGCTTCCATCTGTTTTTGCAAATCCACGTGCGATCAGTTTAAATCTCAGATCATCCCCTGCGCGGCCTTCCGCCACGGACTTCAGCAGACGCTGTTCAAGAATCATCGTTCCGCCGTGCATGGAATCCACCAGAATTCCCCGGTTCCCGTCCTCATAACACCACGCACCTGTAAATACAAAATTTCCGTCATGCCATTCTCTGATATAATACCAGTTTCTTTCTCTTCTGCCGTTTTCTGTCATTCCAATATCCCCCGGACCATCATCTGTTTCAACGTCCATTCTGCTGCTGTATGCAGCCTTTCTCCCTGCCTGCAGTCTGCATTTTCCTTTTGTATGCCGTTTGTCTCCTCCTCCGCCAGAAAATATTCCAGCTTCTGCACGCACAATGGGATTGTTACCCCTTCCTCCAGAAGTGTCAGAAACGCCTTCTGCTGATCATCTTTTACCGGAATCGTTAAAGGTTCCATAAAAATTGTATTTCGAAAAGAAATCTGATTTCTGCCGCACACCACCTCAATGTACGGAGACAAATACAACTTTACAATATTCGTTTCTGTAAAACAACGGATTTTCATACTTTCCTCGTCCTCCGTTCAGCTTAATTCTCCGCCACAACAGGCGCCACACAGCTCCCCGGATATAATTTGTACTGCTCACTCCACACTCCGGGACACCTTTCTCTCACAGCGCACATCCCGCACTCCGCATAGTCTGTCGTAAAATCATGCCATCTCCTGGCCGGATAATTCATATAGGCATCCTGATACAGCTGCTCCCCCACTCTCGTATTCCTGAAATAATTCCAATAACGCTTTTCCAGCATGCAAAGAGGCAGTTCAATCAGCACAAGGTTCCGAAGTCCTGATCTGTTTTCTTCATACCACTGGACAGAATCCCTCAGCGGACCGGCCGCATCTGCGTAATCCAGCATATATTCCTTTTTTTCCTGACTGCTCATACCAATATAATCCATGCCGCTGACGCAAAGCTCCACTTCTCCCCGGAATTCTTCCGCCAGCCAGGAAAGGTATTCCGGAAGCCCCAGAACATTCAGTCTGGAGAGAATACATTTCACTGTAATTCTGACATGAAGCGCCAGAAGATTGTGAATTGCCTCCACTGCCCTTTCAAAGCTTCCGGGAACCCCGGTAATCTGGTCATGAAGAGAAGCATTCCTGCTGTGCAGCGCGGTCATCACATGAAATTCATGACGACAATCCCGAAAACAGCGTTCAGAAAACAGCCGTTCAGAAAAGCGCTGCCCGTTACTCTGAACCATAACCGGTACGTCATACCTGTCCAGCTCACGGATCAGTTCCGGAAATTCCCTGTATAAAGCCGGTTCCCCTCCGGATAAAATGAGATCATCCACATCAAATTTCTCCAGTGTATGAAACAGCCTTCCTTTTACATTCTGATATTTTTCATCTGCAATCCGTTCCTCCTGATGCCGCGGACAGGATGTACAGAACTGATTGCATCGTCTGGTCAGAACAAAGTATAATTGTGACATTTTTCCCTCCTGCCGCTTACCAGAAACCTCTGTGCGAGATTTCCGGATAATAACACTGATATCCGCCAAAACATCCCAGATGACTGGTTCCAACCGGGTTTTCTGTAAGCGCTGAAAAATATTCTTTTTCAGATTCCACCTCCCTGGCCAGGTTCAGATAATATGACATCTGCTGCACTGCACACAACAATTTTTCCCCTGTCATTTCTCTTCCCACAATCTTCAGACTGTCGATACCAATGTGTGACAATCTGTACAATGCACAGACACTGCATGCGCCGTCAAAAAGATAATTCGCATACAGCCAGTGATTTTTTTCTGTTTCAAACAAGTCCCGACTATCTGGCAATTCATATTTATTTTTAAAACTCCACTCGGAAAGCGCCATCATCCTGCACATTCCGCCTGTATCCCGCTGGTGCGAACAATAACAAAATGCATTGGAATATTTACAGCCAAAAAAAGCGCCGAACACTTCCAGTTCAATATCCGGGAACAATTGCCGGAGCCGGAGAACAGAATCATAACGCATATCCCGGTTCAGTACAATCCGGTCCGGATGCACCAGTTCACAGATCATCCGGATCGCATCCTCGTTATAGATTCCCACTATTGTACTGACCATAACCTTCATATGTTTCCCGCGGGCATAAAGCATGGCGTCCAGATTGGACGAGATGATTCCCTCGCCGCCAATCTGCTGAAACCGGTCTATAATATGATGCACAATCTCCATTCCATCTCTTCCGATATTATGCGTATTTACCGTCAGATAACAGGGAATCCCGCTGTCCCGGGCCTGACTGACCGCCGCGCTTAAGGCTTCCCATCCCGAAAAATTACTTCTTTGACTGAATCCACGGGCATTAAATTCCTTTGACTGATATTTCTGCCATTCCTCATCACAGACCCCGAGATAATATTCATCCGCATACCGGGATAATTCTTTCACATTACACGTTTCATTCAGTGGAGACAACAATTTCATAATGCGCACCTCACAATTCAGTATAAATCAGAGAAAATCCGGGACTTTTTAACAGGACAGGGTCCAGCATCTCTGCAGAATTCTTCATGTACAATGCATTTTCAGATTTTATCAGAGGTTTTTTCAGACTTTTGTGAAAAGCAGTCCCGATGATTCCCCTGCACTGTTCCCGGCAATGGCCGATCTCAAAACGTCCTTTTTCCGGATTCCCGATCCCGGAAAATTCACAAATCTGCCCGGAGCTTACAAGAGAATAGGGAAAATGTACCGAAACATCCAGATCTGTATCATAAAACCCGGGATTCTGTTTCATGCATTCCAATTCCACTCCACAGATCCCATATTGTCTGATCAGCAGGTTCCAGGTATCAGAACAGACAGCAGATTCCTCTGCCGTCATATCTTCATCAGGAACACGCGGATCACGAAACCGTTTGTCAAAATATCTTCCCAGAACAATTTTCTTTCCACGGCACAATGACTCCTCCGTCTGCCCGGCAGCGACTTTCAGCGCCCCGAAATCATTGACTGCCATACTGTGAATCCAGGGCTGCTGCAGGGCATCCTCCAGCAGTTTTTTTGCTGCTTTCCATGCGCTTTGTTCCACAACAGGCACAGTCAGCGTTACCGATAGTCCGTCACATTTCAGAATCTCACCCGCCATCCTGGAAACCGCTTTCCACTGCGCCACAGTCATCCGTGAAAATAAAAATCCACAAGTTTCTGCACCGATTCTGATACCGGTAATCTCCACCGGAAAAGGCGCATACCGATACAGATTTTCTATCATTTCATTAAGCTGCTTTTCTCCAGCATATCCGGCGGAAAAATCATCACACAGATTTAAAATAACCGGAATATTTCTGTTCTCCATCCTCATCCCTCTCTATTCTGAACATTCTGGTTTAAGAACTGTAGGGCCGGAACGCCGTTTTCTCCAGAACTTTAAATGCACTGAAATAAGTTCCCATACAGAGATGTCTCACAATACAGCCCGGACAAATATCGTCCTCCGTTCCTGTATCCGACGCTGCATTCCAGTGAACATCCCCATATTTTCCCGAAGCATTGTAGGTCTGTTCCGGATGATTCAGCGTTAAATATTTCCAGTAATACGGATCAGCCCAGCAAAGAGGAATATGCGATGCATAGACTGGTCTGTGGTTTTCATTTTCTTCCACCATATCAAACATCCGTTCCAGGGCCGGCCGGATCTCCGGCAAACCAATTTTCTCCCTCTTTACCCGCTCCTCCGGGATTCCTATATAATCAATTCCACACAAGTACAGCGGAACGTGTTTTCCAAATTCCAGATCCACAAACCGGTAAAATTCACATAAATCCCTGTAATTTGTTCCCGTAATACAGTGCTTGACAATTATCTGCGCACCTCTGAGATCCATATTATGAAGCCCCGACAGTGTCCTGTCAAAACTACCCTTCTTCCGGTTCGCCGCTTCATGTTTCTCCTTCTCATGACTATGAAGCGTTGTTGTCACACGCAGCCTGCTCCAGTCAACGGATTCATCCATTCTGCCAAGAAATCCGGCGTCTGCAAAACACTCTCCATTACTCAGCAGATGCACCTGCGCTCCCATTTCCTGCAGATTTCCAATCAGCATGGGAAGCTCCGTATACAGCGCCGGCTCCCCGCCGGAAAGAACAACCGCTATCGCGCTTTCTTTTCCTTTTTTCCGCAGATCTTCAGATGCTTTCCGGACTGCATTTTCTACGTCTTCCCGCCTCATTTCCGGAAAAATCTCATCATTCTCCGTATATGGACAGCAGGTACAGTTCTGATTGCAGACACTGGTAAGTGTAAAATACATACTGTACATTTTCTCGTCTCCATATAATCAGAATGTGCGCCCGGTGGGCGCACAAGCCTTATCTTCAGCTTCCTACCAGCTTCTGTTCCAGTAATCGCCCAGATCACGGTTCCAGTAGCCCTGTGACCATTCCTGATTTGCATTGAGAGCATCCGGATAGCTGAAGTTTACTCCATAAGAGTTTCCTGCTCCCATCGCAATATCAACATTTGCTCCCAGCTTCTCAGAATATACAGAAGTCTTTGTCATAGCTGCATCCATGAAATTCACCCCCTTTCCACAGTGTCAGTTCTTTTCTGACTTATATCAGCAACTCCCCGCAGTATCTGCTGGCAGCATATGCATGCTCCAGCATTTTTTCTGTAGTTCTTATTCATCCCATTCTCCTGTAAATGGATCATATTTACAAAACCAGGGCTTTTCAAAGAGATCCTCTGAAAATGTATCCGGCCTGCAGTCACTGCAGATATAACGATATTCACATACACAGCAGCCCTTGATTTTATCTTTATTAAGTACCCGGATATCCTGTTTAATTATTTCGCTGATACTGTTCTCCCGTATATTTCCATGACAGATTCGCTGTTCCATTGTACAGGGATATACATTCAGTTCCGGATTAACTCTTATATACTTTCCAAAGCAATTATGATATTTCATTTTATACAGAATTTTCTGCGGATCAACGCTCCGCTTTATGATACTGGAAGTAATTGCTTTATTCCCGGGTATTAATTCCTGCGAACTCCACTTACCTGCCCCTCGCCCCGATGCCCGCATGTAATCAAAATGCTGCACCGCTGCATTTTCGCTCTGACTGCAATAGGGTTCTCCAATATTGATTCCCGGAACCCGGACGGTCGCAATATGGCAGATTATTCCTGATTTTTCTATCAATCTGATCACAGATAATGCTTTTGAAAATGACCCTTTTTTCCGGGTTACCTTTTCATGTTCTGCCTCAATCGTAGAATACAGGGAAACGTCTATTTCCGTGAGACCCAGTTTTTTCAATCTGTATATCTTTTCTTCATCCAGTAAAAAACCATTGGTAAACAAAACAGAAAATTCAAACCTGGGCAGCGCATATTCCATCATTATCCAGAAATCAGGATGTATCAGCGGTTCTCCTCCAATGATATGAAGTCTCCTGATTCCGAAAGCTGTTATTTTATCCACTGCCAGTTTAAAATCATTCACTGTAATGCTTTTCTTTTCTGTAAAATGCGTCTCCCCATCAACATAACAGTGGATACATCTGAAATTGCAATCTGTATTTATTTCAATCCAGGCAATCTCTATTGAGGTATTCAGCAATTCTATCGTTTCACAACGATCATAATCATCTTTACTGACAATAATACGCTCCTTTTTCAATAAGGCAGATAACCTGTTGTCTGCTGTGGGATCCCCGAAAAGCTGCTGTACTTCCGGAATATCATCATGGTATACCGGAATCAATTTTCTGGTGTTCAGATTATATATGCAGGCATGTACCCTGCCATATACCAGAAATACATTTTTATTTATCCTGCACATGATTCTCCTCCGGATAGAGTTCCTGATATTTTAAACAGTCCCTGTCTGAAAACGTTTCATCCTGCAATGCAAGATGAAATTTTTCTCTTAACTCTGCATCTTCCAGAATATTCAATATTGCCTGCAGCAGAGCTTCTTTACTAATATCTACAATCCGGCCGTTCACCCCGTCTTCGATCTGTTCACCGGCTCCTGCAAAATCAGTACATATAATTGGCAGACCCATAATTCTGGCTTCCTGCAGTGTCAGACCATATCCCTCATACCGGGACGGCTGGACATATAAATCGGCTTCCGGCAAATAACGGAAGGGGTTTATCTCTTCTCCCACCAGATAAAAACAATTCTCCAGTCCATTCGCTATTCTGTCCCTTTCCAGCGACTCATACATCTCTCCGCCGCCAATAAAACGCCACTCAAACGCAATCCCCCTGTCCTTTAAATCTTTCGCAACTTCTAATGCGATATCCGGCCCTTTCTGGGGCATCAGGCGGCCGATCGTCACAATCTGAAATTTTTCATGGCAGTAATGGACTGTATTTTCTTTTGACAGATCTCTGATCCGCTGCCCTGGAACTGGCAAAATAAAACATTCCACGGGCAGGCCCGGCAAAGTTTTTTCAAACACCTGTTTCGCCTTCTCTGATACCGTAATAATCTGGTCAAATTTCTTATAATACTTTCGGGCGAAATTAACATTAAAATGAATCCTGCTGACATCAAAATGAATCCATTGAACTTTTTTCACCGCCCGGGTTCTGAATAAAATATAATAACTCAGCGGGTCCAGCGGCCCGAAATAAGAAACCGCATAATCATAGTTTTCATCTAATCCAGGCAGCCGCTTCAGCAGATAACGATACAAAATACCGGGATCCTGAAACAGATGTGCCCCAAAAGAAAACCAGCAATATTTACATAATTCCATATACCGTCTGTCAGCAGCCAGCGATTTTACCGCACTCAAAAACGGAAGATAAGCCATTTCCCTGATTTCAGCAAATTCCCCGAAAGAGATCACCTCTATCCCTTCAGGAATGGCATCCAGCAGTATACCCTTTTTTTCCAGCAAAAAAACGGTTACTTTGAATTTGCTCAGATCAAGAAATTTTATCATATTTAACAGGGACGTTTTTATCCCATTCATATTCATATTATTTACAGCCAACAGAATTTTCTGCATAATTTTACCAATATCTTCTCCGCATAAATGGGGGAATCATGAGACAAAATCTCCCGACAGTCTCCTCCCCCACTCATTGGATAAAATCATTCGGAATGATTAATCACCATTGCAGCAGTAACAATCGCAGGCTTCCGGATTAAAATGCTCAATCTTCACTTCCATACGTTCAACTGTCTCTTCTGCAGTATGTTTGTTAAGAATCGTCATATTACTGTCCTCCTTTCCAAGATTTATTTTAAATATCAGTGAACTAATCACAAATATTTATTCTCTGTTAAATGGACATTATTTCATCATTTCCTCCGCCAGAAGACGCACCAGACTATCCATGATAGTCTTGTTGGCTATACACGCCTGATCCTCCCCATAAAGCATTGCCTTTACCTTGCATCCTCCCTGACACATCGGCAGCAGGCTGCAGCTGTCACAATTATGCGAAGACAATTTACCATCAACAAACATTTTATACGCCTGGTTGTACTTTATGCCCTCGTAAATATTGCCGCAAATGAACTTTTCCCCTCTCCCAAGCAGGCGATGACATTTATAGAAGTTTCCTTCCGGATCAACCACAAACTTATTTAAACATGTTGCATAGCAGGCAATCGGGCGTGATCTCAGATTCAGATATCGCAGCGTTTCTTCATCATCAAACTTTGTTTCCAGTTCATCTGACAGGCTTGTGGGACACAAAAAACCTAAATCTTTCATTTTTCTAAGTAATGTCAGATACGGATGTTCCCTCTTATCTTCAAAACCGTTCAATACTGATTCGACATTCATATCATTAATTGCCGCCACATACATAAAAAAGCTGGGATATTTTCCAAAACGCTCCTGCAGATAATCAATCGTTTTCAGAGTTCCTTCAATATGATTGGGATCGAAATTAATTCTGATATTAACCTTGATATCGTTTTGAAGAAGTTTCTCTATATTTCCGGTGACCCGTTCAAACGCATTGCCTGGTTCGACAAATGCTTTAATCTGATTATAGGCATCTCCGATATCATCTATTGTTATCTGAAAGCGACGGATATTCCAGTAAGTTTTTGATTTTTCTATTACCTCATCATCAATTAAGTAGCCATTTGTTGTAATTACCGACAGTATTTCAATCCCTCTGGACAGCAGTGATCTGGAAATATAATCCATCATATCCCTGGCCATCAGAGGTTCTCCGCCAAACCAGGTCAGCGTAAGTTTCCGTTCCGGACAGTGCTTATCCAGAAAGTCCACCAGAACGTCTGCTGTTTCCCGGGACATCATGGAAAATTCTATTCCCTGCTCATAGCAATAGTAACATCTTGCATTGCAGGCAAGCGTAGGAGCAATCGTAATCATCCTGATATCCGAATCATAATAACGTCCTCTGGTACGAATCGTTTCCAATTGAAATCCCTCATCCAGCCCGGCATCAACCAAATAAGACATTTCTATAAGACTCTTAAGAACGTCCCCGTCTAAATCGTCAAACTCTTTCTGGACAAATATTTTATTGTACAATTCCTGTTCCAGAAGTATCAGGGACGATGTAAAAGTATTAAAAACAATTACCTCTTCTCCCTGCGGAACACTGACAATATACTTAGAAACCTTCCACATATCCGCTTTTCCTCTTCAAAAGATTGCATGTATCATATCATCTTCATTTTACAAACCACGGCAGCGTCTGCCGGAAATCCTTTTCCGGATCTATACGAGCAGTTCCCCGCAGTATCTGCTCACCTCATTTGCATGATTCAGCGCTTCCTTTTCCATCCTGTCCATTTGCCGGCTCATCTGACGTTCCAGTTCTCCATCTGAATAACGATAAGCCTCAAAGGCAGCAAGATAAAGATGCTCCGCGGCAATTTTCATATAATAGAGTCCTTTCTCTTTATCCGGTATACCAGACTTTCCTTCCAGATAATAAAGTCCCAGCAGATAGCAAGCGTGGCAGTTATTTTTTTCAGCCGCTTCTGTCAGAACCTTCAGATCATTTTCCGGAGATATCCCCAGAGAATCCATCGGCATCTGTTCTGCATAAGGCATATGCTGAATAATTCTGCATACATAAGTATTTTGCGCCTGCACCATCTTCGTAATAAAATGCCTGAACCACGGCATATCCGGAGCCATCATATAGGTTCCTGCCAGTCTTAATATTTTTTCTCCCGCCGAAAGCCCGGAGTCAGCCGCCAGATCCATGGCAATACTCATTCGCAGAAGTGTTCTGGCACGGTCTGGATTTCTTACACATCCATCCCCCTCTGCGAAACACTGGGAAAGTTCATCATAAATCCTGGGCATATGGTTGTAATAATACCATCCATCCCAGTCTTTTTTCTTAGGGAATTTTTTGGCAAACCATTCTGAAATCTCAGTTATCAGCAGCAGAGATTCAAACCGTACAACTGAATTCTGATATGGTTCGTGCCGCTTAGTTGCAATATCATACAAAGCATTTCCCAGACGCGCAACACTGTTATCCTTATCCGGATTAAATTCCAGTTCTTCTTTTTCAAACAGTTCCCTTCCCAGGGTAAGAATCTTTTTTTCACACTTCTTTGCATAATCCGGATCACGCCGCCCCTTTTTATATTGCATCTCTCTGTTTAAATCAAAAATTGTCTGCGGCAGACCATCACTATCTTTTTTCATAAATAAACCCATACTCTTTCCTCCCCGACATTCTGTTGTGTAAAAATATGTACTGAATTAAAACAAGATCATTATAATCCTCCCTGTTTTCTCCAGACACAGGGGGGGGGAACTGCACAATCCTCCTGCTCTTATCCTGGCGGCCCATTAAAATCATATTCCTCTTCTTTGCAATGAACTGTCATTCTGACACCGTAGATCACGGCCGCAATCACATATAACACTGCAATGAGCTTTGTCGGTAATGCATCCGAAAACTCTGCAAACATTTTTTCCGGTAATATAAGAAATGCTCCATAATAAAGAAACATAAGTGCTTCCAGCACGAGAGCTCCACCCATAGTAATAAATATTTTCGCAAGTACGGCTGCTATAAAAAATGCAACCGCAAAAGCCATATATTCCATCTCCATAATGCGTAAAACCAAAAGCACACACTGAATAATCCCCGCTATGACGCCTATGGCAACCAGAATGGTTTCTCCCTCTCCGGAAATGTAATTGCTCTTTCCGTCCGCATATACAATATGAGTTTTAAAATTTCTGGAAGTCCATCCATAGATCAAAAGAATCACTGCTACGACCCATAAGAAAATCCCTATTATTACCGACAATACTGCTGGCATCTCTTTTCTCCCCCTGCTACGCAGAAATATCAATTATATTTTACCCTTCACTCCAGAACTTTGTCTACCCCTAAAAACATAAAATACAGCTTTTTTCAATGACAGACGTTACTGTTCACTCCGTTCACAGTAACTGACAGACTCCCATGTCAATATCTGCAGGAACAGTCTTACTGCTTCTTTTTCTTCCGCCGGAACATCAGCCGGAAAAGATTCCGCGCTGCAGGACCGGCAATAAACAACTGCACCGGAAGAGCCATCACAAAATTTCTGCAGTAAGTAATCAGATAATCCGGGATGAACTGATCTGTAAATCCATAGCCATGATATACACCTGGAATACTCGCCAGCGCCATCTGGGATACCACCGTAAAAATCTGAATTGCAAAAATAATAATGATTGGCCGGTCTGTCTGCCGGACGATCCGGAAAGCGAAATATTTCGCCACACGGCTTGAAATAAAATATGCACAGAAAAAAATAATTACAAACTCCACCCACATGCCAGTCAGGGCATTCAGGAAGGAACCATTTGTAAAAACTCCCGTATTCCATACATTGTTATAAAGTGTCATAATATACACCATAATCCAGGCCGTAATCGCAGTAAATATTACAGTTTCTTTTTTTGTTTCAGGCATTTTTCTTCCTCCATTTCTTTTTCTTCTGGAAATCAGAGTGTTTCTGCTTTACAAAAAATTTTCTGTAAAACAAAAAAATGCCAGCCCCGCCGTCTGACAATAGCAGGGTGACATTTTGTGTCTCTGAATTCTGTATTTAATTTCCGCAATCTATCTTACACGGTTTTATAGAATTTTGCAAGTTGTTTCCAGAAGTAATTCTGTCCGGATTTCCAGCATTTTTATGAAAATGGCGCTCCGGCTGATCCGGGACCACATGCGACAGACACCGGAAGGACTAGATACAGTTATGATTGCAACTTTCTCATTTTCATCCGTAATCAGCATCATTCAATGCAATTTTTGTCCGCAACAGATCTTGAAACCGGATTCCGCGGGGCCCCTCCCCCGCTCCTTCCTCATGCTGGAACGGGCCAAAAAGACCCGCACTCACTTATATGCAAGCATAACGTGAGTGCGGGTCTTTTGTCCCTGGTGTCTTACATGATATCTTTTAAATAGTCTGTGTTTTTCATGGGGTCTGCGAATGCATCATCCTCCACCGGAACCAGCGTTTTCTTTGCCGGTGTCAGGACTCCTCCCATTACCTCGCCCTCGGAAGCGTCACGGTACCAGAGAAGCTCTGTGTTCATCTCCGCCATGATATCCTCCACGGAATCATAGGGAAGCTCCATCTCCAGTGTAGCTGCCAGCTCACACATAAGCTGCCAGTTATTGAAGAGTACAGTGGGCTCCAGAGCGGGATTAGTCATCTGGAAACGGCGCTCGGTATTGATATAACTTCCGTCTGCGGAAATCGGCGCGCTTCCCGGCAGAACCACATCCGCTCCGGCCGCCGCAGGAGTCAGATGAGTGTCGCTGACCATAAGGAACTCCACGCCTTTCAGCAGCTCCGCATCCGGATTCTGACCGAATACAAGAAGCGCCTTCACGCCGTCCAGCGCCTCAGCGCCGGCTGTGATCCCAAGATCCACAAGACCCTGGCTGTTGTTTTTGGACTTCACCATCAGAATGCCGTCCCGGGGGCTTCCGATATGTCCGGAAATCACTGCGATATCCGCCAGCAGTGACGCGCAGGATACAGAAACTACGTTCTGCTGGAAGACAATCATGGCCTTCTTTGCACCCGCATAAAGTTCCGCGATCTCCTGAGCTTCCTCAGAAACCTTTACTCCCTTCAGGGAAGAAGCAAACTTCCGGTATCCCTCCAGTTTTCCGGTCTCCTCTGTTACCAGCGCCTTCGCGATCTGTTTCAGGAAGCCCAGATTATTTTCTGTATATACTGCTTTTGTCACAAAGCTCATATGATCCTGCTCATACCCTTTCGGATTGATCAGAACAACCTTCGCTCCCGCCTTTGCAGCGTTCATCAGTTTTACACGCATTACCTGGTTTGCGGCAGCGTCAAATCCCACAGCCAGAATTACTTCTGTGCTCATCAGCTCATCGATGGTATTCGGTGTGGAATTCAGTCCCAGCACCGGCTCCAGTCCGCAGGCGCGGTTGTTGAAACTGAAAATCCTGGCGCCCAGACGGTCAGCCAGCTTCTTCGCCACATAAGCTTCCTCCGTGGTAAAGCGGTCGGATACCGCAATCGCAACAGCATCACTGCCGTAGCGTCTTGCTGCGGATTCTACAGATTTTGCAGTCAGCATCAGTCCGTCATGATAGCTGGTCTCGCAGAGAGAAGCTGTCGCTGCACAGGCAGCGCCGTCTCCAGCGGAAGCACATCCGGTGCAGCCTCCTGCTTTCTTCATCAGAGGAACCTGAAGCTTATTCTCTTCCTTACTGAAGGAAGAAAATCCGAACTTACCTCCCTTGCAGAGCACACCCTGATTTACCGGTCCCTCGGGATCCGGAACGGCCTTCACCGCCAGAGTACCGCAGGTCTCGGTCTTCACAGAACAGCCCACAGAACAGAACCCGCAGATCGTATCTGTCTCCTCTGTCTGGAGAGGAATCTGCTTCTTCATGGGAAGATGCTCCTGCAACGCTCCTGTAGGGCAGACGCTGACGCACTGTCCGCAGGAGATACAGCCGGTATCAGAAAGATGCTTTCCAAGCGCAGGAAGCACAACGGTATCAAATCCCCGCTGTACAAATCCCAGAGCTCCCACGCCCATAACCTCCTCACAGGCACGGACACAGAGACCGCAGAGAATACACTTATTGGGATCTCTCTCAATATACGGATGAGGATCCTCAAACTCTGTCCGGTGGATATCGCCCGCAATCCGCTCCGGCTTTACATTATACTGGTTTGCATAATTCACCAGCTTACATTCATAATAATCGTGGCAGCCGCACTCCAGACAGCGGGAAGCCTCCGTTCTTGCCTGCTCCTCGGTGTATCCCTTCACTACCTCGATAAAATTATCTTTTCTCTCCTCCGGGGAAAGCTGAGCCATCACCGGACGGCACTGGCGCTCTCTGTCCTCAAAGGTCTTTTCTGTAATATCATCACGTTTTACAATGAACTCCGGACGATAGGGAACTGTCTCCCCGGCCAGATAGGAATCTACCACGTCACTGCCCTTTCTGGCGTCAGAGATAGATTCTACCGCAATGGAGATCTTGTCATTGCCGCAGTCACCGCCGGCAAATACGCCGGGAATCGCTGTCATAAAGGTATCTTTGTCATAAACAATACCGTTCTTTCTGGTAAACTCTACGCCGGTAATTCCTTCCGGATTCACAGCCTGTCCGATGGCGAGAATCACCATGTCCACCTCAAGCTCTTCCGTGCAGCCTTCCACTGCCCTGGGGGAACGTCTGCCGCTGGCATCGGGCTCGCCCAGTTCCATAACCTGCAGGGTCATGGAAGCCACCCGGCCGTCCTCACCTGCGTGGATCTTCAGCGGATTTCTCAGATTCCTGAAAATAACGCCCTCTTCCTCGGCCTCTTCGATCTCTACCATATCCGCAGGCATCTCATCTTTGGTCCGGCGGTAAATATTGTATACTTCATCAGCGCCCATGCGCACCGCGCTGCGGCAGGCATCCATGGCTGTATTTCCGCCGCCGACAATAGCTACCTTTTTGCCCATGACAAAAGGCTCATTGCGCTCAATTTTGCCAAGGAAATCAATACCGCCGATCACTCCGGGAAGGTCTTCGCCCTCACAGCGCACTCCGGTAGACTTCCATGCGCCGATACCGATGCAGACCGCGTCATAATTCTCACGAATGGAATCAAAGGAAATATCCTTTCCGACTCTGGTGTTTGTACGGATTTCCACACCCATCTCACGGATCAGGGAAACCTCCTCCTCCAGCACTTCCTTGGGAAGACGATACTCCGGAATACCATAGCGGAGCATACCTCCCGCATAAGGCATTGCCTCAAAAACAGTTACCGCATGGCCCTTTCTGCGCAGGAAATATGCCATGGAAAGTCCGTAAGGGCCTCCGCCGATCACAGCGACTGTTTTTCCGGTATCCTCTGCACAGTCCGGCAGATAGGTCTCGCCGTCCATATCCAGATCTGCCGCAAAACGCTTCAGACTGGCGATGGCCACCGGTTCTTCTACAAGGCCGCGGCGGCAGGCCTGCTCACAGGGATGAGGGCAGACACGTCCAATGGAAGCCGGAAGCGGAATCTTCTCCTTGATCAGCTCCAGCGCTTCCCGGTAACGTCCCTCAGAAATCAGCCCCACATAGCCCTGGCAGTCAGTCTCAGCCGGACAGTTCTTCACACAGGGAGGACGGCAGTCTCCTACATGGTTGGACAGGAGCAGTTCCAGATTCGTCTTCCTGGACTCCTCAATCCTTTTGCTCTTTGTATGGATAATCATATTGGGCGCAACCTCTGTCGCGCAGGCTTTTAAAAGCTTCGGATTGCCCTCCACCTCTACCACACAGAGGCCGCAGGCTCCATAAATCTCCATCCGCTCATCATAACAGAGGGTGGGGATAAAAATATCATTTTCTCTGGCCACCTGCAGGATCGTCTGTCCCGGCAGAGCGGTCACTTCTTTTCCGTCAATATTGATTCTGTACTGTTTTACCATTTTCCTCACACCTCCTACTGAATCTCAATTGCGCCGAACTTACAGTTCTCCGCGCACTTGCCGCACTTGATACATGCTTCAGGGTCGATTGTATGCTGCTGCTTCACCGTTCCCGAAATCGCATTTACAGGGCACTGGCGGGCACACAGGGTACATCCGACACACTTGTCAGTGATATGGTAGGAAATCAGCGCCTTACATGATTTCGCAGTACATTTATGATTATAAATATGATCCTCGTATTCATTGCGGAAATACTTCAGAGTGGTCAGCACCGGGTTGGGCGCTGTCTGACCCAGACCGCACATAGCGCCGTCACGGATCTTCTCCGCAAGTTCCTCCAGAAGCTCAATATCACCGTCACGGCCTTCACCGTTGGTAATCCGCTCCAGGATTTCCAGCATACGCTTGGTTCCCAGACGGCAGTAATTGCATTTGCCGCAGGACTCCTTCTGGGTAAAATCCAGGAAGTAGCGGGCCATATCCACCATACAGGTATTTTCGTCCATGACAATCATACCGCCGGATCCGACAATAGCTCCTGTCTTATTGATATCCTCATAAGTAACGGGAGTATCGATCAGTTCTGCCGGAATACATCCGCCGGAAGGGCCGCCCATCTGAACGGCTTTGAACTCTTTGTCATTCTTGATTCCGCCGCCGGTCTTATAGATCACATCCCGCAGAGACAGCCCCATGGGAACCTCCACCAGACCGCCTTTTTTAATCTTTCCGGCCAGGGCAAATACTTTATTTCCCTTACTGGGACCGGAACCATAGGCCGCAAAGGCCTCGCCGCCATGAAGAATAATCCATGCCACATTGGCATAAGTTTCCACGTTATTAATATTGGTAGGCTTCTGCCAGTATCCCTTCTGGGCCGGGAAGGGCGGTTTCAGACGGGGCATTCCCCGTTCGCCCTCCAGAGATGCAATCAGGGCAGTCTCCTCACCGCAGACAAAAGCTCCGGCTCCCGCTTTGATCCGGATATCGAAATCCCAGTCTGTTCCAAAAACGCCCTTGCCCAGGAATCCCTTCCCACGGGCCTGGTCAATAGCTGTCTCCAGACGGGCGATTGCCAGAGGATACTCCGCGCGGACATAAATAATTCCCTCGCAGGCTCCCATAGCGTAGCCGCCGATAATCATACCTTCCAGGACGGAGTTGGGATCACCCTCCAGGACGCTTCGGTCCATAAAGGCGCCCGGATCGCCCTCGTCTGCGTTACAGACAATATATTTCTCATTTCCCGCACTCTGACGGGCGGCATTCCATTTAAACCAGGTGGGGAATCCCGCGCCGCCGCGGCCTCTTAAGCCGGCAGTCTTTATTTCCTCAATCACCTCTTCCGGCGTCATCTCCGTCAGAGCCTTTTTTGCAGCTTCATAACCGTCCGCCTGCATATATTCCTCAATGCGCTCCGGATTGATCAGACCGCAGTTGCGCAGAACAATCCGCTTCTGACGGTTCAGAATCGCCGCATCCTCATCGGAAATCATATATTCCTCTTTCGGCGTTCCGCCGATCAGATGCTCTTCCACAATAGCTGTCACGCGATCCGGCTGCACCTTCACATAGCGTGCCTGCAGTTCTCCGTCATCTCCGTATACATCCACAATAGGCTCCAGATAACAGGTTCCGATACATCCTGCCTTATCCAGTACCACATTCTTCAGATCACGCTCCACAAGCTGTTTTCTGAATTCACTTTCTGTCTTTTTTGCGCCGCTGGCGATGCCGCAGCTTCCCTGTCCGATTACGACCTTCATCTACTGCACCTCCCCTGGTTTTCTGTTCCGGATCTCGTCCAGAATCTTTACAACGGAATCTTTTGTCAGATTTCCATATGTTTCTTCCCCGTCAGAACTCTTAATCATCATAACGGGAGCCAGAGAGCAGCAGCCAAGACAGGCTACCGTGTTCAGTGTAAAAATACCATCCTCCGTGGTATCACCATCGTGAATACCCAGATGCTCTTCCACAGCCTCCTGCACCCGGTCCGCACCATTTACATGACAGGCAGTTCCCTTGCACATCATAATCAGATACTTTCCTACCGGTTTCAGCCGGAACTGGGCATAAAAAGTAGCTACTCCGTAAATCTTTGCCGGAAGAATCCCGGTCTTCTCAGATATGTACAGGATCGCATCCTCTGACAGATACCCGTAAATCTCCTGGGCCTGCTGCAGAATAGTGATCAGACTGCCCGGAACTGCCGCATACTTCTCCAGTGTGGGAGCCAGCAGCGTAAAATCCTGTCCGGACGGGTTCGCCGGATTTTTCTTTTCTGTGTTCATCGCAAATTCCCCTTCTTTAAAACCATTTGTTTCATGTTTGCATAACTTCCAGAATCAGCTTCGTATCCCTTGAAAACAATTCTGAAAAATGAATAAAAAAAGTTTGTTTCATGCAAAAAATACGATAACATAGTGTTAAATTTATGTCAATTTCTTTTTCCCTATAATCCTATACCCTATACCCCTTTATGAACTGCATCATCCCCATAGCGGCTCCGGATTTTCTTCAGGGCCTCCTCCAGTTTCTTCTGCTTTTCCGAACTCTCTTTCTCCTTCTGAAATTCAAAAAGATTCATCTGTACCGGCTGCCCCTCATCCTCCAGTTTGGTGGTACGGATCCCCAGAAGACGAATGGCGCTTCCGTCCCACAGCTCATCAAACAGCTCACAGGCCTGACGGTAAATCGCATCTGCATCCGATGTGGCAGTCAGAAGCGTCGTCTGATGGGAAACAGACTGAAATGTGGAATATTTAATTTCCGTGCTCACCTGTCCTGCCAGAAACTGCTTCTTTTTCAGACGGCTGCTGACAGATTCCGCCAGTTTTCTCAAAATCTCATAAGCTTCCTTTGCCGTTGTCACATCATGGGCGATCGTGGTTGAGTTTCCAACGCCTTTTGCCTTCGCGGGCTGGGAAATCACCGGAGAATCGTCGATACCGTTCGCGTACTCCCAGAGAAGGCGTCCATGACTTTTCAGCCAGCTCTCTACCATGGTCTTATCCGTTTCTGCCAGATCCCCAATGGTGCGGATCCCCATCTTTTTTAAAAGGCCGGCGCTGCTTTTTCCGCACATATGAAGGGAATCAATGGAAAGAGGCCACAGCTTCTCCCGGATCTCACGGACGTAAAGGGTATGAACCAGATCAGGCTTCTTAAAATCAGAAGCCATTTTTGCCAGAACCTTCCGGTCGGAAATTCCAACATTTACCGTAAATCCAAACTTTTCACGTACACTGTCCTTGAGAAATGCCGCCGTCTCTTCCGGCGTCCCATACTTTCCCCGAATCGGCTCATAGTCCATATAGCACTCGTCCACACTGACCTGCTCGATGCAGGGACAGATCCCGGACAGATATTCCATAAGCATCCGGCTCTTTTTTCTATAATACGTGTGATCCGGCGGGACCATCAGCAGATCCGGACACTTCTTTAAGGCGCTGGCAACCGTCTCCGCCGTATGAATCCCGCAGGCCTTCGCCGGGATGGATTTCGCCACCACAATTCCGTGCCGGGTTTTCTGATCCCCTCCCACAATCGCCGGAATCGTCCGGATATCCACGGAGGCCCCTTCCTCCAGCAGCTTTAAGGCGCTCCAACTCAGATAAGCGGAATTTACATCAATATGAAAAATAATATGATCATCCATTTTCTGCGCCCTCCCATTCCGCCGGAATCGGCTTTACGCTATACAAACCGGTTCTGCTCCGCATCATACTGATAGCCGATCTGCTCCAGCTTTGCCTTTATTTCCTGTTCCTCCATCATATGTGCCGCCGCCAGCCGCTCCAGCGTCGGGAAACGGTCTCTTAATTCTGTATTAACGACACTGAGCATCATCACAGGATCCTTCGGTAAGGTCATCATCCGCACTCCTTTCCTCCGGTCGTTATAAATCGTTACTGTTCACTCCGTTCACCGTAACTATAAA
>CAMLYL010000008.1 GCA_946491665.1 uncultured Lachnospiraceae bacterium | reverse complement strand
ATCCCAGAAAATGCGGGCCGCTTCCTTTCAGAAAAGAAAGGCTTTCAATAATTTTCTGCTGAGGAACCGCATCATACTTAATCACGTACAGAACAGAATCCACATACTCCTCCATAAGAGCGGCGTCCTGAAAAATACCGCAGGGCGGAGTGTCCAGAATCACATAGTCCATTTTATCAGCCAGTCTGCGGATCACCCCCGGCAGCTTCGGATGGCTTAAAATCCCCGCCGGCTGATCTGTCGTTCTGGTACTTCCGATAAACCAGAACTGCTGCTTCCTTAATCTTCTGATCTTAATTTTATTCTCCGCACCCTTATTTTCCGGGAACATGTCTGCAAGCCCGATGCCGTCGCCGCATTCCAGAATCCGCGCATCCTCCTGCTTTCTCAGATCTCCGTCAATCAGAAGCACTTTCTTTCCTTTTGACGCAAACATCTCAGCCAGAGCTGTCGTCACTGTGGATTTTCCCTCACCCGGCATGGTGCTGGTAACCATCAGAATCTTCTCATTATTTTTCCCCATCTCCCGCTCCAGACGAATCTGCAGCGCCCGTACATTTTCTCTGAAATTATAGGGAATTCTCCTGTTCAGCGCTGAAAGTCTGGTATCCACCTTTTTGTTTCTCGCTTTAAACTTTACATAGGGAATTACGGCCAGACATTTCAGGCTGGTGAACCGCTTCATATCCTCCGGGCTTTTCGCCGTCCGACGGAAAAATGCCAGAATCCCCAGCACAACGACGCCGGCCGCTGCTCCTGCCAGAACTCCCCTTCCCAGCACCCGGACAGGATCCGGCTGATTATAGGGCGCCCCAGGCGTCTGAGGACTGTCAATGAGATTAAACTGTATGGTTCCCAGCACGAACCTGGCCGTCTCCGGATAAATGTCCAGGGCTGTTTCCAGTATTTTCACCGCATCCTGAGGATCAGGGCTCTCCACCGTCATGGTAACCATATTGGAATTTTCTACCGTCTCCGCGGTAATCGTCCCGTTCAGTGAATCTTCTCCCAGGTTTTCCAGAAGCACACTGTTAAAATAACTGCTTTCCAGTATATAAGGAAAGGTTTTTGACAGCTGATCCGCAGAGTTCTGATCATAGTAAAAACTGTAACTTCCGCTCTCATCGTCTCCCGTAGACACCGTAAACGTTGCGCTGCACCGATACATGGGAGTATAACTGATATAACTGAACAGACCGTATCCGCCTGTGGTCAAAATTACCAAAATCAGAAAAAGCCACCAGAATTTTCGGAAGATCCTTGAAAAATCCTTCGCCAGCATTACAAGATCGATTTCTGTTTCATCACGATCCTGAATGGAATTGTGATCCATTGTGTTGTCTGTCATAGCCTTATTTCCTTTCCGCTGTATATGACGCATAGCTTCTGTATCCATATTCCTGGCGGGGCTGTGTCCATTCACTTCGGAACGCATTCAGAACAAATCCCGCAAAATCCGTATCGCTCTGCCAGACCAGATCCACGGTATCATTAATCACTCGGACATCGGACCAGTCCTGCCGGATCACCAGAAGCACCGTATCGGCAAGCTGCATCCATACCTCCGAATCGGTTGAAACCGCTGTGGGCGAGCTGTCGATAATAATATAATCCATCTCTTCCCGCCATGTGTTCATCAGCTCCGTCAGCGTCGGAGCATTCAGCGCCCCGGACGAATCGGCAACCGGCCGGAACTGCAGCAGCTGATACAGGTAATTCTGCCGGTTCCCGATTACAGCATCCTGCCAGTCCGCCTCTCCCTTCAACACTTCTTCCAGGGAAAAGTGTCCCTGTGACTTTCGGGAAAAAATCTTATACTGAGCCGGCTTATGCAGATCGCCGTCGATCAGCAGCACCTTTCTGTGCTTCTCCGCCAGAGCAAGGGCAAGATTCGCCGCCACCGTGGATTTTCCCTCATTTTCATTAATGCTTGCCACCTGAAGCACTTTCAGATCCCGTTTCCTCATGTGATGCTCCACACTTGCCTCAATTTTACGGCTGGCCTCTGCAAAGCCCATACTGACAAGCGGCGAAGCCAAAAGCAACGCCTGCTTGCTTCTTTTTTTCTTTTTGAAGGAAGCCTTTTTTTCATAAGGAATCACTCCCTGTATCGTTCCATCCAGCTGCCGGGACGCAGACACCACATTTTTTACCGTAAACCGAAACAGGTAAAACAGAATTACAATAATTATCATTCCCGCTGCGCCTGCCGCCGCCAGGAGATTTCGCATGGACACCAGCCTGGATGTATTGGAAGGAGATTCAGGAACCTGAGGTTCCTGCACGATCTCGAGAGACGCATTGGAAAAAATATAGGTTGAAACATCTTCATAATGCTTCAGGGCAGAATTGATAAACAAGTATGCCTGCCTGGGATCTTCTGACACCGCATTCAGCACCAGCAGGTTTGTCTCCTCAATCGCTTCACAGGTAATCGTTCCCTGAATCTCCTCTCCGGTATCTTCTATAATCTTTTCCCGCAAAGCATCGCTCTGAAAAACTTCACTGAACACACTGGCCATCTCATTCGCCACAGACAGCGAAGAATATATACTGCTTCCGCCTTTCTCACTGACTACAACTGTGGCGGAAGACGCATACTGCGGGCTGTAAATAAGATTTCCCACCCCGGCGGCTCCCAGCCACATGGCTGCCGCCGCCAGTATAATAAACAGCAGATTGTGGAACAAGTCAGAACAAATTCCTCTGATGCTGATCTCATCAAAACTGATATTCTCTTTCTTCACGGGCTCCGCCTCCTACTCTCTCACAATCACAGTCATCCATGTTTCTCCGGTGCGTCCCTGACCGTCTGACGCTTCATAATGAATCTCATACGTCCCGGGCGTCTGCGGATCCACCTCCGACTCCCATGTGACCTGATTTGTGTCCAGACTCCTTCCATCCCCATCATAAAGAGCCTCCACATAATCTGCGGGATTTATTTCCTCCCCCGCATTCAGATAAACCAGCCAGGAAGAAAGATCAATCTCCATACTGTTGGAATCACTTCTCAGAATATGTATGGGAAGGCTCACAGACGATGTATCCCCGAAACTGTTTGTCACTTCCAGCTGGATATAATAATCACCGGATTTCTGATAGCTGGCGTCCGTATCTGTGGCAGTCACCCAGTCCGACAGGTCGCCGTCCAGCAGATCCCAGGCTCCCAGTCTTTCCAGCACTGTACTGTAGCTTCCGCCGCCCTCTTCAAACACAAGAGAGTCACTCAGCGTGAAATCCGGAGAATGATAATCGGAAAACTGCACCCTTCTGGTCAGCGTCCCCGGCTGATTGGACGAATCAAACACCACATATGTCACGTCACAGATCCCTGTCTCTATAAAACGTGAAAAATTGCCAGCCACAATTTCCGAAGTCAGATCGCCGTCTTTTTCATCATAAGCCGTCAGCCCTTCTACCAGCTGTTCCTCTGTATAATCACAGGGAATTTCCAGTACCTCCCTGTCACTGGCAATCACCGGAACAGAGGTATCCCGGTTTCTCATATACACAACTTTGGAAAGTCCGAAAGCTCCGAGAGCCAGAATAAAAATAATAACTACTGAAGTTCTTACAAATTTCATCGTGAGTCCTTTCCCTCATTCGGCTAGAAATCATTTAAAAACTGCCGGATACCGTCTTCATCCACTTCTAAAACGGTGTGATCCTGTATTTTATAAACCCGGCTGCACATGGAGAACACGCTCGGACGATGAGCCGCCACAATTAATGTCCGATGGGGTTCTTTTTTTATGATGCTGCGCAGCACCCGCCGCTCTGTCGCCACATCCAGCGCGCTGGTGGCCTCATCCAGTATCATAATCGGAGCATCCGCCAGAAGAGCCCTGGCAATGGACAGCCGCTGTTTCTGTCCCTCCGAAAACCGCTGTCCCCGCTCTCTCACCTGCGTCTGAATGCCTTCCTCCAGCTTCTCCACAAAATCCCAGGCACAGGCAGCTTTCAGAGCCTCCACAATTTCTTCGTCCGACGCACCGGGCTTCACCATACGCATGTTGTCGGCAATACTGCCGGAAAACAGTGTATTCCCCTGAGGAATATAGCTGAACAGACACCGGGTGGAGGAGGAAGCTTCCAGTTCACTGCCCCCGGGATTGCCCACCGTAATTGATCCCTTCTGTGGATGGTATAATCCCAGAAGCAGATTCAGCGTCGTTGTTTTCCCCTGTCCGGAGGGTCCGATCAGCGCAACAATCTCTCCCGGCTCTGCCCGGAAACAGGCGTTCTGATATACCCAGTTTTCATCTTCATAGGCAAAGTCCACATTTTCCATATGTACCCAGGCGCCTGTCTCCTGCGCTTTTTCTTTCATTTTCCCGGCCTGCGTATCATCCTTTGCAGACTCTCTCGGGAGCTTTACCACTTCCATAATCCGCTCCGCGCTGACTCCCGCGGAGATCAGGGCGGGAAGAAGCCCGATGATACTGCTGAAGGATCCCCGGAGAGACGAAGCCATGGATACAAACATGGTCATGGTCCCGTAACTGATTTCTCCCTGCCAGAGGCGGTACACCGCGAATCCGTAACAGGCATATCCTACAATCTGTCCCACCAGCGAAGTGATAATCATGGTTCCCGTCTGAAATTTATTCTGTTTCAGAGACATCTGTATGGTATCCTGCTGCAGCTTATAAAACTTTTTCTTTACCTGATCCAGCATACTGAATGCCTTAATAAACTGAAGATTCTGAAAAGTTTCCTGGTCAAACACGGTACGGTCGCTGGACAGCCCCTGATTTTCCCTCTGAAGATCCCTGGTCCGTTTTACACGATACCGGGACATAATCAGTGAAATGGGCGCGCCCGCAAGAGCAATCAGCGCCATGGCCGGATCATTCTTCATCACAATGGAAAAGGCTCCCACAAAACTGATACAGACACTGACGGCATTTGGAAGAAAGGTAAGAATATTATTTGCCACCATTCCCGCATCTCCGTTGACCCGGTAAAGCAGATCACCGGAACGGTATTTTGCCAGCGATTCCCAGTCCGTATTCAGAACCTGCTCGTAAATGTCCGCCCGGATTTCATTAGTCACCTTCAGGCGGATTCTCAATGAAAGCCGCGTTTTGACCGCATTAACAAAAATCTGGGAAACTCCTACTCCCACATACAGAGACGCCACCTCCACGATCCTCTGGGAATTCACCCCGGTTACCGCGTCCACCAGATTCCGGCTTACGACAGAAGTCCCCAGTCCCAGCACAGAGCCGGACGCCCCCAGCAGAATATACAACACGATCCACAGCCAGTACTGACGCACATATATATACATCCACGCCAGCTCTTCCAGAAGTTTTTTCAATTTTCCATCTCTGATTTTCTGAACAACGCGTTTCAGTTCCTTCATGACTCTCCTTATAAACGGAAAAATCTCATCCCCATACTCGGCATCGTTTCCGAATACAGGAATGAGGTCCCCCATTTCCGCGAAGCAGCGCTTCGGCTTTTAATTTTCAGTTTGGAATATTGTGTTTTCCGTAAGAGCTACGGCATCCTCATCGGGACGGCAGGTCAGAAGATATACCGGAATCTCCGAAAAAAAGGCGTCTACCGTATTCCAGAACACCTCCTCCGTCTCCGGCTCCATTTTGGGACGGTACAATTCCGGAAGGCAGAACCGCAAAGCCTCATATCCGTCCAGCCGTTCCATCCTGTTCTCTTTCCCCTGCCGCAGTGCAATCAGCGCCGCTATAGGAGCCTGCCTGTTCTCACAGTATGGACTGCTGCCATGAACGGGCGTCCCAAAAGCCTGCCACACATCGTCCACTTTCCGGATCAGAGAAGCATCCCCATTCACAATCAGTCCTCCCCGGTAATCCCGCCAGAGCTCCGCCTGGGTGGTCTTGCCGATCCCGGAAGGACCGGTAAAAAGAATGGCTTTTTCTCTGTACAAGACAAAGGAACTGTGGAGATGAAGAGCTCCTTTGGAGAGGAGGATGTTGGCGCAGAGGCGGTATACCTGCTGCTCTGTCCAGTAAGGATCCTCTGGATATAAAAGTGGTACTGATAAATTTTCATATCCCTCTGCATATAGAAATATCTTTTCTTCTATTGCTTTCTGATGGATCGTAATATTATCATTATCTGTATCTAAAGAAAACTGTGAAAACGAAAACAATGACCAAAATGAAGAAATTTTTATTATTTTTGTTTTTATAACAACATACAAATTTGCAAAAACAACTTCTATCATCGTCTCATTAAAATTTTATAACGATCTATAATTTTTGTTCCTTTTAAACTGGATTATTGAAGCCGATTAATAATCCATAACATATAAAATATTCTAACGGATTTATTACTGTAGTTTGTCTCGTACAAATTAAGCAGACTATCAGTATCTTATAAAATCTGCTGGATAATGAATCCAAAAATCCAGCATTTATTCTTTACAAAATATTGCCTATATCAAAAACTTTTCTGTACACACTCCAGCATATGAAAAAAAATCAGATACAGGATTCTTTTGTTTCACCATAATAACAAGTCTTTTTGGAAAAACCTTTCCATTACATATTTATAGAGGAAATTTCACACACTCGAAAATCGACTACTCCTTAACTTTTCAAGCAATCTTATTATAGCTAAAGCATATTCGAAAACTTTTTATAATCTTCATTACTATGATGTTCGATCAGCACTAGCACATCCTGCCCTCCGTGCCGGACCATTTGTAGTAGCAACAGATATCGCAAACTCTACAGGATCTTCTCGTATTGCTTCTATGACTGCCGCAACTGACCCATAAACCTGCAATTGATCCTCACCACTAAATGCATTCCAGTCTATTCCAATAAATCCGTCTTCATTCCAACTAATACGCCATTCATAAGATCCCGAGCCTGACAGATCTCCGCTAATGTCAGATGTAGTTCCATTATTGGAATTTTGCAATAATATAATCTCTGCTCCATTATATGTTTTTAATTCCCTTTCACTGATGGTTCCTCTTAATTCATCCATAATATTATCTTCCTTTCAACTATCTTTATTATTAATTAACAATCTCCAAAAGATCTTTTTATACATTCTGTTTCGCTTGAACATATTTTTCCTTCTCTCACAACTGCTGTACCCGATAATGTCGTCATCGCCGATTTCAACCTTCGTTCCACCTCCTCACCTTCCAACATTCCGGCCAACATCAGTTGATTAATCAAGTGTTCCACATCTTTTCTCAAAATGGCTTCATCTACTCTAAAGATATTCATTCCCTGGGCAACGATGGAATTCACTGTAAAATCCTCAGTCATCATATTAACTAAAACCGCAGCGTCACTATTAAGCACTGCAGGTTGGTAAACTTTGGAAACAGCCTTTCCTGTCGGCACCATCAACGTCTGTCCAGCAATTTTTTTAATTCGAATACCATTAATCAAACGCATGTACCCTTCTTTCATTTTTGAATGCGATTTTTCAGTAACTTGAAGTATTTGTGCATTTTTCTTTTCTATATTCCCATTTTTTTCTGAAATAGAATCTACTTTTTCTTCCATGCTAATTTTGCAGATCTCTCCTTCTTAATTTTTTATGCTATATCTCAAAATTTTATCCATTTCTTTCCTGATCCTGTCAACAATTTTTCCGAGCACACTCCATCATCCTCTGCGCCGTCAGACATTTCCCCTCACCGGGAACCGTGTTATCCGCATATAATACAGCCGGACATGTACTGCAGTACCGGCTGGCCTCACAGCTGTCACAGCAGCCCACAGGATATTTCCGATCCAGATCATCCAGCATCCGGTGAAAGTAGGATGCAATTCCCTCCGGCTTTCCTTCCCCGGTTATATTCAGAGGAGTATAATCCAAATCCATGTGGGCGCACAGGCTTAAATGCCCGTTCCACAGAATCCAGTACCCGCCGTTTTTATAATTTCCGCACCCATCCAGCGGAGTGCGTATGATCTGATGCGGCTTTATACGTGCCTCTTTTTTTTCTTTCTCCGTCAGATCCTCAAACAGAATCCTGGAAGAAAGAATATTCTTTTCATTTCCATTGCGCTTGGTATTCATTACATTGTGGGTATGTGCCAGGGGAAAACCGTAATCAGCCGCCAGCTGATGAATGGCGTTCAACTCCTCCTGGTTCTCCCGGATCACGGTAGAAACCAGTACCAATGGTATCTTCGCATGTTTTACATTTTCAATTCCCCGTCTGACCATCTGCAGTCCGTTTTTGACGCCGCAGACCTTTTCATAAGTCTCCTCTGTGGCTCCATACAGCGTGGACTTGACAGCTCTGGGCGGCCGTTCCGCAATCAGATCCATCAGTTTTCCATCCAGCAGTGACAGATTGGTCTGAAGGGTGATAAAAAATCCCATCTCTGTCAGCGCTTCATAGATTTCCGGAAACTGGGGATGCATCAGCGGTTCGCCTCCCGTAATGGTAAGGGAGAGGGTCTCCGCATCCACCGCCTGTTCTCCCAGACGGATCCATTCCGATGCGCTCAGCTCTCTGCCCCGGGCGGGAATCTCATCCGGATCCAGCCGTACATAGCACATCCTGCAGTGAAAATTACAGCGGGGCGTCAGCTCAAAGGCTCCCTGGATCGGAATCGGACGGGATCGTCCGGATGCCCGACGAGGTACTGGAGACGACTTTTCCGTCTGCAATCCGTACTGTTCCGGATATGGCCTTTGTCTCTCCTCCTTTGCGCCGTTCAAATCCTTTTCCAATCAGCATCCCTGCCTTTCCAAGGGTGTTTACCAGCTTTTCCACATCTGCGCGGAGAACAGACTCCTCTACATTGTAGACCTGCATACCCTTTTCTACGATGTCCTCTACGGTGAATTCACCGGTCATAAACCCGACCAGTCTGCCTGCTTCCTTATTCAGCATTGCCACCTGATGAACGACTGCGCTTGTTTTCCCGACAGGCATCAGCAGGGTCTGTCCGGCAACTGTCCGCATTTTTAATCCGTCAATTAATCTGAATCTGTCCACTTCTCCACCCTTTTTTTGAATCTCACCTATACTCATCGCCTCCCGGATCATTTCTGAATCTGTACTCATAATATTTCCGCCGGTTTTCTGCCCTGCTACTTCTGCTGAGCATAAAAATCAGACCGTTTATTTTACAGGAATCTGTGCTCATCTGCTCTATCTCCGCCATATTTACAATAATGCCCCGGTTGATCTTAAGGAACCGATCATCCAGCTTTTCCATAAAATCCGTCAGACTTCCCCGCACCTTGACAACGTCATCGGCGGCCAGATGTATATACAGATAATTGCGCAGACTTTCTATGTAAACAATTTTCTGAAAAGACAGCTTATATGTCTGGCGCGTCTTTGAATCATATACCTCCACTTCCGGCATGTGCCTTTCACGGAACCTTCGTTTGATCTCCAGCAGTTTTTTCTGACTGCAGGGCTTTACGAAATAGTACAGCGCATTCCGCTCAAATGCTTCCGGACCGTAATCCCTGCCAACGCTTGTAAAAACCAGTTCGCTTCGTGGAAGCTCCCTCTGAATCAGATCAACTGCGCAGGATCCGTCCGGCATTCTCATATACAAAACAAAAACATCCAGAAAAAGCAGTTCATATCTGTCCCCCTGCCGGATCTGTTCCAACAGACGGCCGCAGTCCCGGAAAACGTCAATCTTTACCTCCGGCCAGATCCGGGACAAATCCGTTTTCAGCTTTATGGAATCTCTGCTACTGAGGTCACAGACCGCAAAGTTCACATAAACCACCTCTTTTCCATTATACTTTATAATTTCCTCCGTTTTTGAGCCACTTATCCCTCTCTTCTGCCACTTGTCCCTGCAAAAAAGAATTCTGCTCCGCAGAATTGTCCGCCAGCGGCACAAAGCAATAACGTCCATTCCGGCGCGCTCCCGCCCTGTTTCCATAAAATTCACAGCGATGCTCCTGTCCCTCAGCGCCGCAGTCATTTCTTCCACCAGAGCCTCCTCATAAACTGCTTTGGCCGTTCCTTTTTGCTCGTCTGAAAAATCCGGGAAACGGTAAATCAGCGCTTTGGCCCCAGTTCTCGCTTCATGCTCAAAAAACAGCTCCTCCGCCGCCAGCTTTGATCTCCCATATTCAAGATATCTTCCGGAGCAGGATCCCGCACGCTTCTCTGCCCGAGCCGCCCAGACAGAGGACGCAAGCATGACGGGACAGGTATTTTGATATCTTCGCAATTTATCCAGCAGTTTCATCGACAACCCGAAATTTCCACGCATAAACTCATCCGGATTGTCCGATACATCTGTTCCGGCGAAATGAAATACAAAATCTGCATCCCGGCAATACCGGTCCAGCTCTTCCCAGGGCAGATCACTGTCCCAGACACAAATCTTCCATTTTTCCCCGTTTATGTTATGTATACAATCTCTGCCATCCCGGAAATCCGCCAGCGCCGCCGCCAGATTTCCGCCAAAAAAGCTTCTGACCCCGGTTATTAAAATTTTCATTGCAATAACCTTTCTATAAACCAATCTGCTTTAACAAAAGATACTGACTTCTGGCTTCCTCCACATTTTCCGTAAAACCGGATAAACTGTGTTCCACCCGGTCTCTGTATTTCAACCCCATTTTCCAGCGTCTGATCCATGCCAGAGGAAGCATCCAGACATGCTTTTCCACAGCAGGCAGAAATGCGGCCATGTGCTTTCTCCCAGGAAACAGCAGTTTTATTCCGGCTGAAATCTGAATACGCCGGTCCCCGGAAATATTTCCGGCTCGAATCCCGTTTCTGAGCCTTCGTATACTGTCCGGTCTTTCAAATCCGAAAATCCCGCCCTGCAGTATATAAGCAAGCAGCTGTTTCTGCAGTTTTTCGTCTGTCTGCTGTGAGTGAAACGGCACTTCTACCTCAAAGAGCTCTGCACATAAATCAAAAATATGTTCTGAAAATTCCAGCAGCCGGATACTCTGCAATTCTTCTTTTATATATTTCCAATCCAGTTCCGCCAGATGCTTCTTCAGAACAACCGCCAGATCCAGTATCATTCGAATTCCCGCTCCCGATGAATTCAGGTGTTTTGCAAGATGAAACAGCAGAAAAATAAAATGATCCTCTCCGCTTAAAAGCATTTCATATGTATTTTCCCTTCTGTTCAGACGTGAAAAAATTTTCAGAAAATATCCTTCATAATTGACCTGGTTCCAGTAATTGCCAAAAGCCGGCTTTGTGTGAATTTCCAGAGTTGTTCCCGCCATTTTATAGGTCCATGTGCTTCCCATGGTCCAGTCCTTTTCATACCCCATAGCCAGCAGCAGCCGGTCAGCTTCCATCCGATGCTCCTCTTTTATAAGAAAATCCACATCTCCCATTGTCCGGAATTCCGGAACAGGATAATCCTGTTTCAGCCGATACCCTTTTAGAATGGCATATGGTATCCGGAAACTTTCAAACTGGTCAAGTACCTCAGATATCATACTGTCCAGCACAGTATTCCGGTAAACAGCGCCAACCATAGCATCTTTAAACTTTGTAAGCAGCTCTTCGTCCATATCTGCAAGACTCAGAACAGCATACGCGATCGCTGCAACATTATGTTTCTGACATAACTGATATAATTTTTCCAATGAAACACTCTCCGGCGGTGGAATGACATCCGTCTTTTCATTCAAAAAAGATTTTAAAAGATAGATCAAATACTGCTCCGTACTCACAATTGCCCTCCCGTAAAAAAGGAAATTTCCAGAGAAACTTTATATTTCGGAACTTCTGCTTATAAACTCTTCAAATTCTTTTCTTTTAATTAACTTCTTCCGTCCTACATAAAGCACAAACGGACAGCCGGGCTTGCCCGCAATCTCATTTAATTTGTTAATCCCTATGTTGGAATAAGCTGCCGCTTCTCCAATCGTCAGCGTTACTTTTTCCCAGATGGGAACACCACTTTTTTCCAAAAAATCTCTCCTTTCCCGGAATGCCTACTCCTGTACCAGCGTCTCTCCGCTTTCCACCTGACTGATGAGTTCTTTTGCATGATCGACTGTAGTTTCATCCGGAATCATTACATACAGCCTGCTGCTCATAGAATAAGTGGATGCCCGGGATCCGGTTCCGTCTGCACTGTAGGTAACCACATTCCAGGATCCTCCATCTGACAGCTGCTGTCTCACCAGACCGGCCAGATCTGTATATGGAATATCCGACTCAAAGCTTCCCTCCAGCCCTTCCATGAGACCGGTGAAATCATTCAGAACCGCCGGCGAAATCATTTTGTTAATTACACCTGTAATAACCGCCATCTGATTTTTCCCTCTCTGGCGGTCTCCTTCCGTAAAGGAATAGCGCTCTCTTGCAAAAGCCAGAGCCTGCTCCCCGTTCACATAGTTTGCACCCTGCTCAAAATGATAACCTCCGGCATCAAAACTGTAATCAGACTGAACCGTAACGCCGCCCAGGGCATTGATCAGCTGCTCAAATCCGCTGAAATTCACACGGAAATAGTAATCAATATCGATATCGTACAGCATCGCCAGCGTATCCATAGATACATTCACTCCATAAATTCCTGCATGGGTCAGCTTATCCTTCGCCCCATTGGAAATAGACAGCGGAACATAATAATCCCGGGGTGTGGAAACCAGAAGCACCTGATGCGTATTCGTATTTACCACCGCCAGAATATTCACATCGCTCCGGCTCTTTGCAGAAATGGATCCGAAAGTATCAATACCGCTGATATACATAGTGAAAATACCATCCTCATTTATGGGATCGGTCTCTTCCTGATTTTCCGGCGTCTCCGCAATGACAGTCGCCCACTCATAAACAGCCACTTCGCGGATACGGGATTCAAAATCTTCATAGCCGTCCGTCTCCGTAATCATCCCAATAAAGCCTTCATTGAGAATCATGGCGCCGCACTCTCCGTTCAAAAGTCCGTCCGCCAGTCCTGCCGCATCTGCAAATGTTTTTGCTGCAATCTGCGTTCCCAGATCACTGTCGATCTGAGCGATTACATTGTCTGTCTCTTCCCTGGCCTGGGTTTCCAGAATCCCGTAAGAATATCCGGCCATATCCTCTATTGACTGAGCCGGATCATCCGCCAGCACATAAACGCCCACGCGGGTGGTCTCCTCCGTAGTATCTGTGATATTCTGCAGCGTATGTGTCAGTTCATAAATTTTCAGATCCGCAAATCCCATTCCCACTGAAACCAGCAGCGCCAGGATAAAGCCAATCCAGAAACGGATCAGTTTTATTTTCCGCTTCATCAGCAGCCAGAAAACTATAATTAAAACAGCCAGAACCACTCCGAACAAAATCAAAAATCTGTCCGGAATCAACTCCGCCTGTCTCAGTAAAATCAACGTTACAACCGATATCACAATCTGAAGCACGGTCGCCAGCTTTCCAATGATAAACAGAACTTTCTCCTTCGCAGGCGTTCCGTCTTTTTCTCTCTGCGTCATGATAAAATTCCTTTCCCTAATCTCTCCGGAACAGATCCCTGGTGTACACCTTATCCTGCACATCATCCAGGCAGCTGTCATACCGATTGGCAATGATCGCCTGGCTCTGCTCTTTAAATTTTTCCAGATCATTGACCACTCTGCTGCCGAAAAATGTACTTCCATTCTCCAGAGCCGGTTCATAAATAAGTACAGTCGCTCCTTTTGCCTTAATCCGTTTCATTACCCCCTGAATGGACGACTGGCGGAAGTTATCCGAATTAGATTTCATCGTCAGACGATATACTCCGATAATAACCTCTTTTTCTTTCGAAGCATCGTAATGATCGCCGGCACTATATCCTCCGGCGATCTCCAGCACCCGCTCTGCAATATAATCCTTCCGTGTCCGGTTGGACTCTACGATAGCGGTCATCATATTCTGGGGAACATCCTCATAATTCGCCAGGAGCTGCTTCGTGTCCTTCGGCAGGCAGTACCCGCCATATCCGAAGGAAGGATTATTGTAATGAGAGCCGATCCTCGGATCCAGGCAGACCCCGTCAATAATCTGCTTTGTATTTAATCCTTTTGACTCCGCATAAGTATCCAGTTCATTAAAGTAGGCCACACGAAGCGCCAGATAAGTATTCGCAAACAGCTTTACTGCTTCCGCCTCTGTAAATCCCATAATCAGCGTATCAATATCTTCCTTAAGCGCTCCTTCCTTCAGCAGACCGACAAACGTATTGGCTGCTTTTACCAGACGGGCATTTTTCACATCCGTACCTGCGATAATCCGACTTGGATAAAGATTGTCATAAAGAGCTTTCGACTCCCGCAGAAACTCCGGACTGAAAATAATGTTATCGCAGTGATATTTTTTCCGAACAGACACCGTATATCCCACCGGAATCGTTGATTTAATCACCATAATCGCGTCGGGATTATACTTGATTACCGACTCAATGACATTTTCCACAGCGGAAGTATCAAAAAAATTTTTCTTGCTGTCATAATTGGTCGGCGCCGCAATTACCACAAAATCCGCATCACTGTATGCCGCCTCTGCATCAAGGGTCGCCACCAGATTCAGCGTCCTGTTTGCCAGATAATCCTCAATATACTCATCCCGGATCGGAGACTTTTTCCTGTTGATCAGATTCACTTTCTCTTCCACAATATCTACCGCTGTCACCTCATTATGCTGTGCCAGAAGTGTGGCAATGGACAAGCCGACATATCCGGTTCCCGCAACTGCAATCTTCATAGTTCGTATTCCTCCCGCATGTTTTTTCAAATCAAAAACAGATCTGACTCATCAAAAAATCAGATCCGTTTCAAACGTCATTATCCCATATAAAATTCCCTGTACCATTCTGCAAACTTTCTGAGTCCGTCTCTGAGACTGGTACCCGGTTTAAATCCGAAATCCCGTTCCAATGCACTTGTATCTGCATAAGTAACAGGTACATCCCCCGGCTGCATGGGAACAAGCTCCCTGTGCGCTTCAAAGTCGTAATCCTCCGGAAGCACCTTCGCACGAATCAGTTCCTGCTGAAGAATATCAACAAAATCCAGCAGATTCTCCGGATTACTGTTTCCGATATTATAAATTGCATAGGGCGGAACCGGAAGATCATCCTCGCCGGTCTCTCTGGACGGCGGGGACTGCATCACCCGCAGCACGCCCTCCACAATATCATCTATATATGTAAAATCACGTTTGCAATTTCCATAATTGAATATTTGAATCGTTTCTCCTTTTAAAAGCTTATTAGTGAAACCGAAATACGCCATATCCGGTCTTCCTGCCGGGCCGTAAACAGTAAAAAAACGCAGACCGGTAGACGGAATATCATAAAGCTTACTGTAAGCATGAGCCAGCAATTCATTACTCTTTTTCGTTGCCGCATACAGAGAAACCGGATGATCTACCTTATCCTCTGTAGAATATGGCACCTTTTTGTTACTTCCATATACTGAAGAACTGGAAGCATATACCAGGTGCTCTACACCTTTCTGCCCATTGTCATAAGAATGCCGGCATGCTTCCAGCACATTATAAAAACCGATCAGATTCGATTTTGCATAAGCATCCGGATTCGTTATACTGTAACGAACCCCTGCCTGAGCAGCCAGATTCACTACAATATCCGGCTGATATATCTGGAAAATCACCTGTAATGCAGCTTTATCCGAAATGTCCGCCTTAACAAATTTCCATTCTGACATCTGATTTTCCAAAGCCGTTTTCGAGATCTGATTCAAACGATATTCCTTAATAGAAACATCATAATAATCATTCAGATTGTCGATGCCGACAACACACATCGGTTCCTTTGTGCGCAATAATTCCAAAACCAGATTGGCGCCGATAAATCCGGCAGCTCCCGTTACTATAATTGTCTTATTTTTCAGCTGCAGATGTGTCATATAATCACTTCCTCAATTCATATTTCACTATTTATTTGTATGAAAAAAGAACTCTTATGGCACCGGCAGTATCATTGTACCGATCATCCATAAAAGTTCTCTCTTCTTCCTCATCAATTTTTCTAAATCAGATGCCCATTTCTATTCTTTCCAGAAACGCTTCACCATTTCTACAGCAGTTTTCTGATCCATCCCAACACGTTCACACAAAATCTTTTCCGCTGCTTGCTGGTTCTCTCCTTTTTCCCTGCATTTTGAGACTAAACTGCGGCAGACATTCTCCAGCATAAGATTTTGCTCAGCCAGCTGTCTGTCCTTCTCCCGTAGTTGGTTGCTCTTTTCTTTAATCTCCGCCTCCATTTCATCAATCATATATTGAACAGTATTGCGGTCCAGAATCTTCAATTCCTCCGAAAACATTTCCATCACCCTCTCTGTATTACGGCAGACTTCATAAAAATTTCTCTGTCACTTTCTTTTCTCTTTCCAAACGCTTTCTGCCTTCCATCATATGCAAGCCTTTTTATACAAAGTAATTCCTTTTGTTAAGTTCTCTCTGGTACGGAACGAGGCCGCCCACGACTCTTGCATCTGATGGCCTGCATACTCAACAGCTTACTGCAGAACCTGTTGCCTCATAAATAACCCAAAAGCTGCCAGCGTTTCCTCTCGTTTTTTACATAAGACCTTTTTCAACTGATTAATATCTAAATTATTATCCTGTTCAACAGCAAGAATTAAAGAAGAAAAATATGTCATAAAATCGTCTAAAAACTTATTATCATCAGCCATCATATAATTTTATGTGCATTTCGCAAATTACTTTAATCCAGGCCACCGCTGATCTTTTTCTGACAAATTCAATGGTGTCCCATCTTCCAGAGTATACCCCGCCGCAGAACAGTTTCCCTTGTATTCGCCAATTACTCCCGGCCACTTAATTCCAATCTCCGGATCATTCCATGCCAGGCCGCCTTCATCTCCCGGATGGTAAAAGTCTGTGACTTTATAGCAGAATTCTGCCACATCAGAAAGTACCAGAAAACCATGCGCAAATCCTTCTGATATATAGAACTGCTTCTTATTTTCTTCTGTCAGTTCCACGCCATACCAATGTCCATAGGTACTACTGTCCTTTCTCAGATCCACCGCCACATCAAAGACTTTCCCTTTGATCACTCTTACCAGTTTTTCCTGAGGGTACTGTTTCTGGAAATGTAATCCACGAAGTACTCCTTTCGTACTCATAGACTGATTATCCTGCACAAACACCATGTCTAGTCCGGCTTCATGCATATCATTCTGATTATAGGTTTCCATAAAATAGCCGCGATTATCTCCATGAACTGCAGGCTCTATAACATAAAGTCCCTTGATCGGCGCTTCCATTACTTTTATTTGTCCCATATCCTATGTTCCCTCACGCAATAAATTTTCCAAATCTTATAAAATTACTTTTTCCAGATAACGGCCGAGTGCATCCTGCCACATAGGAAGCGGCTTGAATCCTGCTACAACAAGCTTGCTTTTATCCAGCCTGCTATTAAAGGGACGTTCTGCTTTATTCATCCCATATTCAGCTGTCGTTACCGGGATTACCTTTGTATTCAGCCCATACTGCCTGTATATTTCACAGCAGAAATCATACCAGCTGATATAGCCTCCCTCATTTGTGGCATGATAATAGCCATATTTCTCCGTTTCATTCATATCAACCAGCAGTCTTGCCAGATCCGGTGTATAGGTAGGGGTTCCAATCTGGTCATCCACCACTCTTACTTCTGTATGTGTCTTTCCAATATTGATCATTGTCCTGACAAAATTGCTGCCACTCAGACCGAATACCCAGGCAATGCGTACAATAAAATATTTCTCCAATATACTGCTGACGGCCAGTTCTCCTTCTAATTTTGTTTTCCCATAAACATTCAATGGTTTATACTCTTTGCAATCAGGTTTCCAAGGTTCTATTCCCTGTCCGTTAAATACATAATCTGTACTAAGGTACGTCATTTTGCAGTCAATCCTTTTACAGGACAATGCTATATTCCGCGTGCCATCTGCATTTACTGCTCTGACCTGCGGGATTTTGTCTGGATCTTCCGCCAAATCCACTGCAGTCCATGCTGCACAGTGAATCACAGCATCCGGATGGATTTCTGTAATTACTCTTTCTACAGCATCGGCATTCGTAATGTCCAGACGAATATAAGGCATGGATGTTACTGCAGATCCATCCATAATACCGGTATATTCCGGAGTCAAATCTGCTCCAATCCCCTCATAGCCCCGCCTGGCCAATTCATTCATTACATCATGCCCAAGCTGCTCACATACACCTGTCACTAAAAATTTCACTCCGACTTCCTCCTACCTGTTTCCATACATCTTTTCATAATAATTCTGATATTCCCCTGATATAATAGTTTCCCACCAGCTTCGGTTATTCAGATACCACTGGATTGTCTTCCTGATTCCATCTTTAAAATCTGTTTCCGGAAGCCACCCCAGTTCTCTGTAAATCTTTGCAGGATCTATTGCATAACGCCTGTCATGTCCCTTTCTGTCTTCAACATAAGTAATCAGATTTTCCGGTTTGCCCAATTCACGACAAATCAATTTCACAATATCAATATTTTTCATTTCATTATGGCCACCAACATTATAAATTTCACCCACTCTTCCATTATGAATAATTAAGTCAATCGCCCGACAATGATCTTCTACATACAGCCAATCTCTGACATTTAAGCCATCACCATAAACAGGAAGCGGCTGATCCTGTAGAGCATTAATAATCATCAGCGGAATCAGCTTTTCCGGAAAATGATAGGGACCATAGTTATTGGAACATCTGGAAATTGTTACAGGAAGGCCATAAGTTCTGTGATAAGCCAGCACCAGCAGATCCGCCGACGCTTTTGAACTGCTGTATGGACTGCTGGTATGCAGCGGGGTTTCCTCTGTAAAAAACAAATCCGGTCTGTCCAATGGAAGATCCCCATATACTTCATCTGTACTCACCTGATGGTATCTCTGAATCCCATACTTCCGGCAGGCATCCATTAAGACTGCAGTTCCCATGATATTCGTCTGTAGGAAAATCCCCGGATCCTCAATACTTCGGTCTACATGGCTTTCCGCCGCAAAATTAACTACAATGTCCGGATGCTCTTCCTCAAACGACTGATATACTGCATCTCTGTCACAAATATCTGCTTTAACAAAACGGAAATTGGGATTTTCGGCAACTGATTCCAATGTTGATAAATTCCCCGCATAAGTTAGTTTGTCCAGACAAATGATCCTGTCCTCTGGATGCTTTTTCAACATATAAAAAATAAAATTACTTCCGATAAATCCGGCTCCGCCGGTAACAATTATGTTCATTCCCATACCTCTTTCTTACATTTATGCTTAATGCAGTACATCTATATATTTGCCCTCCAGTACATCTTTCAAATACTGACCATACTGGTTCTTCTTTAAAATTTCATAAACTTTCAGCACATCCTCCTTGCTGATCCACCCATTTAAATAAGCAATTTCTTCCAGGCAGGCAATTTTTCTGTGCTGATGTGTCTCCACAGTTTTTACGAAATTAGTCGCATCCACCAGACTCTCATGTGTCCCTGTGTCCAGCCAGGTAAATCCTTGCCCCAGCAATTCCACATTCAACTCTCCATTTTCCAGATATATCCGGTTCAAATCAGTAATTTCCAATTCTCCACGAGCCGATGGTTTCAGAGACTTTGCGTACTCCACAACGCGATTGTCATAAAAATAAAGCCCTGTCACACAATAGTTTGACTTGGGCTTCTCTGGTTTTTCTTCTATACTTACCGCTTTTCCTTTTTTATCAAATTCTACAATTCCAAACCGCTCCGGATCATCTACATAATAGCCAAAGACTGTAGCACCTCTGTGATTCTCCGCATTCTCCAGTGCGCCCCGCAGCCTTTTACGCAGGCCGTGCCCGGCAAAGATATTATCTCCCAATACCATAGCTACGGAATCATCACCGATAAAATCTGCAGCTATAATAAATGCCTGTGCCAAGCCATCCGGCGACGGCTGAACTGCATACGATAAATGTATTCCGAATTGACTTCCGTCTTTCAGGAGCTCTTGAAATCTGGGAGTATCAACAGGAGTAGATATAATTAATATATCCCGAATGCCGGCACTCATTAAAACACTCATAGGATAGTAAATCATTGGTTTGTCGTAAATTGGCAAAAGTTGTTTACTTGTTACTTTTGTTAATGGATATAATCTGGTGCCGGAACCTCCGGCAAGGATGATGCCTTTCATTGTTATTCTAAGCACTCCTTTCTAAGACTTCTCTTCCCGTATTGTTACTTATTGTTTTAATAAATACGACGACTAAATCAGATATTAACTATACTGGTTATAAAATTATTATGCTGTTTACAATTCCTATACTATTATTAAACTTGAAAAGTCTAACCCAAACAAAATGTTATGGCAGAAAAATTGCTTGTATCAATGCTTCTTATCCACATAAATCTAAAATTGTAAAATACTGATAAATATCTATAACTTAGTTTTCCTATGAATATGAAATAGATTTTTTCCGTAATGAACTAAATACTTAAATTCCTTTCGTAGGAAAAGCATCGTAAATAAAAATGATAAGATCATATAAACTAAAAAACCAAGTATAGCATTTAATGTATAACCACATATCAAAAAAATTGTTAAACACATTATAATATATATGACAGGTTTGAAGCCAAGTGAATATTCTTTAAAGTCATAAACAGAAAAAATAAACCAAATTGCAGCTGACAATAATGTACCTATCGCAAAAGCTTCCTTTGTATGTACTATATAAAAGCAAATAATATTTAATATGATCCCAATTATAATAACAGAAACTAATTTAACAAAATATTTCTTTTGCTGATGCATTGCTTTATACAAATTTACATACACACTTTTTATCACTATATAAAACAATTGTGCCCCGAACAAACAGAATAGAATCTTAGAAGAAGAAAGGTATTGTGTCAAATAGACTTCAAGAATAAATTTTGCTGGAAATGCACAAGCAATCAAAAAAGCTGCTAATATTATCAAAGAATTTCTAATTACAATTATATTGTGCTTACTGGGGTTTTTACAAAAATAGTTATATAACGTAACCGTAATTGGGGTCACTGCCACATTCACCATTGTTTCCATCGAGCATGCAAAAGAATACTGTGCAAATGCATTGCTATCGAGTAATCCTTTTACAAACCATCTGTCTATGCTTGATAAAAGACTGTTTCCAAAATTACCAAGCATAAGTAATATTCCATCTTTGATATTATTTAAAAATTCTTTAAACGAAAAAATTAGTATTTTAAATTTGTATCTACAGCTTTTTTCGAAATATACTTCTAAAATAATCCATATAACGAAATTTATTACGACATATGAAGTCAAATACCATTCATATTTATCCGTTTTTATACCAAATAATAATGCAAAATTTGCAATAAAAGTAACAACAGTAGTCGTATTCATCAATCGGCTATAACGTTTAAATTCACCAATTGATTGGTATAAAGACTTAAAATAAGATGCCATATTAAGAGGAACAATTACCAGCGAAATAGCAAGATAAACATATTCATGTGTGAATAGTACCGCAAAAGCAATTACAATAATAGTTATAAGAATCTGAAAAATTCGAAAAGTAGATAAATTCTTATTCAAATCCTTCATATTAATATCAATTAGTTCTTTGCCACCATATTTTAAAAACATACCATCCACATATCCTAAATGAAGAATCCCAATCATTCCAATATATAACTGATATGTTTTAATATAAGAATATGTATCAATTGACAAAAACTTAGGTAAAACAAAATTAGTCAGTATACTTATTATCATATTAATAAAATTTGCTATAAATACACTGACAATTCCCTTCTTTAATTTTTCCATATCTTACTGTATTCAGTCCTTTTACTAGCTATTGACAATATACAAGTCACTAAAAATAGAGATAAGGGTAAATTGGTTGTTAAAACTGGTTCGAATAATCCATGAATCACTTGAGCCAAAACTGCATATCGAAACGGTTTGCATAACCAGTTTAAGCTGTATTTAGGAACTAATACTTTTATTAAAAAAGCAAACAATGCTACTGTCCCTAAAATACCGCAACTAGCTAAATAACCCAAAATAAAATTGTGTGGATCTGCATTTTCTATACCAAATTCGAAAAATTGTAAAAAACCATTTCCAACTATAGGATGTAACTTCCACATATCAAACGCCTCGTTATACAATACAAATCTACCATTTGATATATCAGAAGACTGCGAGAAAAATCTAACAAAAATATAGTTATTCAATATGTTTTGAATGGAAGGCAAAGCAAATAATATAATTGCAACTATCAAAATTCCAACTGATCTTCTAAGTTCTTTTAATCCCAACTTTTTTTGAATAATAATTTTTTCTAAAATAGATACAATAATCACAACAGCTAAAGCCACATAACTTCCCCGAGACTGTAAAAATGCAAGTATAACAATATCAAGAACAACAATAGCATAACATGTAATTTTATTAGCAATATGCAGGTTACTTTTTTTTACATAAAAGAGCATAACAATAAATGTGATAATTATTCCACCAATAGTATTACTCCTTATCCCAGAATCTCCTAACAAATAAATCAAAGCTCTCTCTGTTACTAACAACTCAGAAATTGAATTTTTTGAAAAAAACAATACTATAATTCCCAAGTTAGTCGAACATATAATCCATAGTATCGCTTTAAAATTTATCTTCTGCCTTTTATACAAAAATTCACTGGAAAGCAAAAGTAATGATAATAATAGATATATTTCCGCTCCTACATGAAATGATATTTTATCACATGCGAATAGTAATCCACCGATTATCCCAATTATGGTCAAAACAATCCAATAACTCGCAATTTCGAACTTTATTGAAATTTTACAATTATGCCTAATAACTATTACGCAAACAATTATAAAATCAACAACGGCATAAAACATTAAATAATTCGTATCTCCGCACAATGTTATCAGAAATAAAACAAAAAAATTTATTATTCTAGCAGTTGCATAATTATATACTTTCCAAGTGAAAATCATTAATAAAAGAGCCATAAGCCATAATGGAAATATCACTCCAAAGTTCGAATAAATCAGCATGCAAAATGCAATCAATATAATTTCTAATATCAAACCATTTCTTCTCATCTTTCTCTTTAAAACAATCCTAATAATACAGCCAATTTGTATATTGTATTTATTTTCTTATTTGGTGAACTTATAGAGTTATCAAAAAATAGTCTCATTTTTTTTAAAGGCGAATTTTTATATTCTGCTATTTCTTCACAAATTCGTCGATTTTCTTCAGACATATATAATTTATACCCCTTTAATATTTCACTAATACCTCTACTGCGTGGACATGGGTTTTTTCTAACCGTATTAAAACGACGTTTCCAACGTTTTAAAGGTGTTGTTGTACCTCCAATTACATTATTTTCATGTTGCCGATAATAAATATATGAATTTCTATCAAAATACACATAGCCATCTATAGCCAAACATACCTTATGAAGCCACCCATCATGCATAATTTGATAACTAGGAATATACAAATTAATCATATCTCTTAACTTTTTATTAAAACAAAATGTACATCCTGTAGCATTACTGCTGACTACAGCATTTCTGAATATTGTAAAAGAATGATATTCCTGTTTTTGTTTCATTATATTTAAATTCGCATCAACTAAAGTAGTTTGTCCATAATATAATGCAGGACGATTCTCATCCTGCTTCTTTAAAATATTAATTGCCGTAATTAGCTTTTCAGGCAACCAAAAATCATCTTGATCACTAAAAGCATAATATTCGCATTCGCCTGACTGGCGAAGCAAATCCATAAAACTTTTAGCAGTTCTAAGATTTTTCCCAGAATACCATTTCAATTTTCCTTCATCAGAATATGTTTTCAAAATACTCTGTGTAGAATCTGTAGATCCATCATCTCTTACCAAAATATGAATCTCCACACCTTGCTGAGCTAAAATACTATCAATCTGCTCTTTTAAATATTTTTCTCCATTAAAAGTAGACATTAAAACTATTACTTTATTCATTACAATTTTCATCCCTCACTTTGGAATAACAAATTTTTCCCCAAATATATAATCAAATTGATCCGGTTCATATTTCATATAACCACTTGCATTAAAAAATGTCATTTCCCCAAATTGAATTTTCCCATCATTATCGTATAGATCTACTCGAACATGCGGGAATCTTTGCGCAAGACATTCTGCCGTTCTTTTTAACTCAGAGTAATTTTCTGGTTTTTGTACATTCTTGAATAATTCATCACCTACTCTTTTTACATTAAGCTGCTTAAAATCAGAGTCAAAAACTGATACTTTAACCTTATCTCCACATTCTCTAAATCCCATTACATACAAAAACTTTACTTTCCCATTAAAGCAGAAAAATTTGTAATCTATTAATCCAGCATTATTAATATCTGAGTCTATATATTTTTCAAACAAAATTCTATGATTCTTTCCACTATAATAGGGCCATTCACGTCCTGCATCTTTCCTATGCGCATTAATTGCCGTCCATTGTGCTGCCTTGGCTTTTAATTGCTCTATATCTACCTTTGCTTTATCTTTTACAAGGATAACTGAAACACCTCCACCGCCCAATGTATCCTTCATAACAAACTTATCTGGCAACTTTTTCCAATTTATATTATCAGCAGAATCATATACTCCATAACAGGGAATCAAAATATCCTCCAAGCCTTTACTTTTCACATATTTTCTTACCTCGTACTTATCTACACATTGAATCATTAGAGGATTTTTATAATACAATTTGTACCATTGTAATTTTTCAGTAAATCGCTGAGGTTTTTTTAAATTCAATTTATTACCAGTTTTAACGCGATACTGAAGCTTTATCATCGTTTTATCCGGAATAAAACTAAATATTTGTAATATTTTTAACCTTATAGAACGGTTTTTTATTATTTTTTTGTAATCCATGTCTCTTTTTCCTATATACTGCTTATCTTTTCCATATAAGCTCTTACAACAATCTGCCTGTCAAATTGTTTTTCCACTTTGTCCCGGGCATTTAATCCCATTTGCCGTTTTTCTATATAATTCAGTTTTAAAAATTTCTCTATTGCAGCAACAAGCTCTTTGCTATTCTTTTGCGGAATCATATATCCATTTACCCCATCATCCACGACTTCCCTGCATCCACTCCTGTCCGTCGTAATAATCGGTCTTCCGCTGGCACATGCCTCAAGCAGCACATTAGAAATACCTTCGGGATAGTATGACGGATGAATAACACAATGAATATTTTTAAGAAATCCGGCTACATCGCGAATCATTCCGTGATAAAGAACTATTCCTCTTTTTACATATTCATCCAATTTTCCCTCATACTCTTCTTCACAGAAACCACAAATGTGGAATTCCGTATTCGAATATCTCTTCCTTATTTCTTTCGCAGCTTCCAGATACTGATCAATACCCTTTTCTTTCATAATGCGGGATATAAATAAAAATTTTACAATTTGATCATCCGGATATTCCGTCACAGCAAAACGCTCTAAATTCACCCCGGATCCGGGAAGTAAACTGTGCTTTCCTGCTGCTATGTTATGATCCGCGAAAAACTTCCTGTTTTCTTCATTCTGGAAAAAGACTGTCTGAACATTTCGAAATGCAATTTTATACAAAAGAATAAAAATCTTCTGCTTAATCCCTTCTGTTTCAACAGCCGTCCCCAAACCCGTAATATTAGCTATAAATGGCATCGTATATTTCTGAGCTGCCATAGCTCCATAAATATTGGGTTTAATGGTATATCCTAAAATAACATCCGGTTTTACGGCTTCGATTAATTGTTGATAAGTCCTGACAAGCTTTAGTTCTGTTACAGGATTCATACCATGACGGTCAATTTCAATTTCGTGATAAATTGCGCCCAATACTTTTAAATCTTCAATTCTTTCTCCATACGGAGATGAAATATGTACCTCATATCCCTCTTTCAGAAGTTTCTCCACTAATTCCAGGCGAAAATTGTAAATAACAACATCATGATTCACCAAAAATAGAACTCTTTTTTTAGAATGATTTCCCATCCCTGTCTCTGTTCGCTCAATACCGGATTTTAAATTCAGCTTTTGATAATTAATTCCTTTGTATTTTGATACGTCAACAGCATATGTCATATTCCCAAAAGCCTTATTCACCAATCTTCCAGGCTTTCCGGACATCTTACTGGAAAGTGCAATAACCGGATTAAAAATACTTGATTTAACAGGTCTCTTTCCATATACTTTGGCAATCTCTTCTATCATTTCAGAAGTTTTTGTCCACTCCCGATTCTGCGGCATCAGAACCGTTGCATTCTGCGTTATCTCTGCCAACATAATCTGACACAAAAACTCACACAGATTTTCGATATACAGCATGCTCCGTTCATTATCCACATCCGGAAATACTGGAAGCTTTTTTGCCAGTTTCGATAATAACGGATAATTTCCCTTGCTTCCTTTGCCGTAAATCATCGGCGGCCGCAGAACAATTACTTTAAAATTATCATCTGCCAGATCCCTGACCGCCACATCCGCCTGCAGCTTGGAATCTCCATAGAAATTGGCGGGTTCCGGAATCGTATTCTCATCAATCACTTTCCGTTTGCCATAAGGCGCAGAATCTCCATATACAATCATGGAAGACATAAAGATAAATTCTTTTACGCCTTCCCGTCTTGCCTTTTCTGCCACTTCAATGGCCAGATCCGTATTTACTTCATAATATTTTTCTTTTGTTTCCTCAGATACCTTTCCCACATCCGCATGAGCAATCCCTGCCACATGATACACGACATCATAACTTGAGAAATCAGTATTTTTCCATGCCGGATCCAGCATATCCAGTGTTGTAATAGAAAAATTATCCGGATAGTGCTCTGCTGCATACGTTTGAAAGGATTCTCCAATATAAGAACCGGCTCCGGTAATCAGAACTTTCTTATAGGCATCCCGATCCACCTGAACCGCTTCTCCAAATCCAATATTTCCAATCAGCTCTTCCCTGCTCTTTCCATCTGTGTAATGGCGGCCGGATTTTTTCATCTCTCCAGTACCGCCCTCAACTACTGAATCATCTTTCCCAAACACATGCAGACTTCCCAGAAAACACCTGAGATCCATGGCAGGCCCCATCTTTGACACGTACTCTCCATCCAGCTTCGCTTTATCAGATATCTCCAGTTCATCTCTCCCATTAATCTGAGCCCAACCGGTCAGTCCGGGTTTTACATCGTTTGCTCCGTACTTATCACGCTCAGCAGTCAGAACGTCCTGATTCCAGAGTCCCGGACGCGGTCCTATAACAGACATATTCCCCAGAAAAATATCCCAGATCTGAGGAAGTTCATCCAGAGAATGCTTTCTTAAAAATTTCCCCACTCTGGTAATATACTGTTCCGGATGATCCAGCATATGTGTCGGAACATCATGCGGTGTGCTCATTTTCATGGTCCTGAATTTATGTAATTTGAAATATTCCTTATTCTGACCTGTCCGCTTCTGGGTAAATAATACCGGTCCGGGATCATCAATCTTTATAGCCAGTGCAATTCCTGCATAAACAGGAGATAACGCTACCAGACCTCCAAAAGACAACAGAATATCGACAGAACGTTTGATATATTTACTATAAAAATCCGATTTACAGCCGGAATCTCCGATGACCTCCAGATGTCCTCTGACTCCATCGGCATTTTCCGGATCATTATCATCTGCAATAAAAGCTACTTTTTTTCCATATAATGGATTCTTCTGTTCCGGGTCGTTATCATATACGGAATCTCTTTTTTTCTTTTTTGCAAGAATACTCATTCCTGCAAAAGTAATCCCCAGCGCCGCTGCTGTAATTCCTATAACTTTCTTTTTATTTACAGACATAAGCTGACTCTCCCTGATCTTAATATTCTTACACCGTCTTCATAGCCACTTCCAGCCCCACTTCCACTCTCTGAACTCTCCCGAACATCTCCACCTCCAGCCATGCCTTCCGCTTATGCCGGTCAATCTTCCGGATCTGTCCTTCCATGCCCATAAGAGGCCCTGACAGGATTCTTATACGTGACTGTTCGATAATGCCCTCGGACATTTCCACGATTTGATTCTCTCCGCCGAACCGCAGAAGAAAATCCCTCTCCCTCTCCGTCAGAGGAATGATCTCATCTCCGGCGCCAAGCAGCCGGGTCAGTCCGATCACTTTTTTCAGCTGATAAAACAGCTCGTCGATTTCTTCTGTAATCAAAAAGACGTATCCCGGAAACAGGATTTTCTTTAAAGTCATCCATTCTCCGCGGATCCGTCTGCGCTCTTCATAATAAGGAATAAAACAGCGTTCCATCACATTCTGTGAAATATTCGCCTCGCACTGCAGGCGTATATTCTCCTCCGATCCGGTACGCACCTGTATCACATACCACATAAATATCTCCCGTTACGTTTCCTGCCGCTGCTCTGACGGTCAGCAGAATGCTCCGCAATACAGGAAAACATTCTGTGACAGCATCATTTTCCCCTTCCCCGTACAGCAGAAACAAAAAAGGGCAGGCTTCGCCATTCTGCCTTTACTCAGGCAGAATACTATCCTTCCCTTATCTCATTCAGTAAATGCAAACGCGGCTGTGCGACGATTTGCACTGTACTGAAATTTGTACTCAAATTCTGCATTCCGGCAGGACGCCTGCCATCAGAACTTCCTCTTTCTGGTCTTCCCGGTTTTCTGCTCCGGGATCATCCCCAGGACTCCGATCTCCAGATACTTTTCCACATCCTCTGCGGTGCGGATCTTATCATTCGCCAGATAGGGAATGATCACAATCAGCGCCGCAATGATCAGCCCTGCCAGGGCCCCGACACCCGTATTCCGCGTCATGTTATTATCAATGGGCGTGCTTTCCTCCTCAGCCTCCTCAAAAGGAGTCGGCGGGCTGGTCTGCATAATCTTCCCGATCTGCTCTGCAGTTGCGTCGCCGAGCGCGTCAGTCACCAGATAAGCCAGCTCCGCACTTTCATTCTGCACCACAATATCCAGAATACGGGTATCCGTCTTTACAGATATCGTAGTCATTTCCCGGACCGCTTCTCTTGTCAGTGTTACGCCGGTCTCTTCTTTTACCGCATCGATGGCGGCGTCGATCACAGTTCTGCTTTTCGCAATTTCCACAAAATCAGAGCTGAGTGCGGTTCCTACCTGCGTGTCTGAGCTGGAAATCGTATCACTGCCGCTCTGGGGAAGTATATAAAACTGAACATTAGACTGATAGACTGCCGGCTGAAGCCAGGTATACCCGCCTGCCAGAATGCCTCCAGCCACAAGTCCCAGTATAAGAAGCTTCCATTTCCGGAACAGAACTTTCAGTATTTCCAGCAGATCAATCTCCATTTCTTCATTCTGCACCTTGCTCATAGATCTCTTACTTTTCTCCCCTTTCTTCATGGCTGCCGGAATTCCCGGCGCTTTCTCCGTAACCGTAGCCGTAACCATAGCCGTAGCCATAACCATAACCTTTTGCAGTGCGTTCCACACGGTTCAGCACAACACCCAGCAGATTTCGATTGGCCTGTACCAGCTGATCTCTGATGGAGACCGCCGCTCTCCGGCTTACCCTGTTGGAAGAAATGACAAGAATTGATCCGTCCACCTCCCTGGCCACCACGGCTGCATCAATCACCGGCCCCAGAGGCGGAGTATCGATAATTACATAATCGAATGACTTTCTCACTGCCGCAATCATCTTCCGGAACCGCTCCTTATTCAGGAGTTCCGTGGGATTAACCGGAAATACGCCTGTCGGCATCAGATATAATCTCGGAAAGTTTGTTTTATAAATCACATCCGCAAGCTTCTCTCTGCCGGAAAGAACACTGCTCAAACCGTTCAGATCTTTCTCAAAGCCCTTTTCTCTGTAAAGGACGCTGTTGCGCATATCTGCGTCAATCAGCAGTACATTTCTTTCATCCTCCGCAAAAATCTGCGCAAGACGGAAGCTGATAGTACTCTTTCCGTCATTTTCCCCGCAGCTTGTAATACAGATGACCCGGTTCTCCATGCCGGTGAATTCAATGTTGGTCCTCAGTCTTCTGAAAATATCCTTCATGATCGGAGACATTTCATGATCTTCCGTCAATTTCAACTGTTCCATAACGTTCTCCTGTCTTCTCGCAAATCTGCAAAGAGTGTCTTCTGAACTCCTCCAAACCAGCGGTCTGCCTTTTCTTTCCCGAACTTTCTCTGCATCTTTTTCATACAGGCCGCCAGTTCCACCGGTCTGCCGTCTATGCTGTGCGCATCACTGGCAATCATATCCGCAAGTCCTTTTTCCAGCGCCCGGATACAAAACCGTTTCAGCTGCGGTCCCTCTCTTCCCAGAATGCTCCCCGCATTCAGCTGCACCAGAGTTCCCATTTCCCGAAGTACTTCCAGCCGCTGTTCTTCCTGATGAAGACACCGGCAGCGTTCCGCATGCGCAATTACAGGACGGAAGCCCAGATGAACGATCTCCTCAATGCGAAGCTTCATCTCTGCAAAATGGCTGGCAGAGGAAAATTCTGCCAGAACCACATCAGTCCCCGCCATCCGGCAGCGCGCATCCCGAAGTTCTTCTGCCATATTTTCATGCACAAAGAACTCACACCCCAGAAAAAACTGCATGTCAGGAAATTTTCCCTGCAATTCCGAAAGTGTCTCCATCCACACTTTCTCCCGGTCATCCACGCTGACCCGGAACATCTTCGGCCGGTGATGCGGCGTAAATATGATATGACGAACTCCCTGTTTATACTCTTCACGCAAAAGACTGCATGTCTCCTCCATACAGGAGGATCCGTCATCTATTCCCGGCAGTATATGATTATGAATATCCCAGTATCCACCAGACATTTTTGCTATCTCCCTGTAAGTTCCTAGCCTTCCATCTCTCAGGAATTTTCTTTCTGAGGATGATAGGTTGTCACGATCTGTTCCGCAAGTTCCGTAACGTTCTGATTTTCATAACACACCTTCATCAGTTTCTGCAGATTTCGCAGGAACTCTTCGGTATCAAAAGGTATCGGGCAGCCGATATGAATCAGATGATTCGGCGTGGTTTTCAGCCCCTCCTCTGCCATCAGCTTTTCTTCAAAAAGCTTCTCGCCGGGACGGAGTCCCACATATTCAACCTTGATATCCACATCCGGCTGGTGTCCGGACAATTTGATCAGATTGCGGGCCAGCGTATCAATCTTCACCGGCTCGCCCATATCCAGGACAAAGATCTCGCCGCCCCGGGCATAATTTCCCGCCTGCAGTACCAGACATACAGCTTCCGGAATCGTCATAAAATACCGGATAATATCAGGATGCGTCACAGTCACCGGTCCTCCGGCGGCGATCTGCTTCTTAAACAAAGGAATCACAGAACCGTTGCTCCCCAGCACATTGCCGAAACGAACCGCCACATACTGGGTCTCAATCTTTTCGGGACGGTTCTTTTCAAAGTTCATGGGGTTTTCCCAGGTATCCGCATGTTCGAAAAGAGTGGGCAGCTTCTCCGGCGTCCCCGCTTTGATCATGCGGTCAAAGGTCTGTATCACCATCTCGCACATACGCTTGCTGGCGCCCATGATATTGGTGGGATTCACCGCCTTATCCGTGCTGATCAGGACAAAGCGCCGGCAGCCGTTCATCATGGCCGCATATGCTGTCTTATATGTACCGATCACATTATTTTTAATAGCCTCGGCGGGGCTGTCCTCCATCAGGGGCACATGCTTATGCGCCGCCGCATGATATACAATCTCCGGTCTGTAGGTCTCAAACATCTGTTTCAGACGCCTGGAATCACGGACAGATCCGATCAGCACTTCCAGCTTCAGATCCGGATACTTTTTCTTTAACTCCATCTGAATATCATAGGCATTGTTTTCATAAATATCAAAAATAATCAGTCTTTCCGGATGATGCATGGCAATCTGACGGCACAGCTCCGAGCCGATAGAACCGCCTCCTCCTGTAACCAGAAGTGTTTTTCCCTCTATATTTCTGTAGATGTCATCCATGTCAACACTGACGGGATCCCTGCCCAACAGGTCTTCAACTTCAACATCTTTCATGGCGCTGACGGTTACATCTCCCCGGTACAGCTGATACATGCCCGGAAGATTCTTCAGTTCACAGCCGGTTTCTTTGCAGATATTCAGAATATCTCCGATATCCGACGGCGCCGCGCTGGGAATTGCCACATAAATCTTTTCGATCCGATAGCGAGTTACAGCCGACATAATATCGTCTCTGCCGCCCACCACGGGGATACCGTCCACATAACGCCCCCATTTGTTGGGATTATCATCTATAATACAAAAAACCTCTTCCGCCGTCTCTTTTGCGTGCTTCAGATCTCTCAGGATCATCTGCCCTGCAGCGCCCGCCCCGATCAGCATCACACGCTTGGCATAATTCTTTTTCGCTTCCTCCGATCTTCGCCCCCGCAGCAGAAGGACAAAACGGTAGGCGAAACGGACAGCCAGTGTAAGTACAAACTGGAGCATGATGCCGAACATATAATAAGAAACGGGCATGCGCCCGAACAGCAGGCTCATTCCTGTCAGATGAAATGCAAATGTAATTATTGTTGCTGCTGTCACCCGGATCAGCTCCGAATAACTGGCAAACCTCCAGATGCTTTTGTACAGACGCATAAACCAGAATACAACGATACAGAAAACAAGATATATCGGCAGAAATTTCAAATAGGGGAACAAATATTCCTTTGGTATCATCTGGAACCTGCAGTCAAACCGGAACCATAAAGCCCCAAAAAAAGAAGCAGCAATTACGACTGCATCATATACAACCAGATAAATCGCAACAACCTGCCAATGTTCTAATCGTTTCTTCTTTAAATTCATAACACTTACTCTCTCATCCAACGTATTTCTTTTCATGAGCAGAATATAGAATTACTCTCCCCTGAAACAGCTTCTGACACCGGTTCTGAAAATTTTCTGCAGCACCCGAAAGCTGTTTTCTTTCGACAAAATCTATTATACTCATATAGGACATTAAATGCAATACTGAAATTCGCATCAGGATATTAAAAATCTCAGCAAAAAATATATTCAAAATCACCATATATAAGCGCTCTTCCCATGTGGATTCTGTCCTGTATCCGGTCATATTTTGTCATAATTCTGCGAAAAGACAATTTTATTTTATACCCGTTTTTGCTTATAGTCAATTATTATTTTACTACTAGTAATCTTTTTCCTTCAAAACCACCTATTATTTCATATATATTTGTATATCCTAATTGCGGTATGGAAGAAACAAAATAATAAGAGGGTTATTTATGAAGGATTACACAGTAAACGCAACAGCAATCGGCGAACGCATCCGGATGCTTCGCCTGAAACAGAATAAGACGCAGTCTTACTGGGCGGACATGCTTTTCATTTCCCCGTCTTATCTGTCACTGATTGAGGACGGGAAGAGAATTCCCAAACTGGAAGTCCTCGTTCAGCTTGCCCGGGTGGGACAGGTTTCCCTGGATTACCTGGTATTCGGAGACAATACCTCCACAGACTCCGCTCAGCTGACATTGGACAGGATATGTGATACTTATTCCCCCCAGAAAGTACAGCAGGCGCTGCGCGTAGCGGAATTTTTTCTGAGAGCGATGGAATCAGACGATGAAAATCCGGAACTGTAAAACCGGATCCTCCACTGCAGGATTCGGCGGCGGGTCGTACATGCGGCAGTTTCCGTCCCGCCGGACACAACAGCAGGAAAAGGACACGGCCTTCCCGAAAACGGAAGAACTCGTGTCCTTTTCTGATTTCAATTATATATAATTATAAAGTTGCCTGCACCAGCTTCACATCGTATCCCTGATCTTTCAGAGCCCGGATGATCTGATTCTTGTGCTCGGTGCCAAAGGCCTCCATGGTGATCCGCAGTTCCACCGCAGCATTCCGGTTGGAGGAAACGAACTGGTTATGCTCCAGCTTGATCACGTTGCCCTGCTCCGCAGCCACAACGCCGGATACCCGGCACAGCTCGCCCGGCTTATCCGGAAGCAGCACAGACACAGTAAAAATCCGGTCGCGGAAAATCAGACCTCTCTGTACGACGGAGGACATGGTGATCACATCCATATTTCCGCCGCTTAAGATGGAAACCACCCGTTTTCCCTTCACATTCAGATGCTTCAAAGCCGCCACAGTCAGAAGACCGGAATTTTCCACGATCATCTTGTGGTTTTCTACCATATCCAGAAATGCCACAATCAGTTCGTCGTCCTCTACCGTAATAATATCATCCAGGTTCTGGCTGACATAGGGGAATATCTTCTCTCCCGGCGTCATCGCCGCCGTACCGGCGGCAATCGTTATGACGCGAGCCAGCGTGACAACCTCTCCTGCCCGGGGGGATTCCTGCATACAGTTTGCCTTTGCCGGCTCCACGCCGATTACCTTGATCTGCGGATTCAGCAGCTTCGCCAGCGTGGAAACTCCGGTAGCCAGTCCGCCGCCGCCGATGGGAACGAGAATGTATTCCACCAGAGGAAGATCTTTGAAAATCTCCATGGCTACGGTACCCTGCCCGGTGGCTACCGCCAGGTCATCGAAAGGATGTATGAAAGTATAGCCGTGCTCCTCTGCCAGTTCGTAAGCTCTGGCACAGGCCTCATCATATACATCGCCGCAGAGAACCACTTCCGCGCCATAGCTTTTCGTCCGGTTTACTTTGATCAGCGGTGTTGTAGTCGGCATGACAATCGTCGCCTTCACCCCAAACTGCATAGCCGCGTAAGCCACGCCCTGGGCATGGTTGCCGGCAGAGGCGGTAATCAGACCGCGTTCCCTCTCCTCCTCAGACAGAGTGCTGATTTTATAATAAGCTCCCCGCACCTTGTAAGCGCCGGTAAACTGCATATTTTCCGGTTTTAAATAAACCCGGTTTCCCGTACGGGCGCTTAAAAATTCGCTGTAGACGAGCTTCGTCTCCTGAGTTACTTTTTTTACAACCTCACTGGCCTCCTCAAAGGTCTCCAATGTCAGCATTTCTTTCATTTTATATTCCTCTTTTCTTCGATATCCTGTTAGTTCCCCCGTCTCTTCTTTTCTGTCACTTCCGCGCCATGCAGCCTTCCTTCTCTATTCCGCCGCGTCTGGCTCCTGCTTTACATCAAAGAGCGCGTCCACAAACTGATCCGCGTCAAATTTCTGCAGATCCTCGATCGTCTCGCCTACGCCGATATATTTCACAGGAATCCCCAGCTCCGACTGAATCGCGACTGCGATTCCTCCTTTGGCGGTTCCGTCCATCTTTGTCAGCACAATACCGGTAATGGCCGCTGCCTCAGAAAACTGTTTCGCCTGATTCAGCGCATTCTGCCCCGTAGTAGCGTCCAGAACTACCAGCGTCTCCCGGTAAGCCTCCGGATATTCCCGCTCCAGGATCCGGTTGATCTTCTTTAACTCTTCCATCAGGTTCTTCTTGTTATGAAGGCGTCCCGCCGTATCAATCAGGAGCACATCTGCCTTTCTGGCTTTTGCCGCCTGCACGGCATCATATACCACCGACGCCGGATCCGAGCCTTCCTGGCCTCCTACAATCTCCACTCCGGCCCGGTGTGCCCACTCGGTAAGCTGTTCCCCTGCCGCCGCGCGGAAGGTATCTGCAGCTCCCATGATTACCTTTTTCCCCTGGGCTTTCAGCTTGGAAGCCAGTTTTCCGATCGTCGTCGTCTTTCCCACGCCGTTGACGCCGATAATCAGAACCACGGACGTTTCCTCTTCAAACCGGTATGCCGTCTCTCCCACCTGCATCTGTTCTTTGATACTGTCGATCAGAAGCTGCTTGCAGTCCTGGGGCTCTTTAATGTGCTGCTCCTTTACCTTTTCCCGGAGATTCTCAATGATCTCCTCCGTGGAGCGTACGCCGATATCTCCCATCACCAGGATTTCCTCAATCTCCTCATAAAATTCATCATCAATACGGGAAAATCCGTGAAAAATCGAGTCTATGCCGGAAACAATATTCTGTCTTGTCTTGGTCAGCCCGCTGACCAGACGTTTAAAAAATCCCTTTTTTTCTTCACTCATCTCTGTCATCCTCCCTTAAAATTTGAAATCTTCCGCACTATGCATCCAGTTCCTTTTCAATCAGATTCACGGACACCAGCGTGGAAACGCCCTTTTCCTGCATGGTAATTCCGTAAAGCCGGTCTGCCGCCGTCATTGTACCGCGCCGGTGTGTAATAACAATAAACTGTGTATTTTGCGTCAATTTATGTAAGTATTTTGCGTAACGGTCCACATTGGAATCATCCAGAGCCGCCTCGATCTCATCCAGAAGACAGAAGGGGGACGGCTTCAGATTCTGAATCGCAAATAACAGCGCGATAGCGGTCAGCGCCTTCTCCCCGCCGGAGAGCTGCATCATGTTCTGCAGTTTTTTGCCCGGCGGCTGGGCGATAATGCGCACGCCGCACTCTAAAATATCCCTGTCCTCCTCCATAGTCAGCTCCAGCGTTCCCTTTCCGCCGCCGAAAAGCTCCCGGAAAGCACGGTCGAATTCCACCTGAATATCGGCAAACTTTTCCGCAAACTGCTTTTTCATGCCCTCGTCCAGGTCTGCAATAATATCCTGCAGAGTTTTCTCCGCCTGCAGCAGATCTTCGTGCTGCCCGTGGAGAAAATTGTAACGCTCCGAAACATTCCTGTATTCCTCGATGGCGTTGACATTGACATTCCCCAGTCTGCGAATCTCGTCCTTTACAGCCGCAATCCTTTTTTTCAGCTCCGGAGCTCCCGGAAGTTCCTCTGATTTCAGTTTTTCCGCCCCATGACGGGTCAGCTCGTACTCCTGCCACATATAATCCGTCAGGTTCTCTCCTGCATGCTCCAGCTTCTCCATCTGATCGCCGAGGCGGAAAAGCTCCTTATCCAGACGGCTCAGATCCTGAGAGAGTGTCTCCCGCTTTTCAAAAAATCCCTTATGATCCCGGGACATCTGCTCCTTAGCCGCACTGCACCTCTCAAATTCTCCTGCCAGTGCTTCCCTTTTTTCCGTCATGGCAGCGCTGCTCAAAGTCATCTCCTGAATCTGCTGCTGTCTGGAACGGATCTCCTGACCGCTGTTGGAGGCATTTAAAAGCACTTCCTGCTGTGTATTATGAAGATTCAGAATTTCCTCTGATACACGCTGAATATTCTCTCTGGAGAAGTCTGCTTTCTGCTGCAGCTGGGCGATCACAATGGTTTTCTCTGAGATCTGCTCCTGCAGCGCCTTCATCTCACTGTGAATCTGCTCCAGTTTTTCAGTCAGCTCCCGGTTCTCTTCTCCGATATCAGTCTCCCTCTGTCTGGAATTCTGCACCCGGATCAGAATCTGCTGCTTATTCTGCTCAATCTCCCGTTTCTCACTCTCCAGCTTCCGGATCTCATTCTCCAGCTTCCGGTATGAGTTCTCCTGCTGCTCTTTTTCCTCCCGCAGGTGTTCCACCTCTACCTGAAGCGTATTCTGCTCCAGAGTTGCCTTCTGAAGTTCCTGCTGGATCTCGTCAAAATCATCCTTCAGAAGCTCATCCGCCGTGCGCACATCCTCCAGCCGTTCCTTAATCTGCTTCCCCTGCTCCTTTAACCGGTCAATCTGTTTTTCCAGCGCTTCAATCTCCCGGTTTCTGCCCAGCAGGTTGCTGTTGTTCTTAAAAGCTCCTCCTGTCATGGAACCGCCCGGCTGCAGAGATTCTCCCTCCAGCGTCACGATCCGCAGAGAGTAGTGAAACTTCTTCTCAATGGCAATGGCATGATCAATGGTATCCGCCACCAGAACACGTCCCAGAAGATGGCCGGCAATTCCCCGGTATTCCTCTGCGGTCTCTACCAGAGTATCAGCCATGCCGATGGCGCCCTCTTCCCGGAGAGCCTTCCGGGCTGCCACATTCTCCGGCGCTTTCACACTTGTCATGGGAAGGAAGGTGGCCCGTCCGAACCGCCGCTCCTTCAAATAGGCAATCATTTTCTTCGCCGTATTCTCATCATCGGTCACAATATTCTGAATACTGCCGCCCAGCGCAGTCTCAATGGCTGTCTCATAACGTTTGTCCACCCTGATCAGATCCGCTACTACGCCGCGGATGCCCGGCGTATCGCTCTTCCGCTCCATTACACGGCGGATACTGTTTCCATAGCCGTCATAACGTTCGGCAATATTTTTCAGGGATTCCAGACGGGAGCTTTCCCTGTGAAAATTCTGACGGGCCTGATCGTACTCCGTCCGCAGTTCCTCCGCCTGCTGGCGCCACTTCCGGCGCTTCTGATCAATCTCTATCTTCTTCTTCTGCAGACTCAGGAGGCGCTCATTTAACTGTTCCAGCGCTTCCTCACGAACCTTCAGCTGCCCGGCAGCGTCCGTCTCCGTACTTTTTCTGGTAAGCAGCTGCTGATTCAGCTGAGCCTTCCGGATATCCGCCTGCTCAATCATTGTGTGATACCGCTGCTGCTCTCCTTCTATGGACGCACGGGCGTCCAGCAGAGAAATGATCTCCTGCTTCCCCTTCTCAATCCGCTGCTCGCAGTCCGCCGCAGCCTGCCGCAGCTTTTCTTCCTGATCCGAAATCCGCTGCTTTTCTTCCTGCGCTCCGGCGATCTGACGGTCAGTCTCTTCCTTTTCGTCACTGTACTGCTGTCCCAGTTTCTGCCGGCGGCTGATGTCCGCCTCCAGTTCTCCCAGACGATCCTTCACATGAGCCTCGTTCTGTTCAATCGTATGGATCTGCTCCCGCAGAACATTGATCTGTCCTTCCAGCTTTTCCTTTTCCACATCTGATTCACTGATCTGATTCTGCAGCTCTGTCAGACGGGCGTCATTGCCCGCAATCCGGGTTTCCAGCTCGTCATACTGCCGACGGGTTTTCTCATAGGCTTCAGATGTCTCCTTCTGCTGACCGGACGCAATCTCCTGCTTCTGACGAACTTCCCCGCTCTCCCGGTCAATGCGGTCCATCTCCAGCAGAAACAGATTGACATCGTAAGCTTTCAGCTCGTCCTTCTTCTTCAAATAGGTCTTCGCATGCTCCGCCTGACGCTCCAGCGGGCCGATCTGGCGTTCCAGTTCTGACAGAATATCGTTAATCCGGATCAGATTCTGCTGCTCATTTTCCAGCTTCTTCATGGTCATGACTTTCCGGCGCTTGAACTTCACAATGCCGGCCGCCTCATCAAACAGCTCCCGGCGCTCCTCCGGCCTGCCGCTGAGGATCTTGTCAATCTGGCCCTGTCCGATAATGGAATATCCTTCCTTTCCGATACCCGTATCATAAAACAGCTCCTGGATGTCCTTCAGGCGGCAGGCGCTTCCGTTTAACAGATATTCACTTTCTCCGGAACGGTAAACCCGGCGGGCTACCGTCACTTCATTATAATCCAGCGCCAGAGAGTGATCGCTGTTATCCAGTGTAATCGCCACATAGGCAAAACTTAAAGGTTTCCTGTTCTCCGTCCCGGCGAAAATAACATCCTGCATACTGGAGCTTCGAAGCTGCTTCACTTTCTGCTCGCCCAGCACCCAGCGGACCGCGTCAGCCACATTGCTTTTGCCGCTGCCGTTTGGACCCACGATGCCGGTAATGCCATTATGAAACTCAAACAGAATTTTATTGGCGAACGACTTAAAACCCTGTATCTCTATTGACTTCAGGTACATAGACTCCTCCTGATTTCTGATTTAATCATGCCTGTTCTTCAGGCGCAGAATCGCCTGATAGGCAGCTTCCTGCTCCGCCGCCTTTTTTGTATGGCCTTTTCCCCGGCCGGCCTTTTCCCCGCCGATACACGCCTCCACCAGATAACATTTATTGTGATCCGGTCCACTCTCCTCCACCAGACGGTAGGAAAGCTCGCCCAGATTCTGTCCCTGTACCATCTCCTGCAGGATAGTCTTGCTATCATAAAAGAGCTGCATGTGCTCAATATCATTCAGCACAAACCGATGAATGAACTCTTTTGCATTAGCAAAACCACCATCCAGATATACAGCGCCCATCACTGCTTCAAATGCATCGGAAAGCACGGACTTCCGCTCCCGCCCGCCGGTCTGCTCCTCTCCTTTTCCCAGGAAAAGATAATCGCCCAGACCCAGCGCCCTGGTACAGAAAGCCAGCGTCTGTTCACACACGATACTCGCCCGCAGCTTTGTCAGCTCTCCCTCCGGCCAGTCCGGATGAAGGTGATACAGATATTCGCTGGATACAATTTCCAGCACCGCGTCGCCCAGAAACTCCAGACGCTCATTATCAGACATCTTTTTCATATGATGCTCGTTGGCATAGGAACTGTGGGTCAGCGCCTGCCGCAAAAGTCCCTCCTGCTGAAAGTCATATCCGATTTTCTGCTGAAACTCTTTTAATTTTTCCATCTCAGAATTCCTTTCTCTGAAAAAAGACTGCCGCATAAAATGTGCAACAGCCTTTTCATTCTTTTTCACTGTTCTGCTTTTATAAAACCAACAACTGAAATCCCGTCAGGAATCAGCCATTGTTCCGGATCTGATCTACAGCGTCGCCGACTGTCTTGATCTTGTCAGCTTCTTCTGTAGGAATCTCAATGCCGAACTCTTCTTCTAACTGAGTAATGATCTCAAATAAATCAAGAGAATCCGCTTCCAGTTCTTCGAAAGTTGTCTCTTCGGTAATATCATCCGGCTCAATATCCAGGACTTCAGCAATGATGTTCTGAATCTTTTCGAATTCCATGATTCAATCCCCCTTCCCTGAAAAATTCTGATATTATCCTGATATGGTTCAGATTATATATTCGCACGGGATTCCTCCCCTATGCGCCCGAACCATCTCATTCCTGTTTTTCCTGCTTCTGATCGCAGATATTTTCCCGGATCTTATCATTGATCCTCTGCTGCTTAAAGGTGACGCACTGCAGGATCGAATTCCTTACATCTCCCGCCACAGCGCTTCCATGGGTCTTTACCACAAGACCTTTGCAGCCCAGAAGCGGTGCGCCGCCATACTGTGATGCGTCAAAAGACTTCAGTGTCTGCTTCAGGGCAGGTTTGATCAGAAGCGCTCCGATCTTGGAGCGAAGAGAAGACATCAGTCCCTCCTTAACCTTGGACAGCAGAGTCGCCGCCACTCCCTCATACAGCTTCAAAACAATATTTCCTGCAAATGCTTCACAGACAATTACATCTGCTCCGCCGTGAGGAATCTCTCTGGCCTCAATACTTCCGATAAAGTTGATCCCTTTGCACGCTTTCAGCAGGGGGAAAGTCTCCTTCACAAGGGCATTTCCCTTTTCTTCCTCTGCTCCGATATTTAAAATAGCCACTCTGGGATTTTTCATACCGACAACATTTTCCATATAGATGGAACCCATCTGTGCAAACTGTACCAGATGTGAAGGACGGGCATCCACATTGGCCCCGCAGTCGATCAGAAGAGCCACGCCCTTCTCTGTGGGAATCAGCGGCGCCAGAGGCGGTCTCTCAATCCCCCGGATGCGGCCTACAATTGTCTGTCCGCCTACCAGAATCGCTCCTGAACTTCCGGCGGAAACAATAGCGTCTGCTTCCTGATGTTTCACCATATTCATGCCGACTACCAAAGATGACTGTTTCTTTGTGCGGATCGCATTCACCGGCGGCTCCGCTGTCTCAATCACCTCTTCGCAGTGAACAACCTCAATCTGTTCCTTTTTATATGTATATTTCGCCAGCTCCGCTTCTATTGCCTCCTGCCGGCCAGTGAGAATCACCTGTATATCACTGTCGGAATTCACAGCCTCCACCGCACCCTTCACGATTTCTCCGGGTGCATTGTCGCCTCCCATGGCATCTACAACCACGCGAACTGTTTCAGACATAACCTAACCTCCGTTTTCTGAACTATAAAAAATATACTACATTGTTTTTCATAAATCAACCAAAAGTTTCGCGACCTTTCAGACCCGGAAAACTCCCGTTACTGTTCACTCCGTTTACAGTAACTTCGCAAATCCCTGCTCATGTTCGGACGCATCATAAGTAAATGTCTGATGCCGGCCTGAACAGTAGTAAACGTTCCCTTCCGCAATCACGATTTCCAGATTCAGCTCCTGATCCAGAACCAGCAGATCCGCCCGGTATCCTTCGCTGATCTTTCCCAGATATCCGCCTGCTCCGATGGTCTCTGCCGGAAGGGAGGAAGCATAGCGAATCGCCTGTTCCAGAGGAATGCCGAAATGAACCGCATTCCGCAGCGCGTCCATCAGGGTAATGGAAGAACCTGCCAGAGTTCCGTCCTCCAGGGTGGCCTTTCCGTTTTTTACAAAGACAGGCTGGCCGCCCAGGGAATATTCCCCGTCAGCCATACCGGCGCTACGCATGGAATCGGAAATCAGGGTAATCCTGTTCCGGAACATGGCCTCTGTCATACGGATCACAGACGGATGTATGTGAAGTCCGTCACAAATCAGTTCCACCGTCACGCCTGCGTCAAAAGCCGCGCCGATGATCCCGGGCTTCCGATGATGAATGCCGTTCATTCCGTTATACATGTGAGTCACATGACCGGCTCCGGCTTCGAAAGCCCCGGCCGCAGTCTCATAATCCGCCCCGGAATGTCCCAGAGAAACGGTGCATAGTTTTGAAGCTCTCCTGATAAAGGCAAACTCCTTATCCTCTTCCGGCGCCACCGTAATCATGCGCACCCGGCCTCCGGATGCTTCATTCAGCCGCAGCAGCATCTCAAAATCCGGCTTTTGCAGATGTTCCGCCGCCTGAGCGCCCTTTTTTGCAGAGCTCAGAAAGGGTCCCTCCAGATGCACACCCAGACAGTCGGCATGAAGTTCTTCCATGGCTCCCTGCCTGTCCGCAAATTCCCGGACAGCCTCCATTGCTTTCATCAGCTCCTGTTCCGACAGAGTCATTGTTGTCGGGCACCAGGACGTAATCCCCCGGGAAGCATAAAACCGGGACATTTTTTCCAGCCCCTCCGAAGTTCCGTCGCTGGCGTCCATGCCCACTGCGCCGTGGGTATGAATATCAACCAGCCCGGGAATCACATATTTTCCCGCCGCATCGATTTCCCTGACGCCTTTCTGCCTGACCATTCCCGGAGTCTGCGTCCTCACTTCTATATTCGTTATCGTATCACCGAATTCCAGATCTGCCGGACAGAAAGCCCGGTCATTCAGAAATACGTTCCCGTTCCGCAATATCATATCCGTTTCCTTTCCTGACAGGCGGACAGGAGCCATGCGGCTCCTGTCCTCTCAATTTCACATACCAGCTGTTAATAAAGCCCCTCGCACAGAGACAGCGCCGCCTCATCAGCCACTACCACCACATCATTGTGAAGCTGCAGGATAGAGCCCGGTACAGCGGGCGTAATCGGCCCGAAGAAAGATTTCTTTACAGCCTCTGCCTTATCCTCCCCTGAAACCACCACCAGGATCTTTTTCGCACTCATAATTGTCTTGATCCCCATTGTGTAAGCCTGACGGGGCACATCCTTTTCCGAAAGGAAAAACCGCATATTCGCCTTAATCGTCTGTTCTGTCAGATCCACACAGTGGGTCTCCTTTTCAAAAGCAATTCCCGGCTCGTTGAAGCCGATATGGCCGTTATGTCCAAGTCCCAGAAGCTGCAGATCCACTCCGCCCATAGAGTGAATGATTCTGTTGTAGTCTGCACACGCTTTCGCACTGTCCTCCTCAGTTCCGTCCGGAAGATATGTATTTTCCTTATTAATATTAACATGATCGAACAGATTTTCATTCATAAAATAATAATAGCTCTGCGGGTTGTCCCTGGTCAGCCCTTTGTATTCATCCAGGTTCACCGTAGAAACCTCAGAAAAATCAATATCCCCCTTATTGTACCATTCCACAAGCTGCTTATAGGCGCCGATCGGCGTAGAACCGGTAGCCAGTCCCAATACACAATGCGGCTTCATAATTACCTGAGCCGAAATAATGTTGGCCGCTTTACGGCTCATATCATTATAATCTTTTGCTCTCACAATCTTCATTTTCCATACCTCCATTGTTCCTCTGTACTGAAACATATTTTCCTTCGTTCCATTTATTTTACAATATATAAAAATTATATACAACGATAATTATATACGAATTTATTACAATCAAAAATATTTCGAATATTATCACACAGATCTTTTCCTGCTTTAAAACCTTTTTTCTTCCGCATAATATACCCGTTTCGCATTTATTCTTTTTATATTATTTTGTACTATTTTATACAATAAGTCATCATTTTAACCGATTTTGTATCATTTTTTATTGTATTTTAATCGTTTTTGCATTATTATTTGAAATGGAAGGAATTTTACGGTACTGTTCCCCGGCATATAAGCAGGGAGTGAACAGATATGAACAGGAAAACTATTATGAAAGCTTCCCGCCATCAAAAACAGGCGCAGGAGTTTACAGACAGATTTATGGCGCTTGATTTTTCCTCAGTCGGATTTATTACTGTTTCACAGAAAATATGACGGTTTTGCTGAGAAATAAAAGAATACAAACAGGAGGTTACAATGGAAAACTACAGAGAATACTTACCGGAATTAAAGAGTACTACATTATTTCAGGATATTCAGGAGGATGCGCTGATACAATTGCTCGAGACAATGCAGCCTGCAGTCATCCACCGCAAAAAAGGTGAATTTCCGGGAATTAAAAATGATTTTAAGACATTCCGCATGATTTTAAAGGCATATCCGGCGAAGGAGCCTGCGCCAAGACCGCACAAATATGATATGCCGAAATTTGGAGAGCCCGGCATGCTGATGGCAGAAATTCCATCCCTGTCACAGTGTTTCGCCGGACCAAAGCCGGAGGACGAAACAGGAGACAGGCCGGTAAGAAAAGGTCCGCCCCTCAACCCCCTTTCCTTTGATGTGGATTTACTGGAGCTTTCCGGAGAAATGATGACGAAATATTATGGTCCGGAGGTTGCTGAAGCACAGGGAATCATGCTGCGCAATTTCCTTGGCATTCTGGCGCAGAAGGTATGTGATGTCAGAGAAGAAAAATTCCAGCTGATCCGGAAATTTGATCTGGAAGATAAAATAGAAAAATAAATATAACAGCGAAAAAACTAAGGGACGAAATAAATTTCGTCCCTTACAAGTACACTTTTATTGCTTAATCTACTGCGATAATCTCTTTCTTATTGTAGCTGCCGCAGTTCTTGCAAACTCTGTGGGGAACCATCAGCTCACCGCACTTGCTGCACTTTACCAAAGTCGGAGCAGACATTTTCCAGTTTGCTCTTCTTCTATCTCTTCTTCCCTTGGAAGACTTATTTTTCGGGCAAATTGACATCTCGTTACACCTCCCATATATCTATCATATATGATCTTCTTTTTAATCACACTTCAATTATTATAACCATACGCCGGGCGTTTGTCAACAAGAATTTTCAAAAATCCCGTTCTGTGCATCAGCCGTTCTTCCGGTTCTCCTGTCCGCAGCGATTTTCAATTCTGCTACTGTACCAGCGCTACTGTCTCTCTCGCAATCGCCAGCTCCTCGTTGGTAGGAATCACGCAGACCTTAACCCTGGAATCAGCAGTGGAAATCACGTTATCGAAACCGCGCTTATTGTTCGCCTCTTCATCCAGGGCAATTCCCAGATATCCCAGCTGTTCGCACACCTTTGTCCGGACAATCGGAGAATTCTCGCCTACACCGGCAGTAAAGGCAATAGCATCAACGCCGTTCAGCGCTGCCACATAAGCGCCAATGTATTTTGCCACACGATAGGAGAATACTTCGATAGCTGCCGCGGAACGGGCATCCCCCTTCTCCATAGCGTCCTCCAGATCACGGAAATCACTGGACAGACCGGAAATACCCTGAACACCGGACTTCTTATTCAGAACATTCATCACGCCATCGATATCCAGATTTTCTTTCTTCGCAATATACTCCATAATAGCGGGATCAATATCTCCGGAACGGGTACCCATTACAAGACCCTCCAGAGGAGTCAGACCCATGGAAGTATCAATACATTTGCCGTCCTTCACTGCGGAAATGGAAGCTCCGTTTCCAAGATGAGCGACGATCAGCTTGGAATTATTCAGATCCATCCCCAGGAACTGAGCCATATGCTTGGAAACATAGCTGTGGCTGGTACCGTGGAATCCGTATCTTCTTACTTTATATTTCTCATAGTACTCATAGGGAAGGCCGTACAGATAAGCCTTCTCCGGCATAGTCTGGTGGAATGCAGTATCAAATACACCAACCATAGGTACGCCCGGCATCAGTTCTTTGCAGGCATTGATACCGATCAGGTTTGCAGGGTTATGAAGGGGAGCAAGCTCATTACACTCCTCGACTGCTGCAAGCATTTCATCTGTAATCACTGCAGAAGATTCAAACTCCTCTCCGCCGTGTACAATACGATGACCAACTGCGTTTACCTCGCTCAAATCCTTAATGGCACCGGTCTTTTCATTTACCAGCGCGTGAAGCACCAGCTGAATAGCCTCTTTGTGAGTAGGCATCGGAGCCTCTGTGATCTCTTTGTCCAGACCCGCTTTCTGATATGTAAGCCTTCCGTCGATACCGATCCTCTCGCAAAGACCTTTCGCCATAACAGCTTCTGTGTCGGAATTGATCAACTGATATTTCAGCGATGAGCTTCCGCAGTTGATAACTAATACGTTCATTGTTAAATTCTCCCTTCGATTTCATCTCAACAGGCACAAAAACACCTTACTACTTTATTATAGACAAATTCCCGGGATTCGCAAGTGATTTTGTCCATTTTTTTCTTATGGATTGTGTATTTTTTTGTGCATATTGTTATTATTTTGACAATATCAGCTGTCAGCGCTGAAAATCCTCCGTTTTCACTCACATTTTTAATCAGCACAGAGGACCTGTATGCACTTTTCCAACTGTCAGTTCCGGACGGGAAACAGTCATTTCCGATTGTGCAAATTCACCACAGGGTCATGTTTTCAGTAAAAACGGAATATATTTGTACAGGCAGAAAACGCCCGGAGAAAGGAAGGGATATAAAAATGAACGATGCTTTATATAAAATAAAACAGCCCCGGAATAACAGGTGGAATCTGCATCTGCTCCTGTTTCTGGGCCTGTTCTTTTTCAGTATTCTGTTTGCCAATCTCCGCTGCTCTGACGCTGTTTTCTGGCTTGGATATCAGACAGAAAACAGCCTGATACATTTTGCCCCGGAAGACTTTTCCTGGATCGCTTTTTTCCGGTATGTCCTGAAAAACCGGCTCCTGCTCTGGCTGATCCCCGCAGCAGCGGGATACTTTCGGAAAAGCGACCTGCTTCTTCCTCTCTTCAGCGGCTGGCTGGGATTTTCTTTCGGTTTTTTTGCCACCACGCTGATCCGGCAGTTCGGCTTTGTCAGCCTGCCTCTCATGGCCGGGATTCTGCTGCCCCAGATCATATTTTATGCTCTGGCGTATATCCTCCTGATCCGGAACAAAATCAGACGTTCCCTCTCTTATCTGCCGAAAATCCTTCTGCTCAGCGGTATTTATCTGGCGGGAACACTCTGCGAATACGCCGTCAACCCCTGGCTCCTGGATAAAATCTGCGAACTGATCCGGGGACTGTCCCCGTAACACTCACGCGCCGTGCAGCTTTCCGTAATAAGCCATGATTGCGGCCACTGTCTTGGAATCCTGGATTTTCTGAGAAAACACCATATCCTTCAGTTCTTCGATGGTATATGTCTCAATCTCTACAAATTCATCCTCATCCAGATGCTGGTCTCCGATCTTTTCCAGTTCTGTCGCAAGATAAATCTCAATCACTTCATTACAGAAAGCTACCGTGGTCGCCACAGTAACTAAAAGCTCCATTTTTCCGGCCCGATATCCGGTCTCCTCTTCCAGCTCCCGGGCTGCGCAGACCCTTCTGGGCTCACTGACATCATCCCGGGCGCCTGCAGGGATTTCCAGCGTTTCCCGTTCCAGCGCATTCCGGTACTGGCGTACCATGACAATCTTCCCGTCATCCGTTACCGGCAGCACAGCGGCCGCTCCCTTTCTGTGGGCAATATAATCCCAGTGCGCAATATCACCCCGGGGGGATTCCATCACATCATCGTAAAAATCCACAATCGCTCCCCGGTATTTTAATACGCGGTCGATTCTTTTCATCTGCTCCATTTTCTTCCCTCTTTCCACACTCAGCGATTATCCACCTTTTCGGGATACAGATCATGATTGGCCAGACGTTCCCACGCCGCCTTCTCCCATTTCGTACCCGGCTTCCCGTAATTACAGTAGGGATCAATCGAAATCCCTCCTCTGGGCGTAAACTTTCCCCAGACCTCAATATATCTGGGGTCCATCAGCCGGATCAGATCTTCCATAATAATATTCACACAGTCCTCATGAAAATCTCCATGGTTTCTGAAACTGAACAGATACAGCTTCAGAGATTTGCTCTCCACCATTATCTTGTCGGGAACATAGGAAATCGTAATTGTCGCAAAGTCCGGCTGTCCGGTAATTGGGCAGAGGGAAGTAAACTCCGGACAGTTAAACTTCACAAAATAATCCCGGTCCGGATGCTTATTTTCAAATGTTTCCAGCATCTCGGGAGCATAATCCATGGGATATTTCGTTTTCTGGTTTCCCAGCAGAGTTACATTCTGCATTTCTTCTTTCTTTCTGCCTGATGACATATTCTTTCTTTCCTTTCTTACGGGATTTTCTCTTATTCAGTCAAATCTCTTCCTGCCCGGAAACTTTACTTTACTGCCAGAGCCGGATCCGCCGCCCCGTTGGCCTCAAACGCCTTTGCCCGGTCTATACAGGTAGCGCATTTTCCGCAGGGCTTCTCTCCGCCTTCATAGCAGCTCCAGGTCAGTTCATAAGGGACTTTCAGTTCCAGCCCTTTTTTCACAACATCCGCCTTTGTCCATGTGACAAACGGGGCTTCTATTCTGAGCTGATTTCCGCTTCCCAGGTAAATAGCCTGCCCCATGGCCTGGTGAAACGCATCGGAACAGTCGGGATAGGCGTTTCCGGCCGCGTCGTCACTGTGGGCTCCATAATAAATCACCTCGCAGCCTCTGGACAGGGCGATACTGGCCGCACAGGATAAAAACAGTCCGTTTCGAAAGGGAACATAGGTAGAAACCGGCTTTCCCTCTGTTTTTTTCAGCTGTTCGTCATAGGCCTCCTGCGGAATTTCCCTGCCGGAATGAGCCAGCAGAGAACAGTCGCTGTATTCAAAGATCTTCTCCAGATTCAGATTCAGATGCTCCACGCCGTAATATGCGGCGATCTTATCAGAAGCCTCTATCTCTTTTTTGTGTTTCTGGCCGTAAAAAACCGACAGAGCGGTTACGTTCTCCCGGCCATATTTTTCTATTGCCAGCCCCAGACAGGTGGTGGAATCCACACCGCCGCTGGCAAGTACCAATGCTCTCATATTCTCTCTCCTTACTGCTGTTTTAAATCACCGTCCGGCAACTAATTAAGCGCCAGATTCAGGCGGGTCTGCAGCATCATATCTGTCTGAAATCTCCCCCGAAGGGTAGATGTGTATGTTTTCGCGTCTGTCTTCTTGATTCCCCGGGCTGTCATACAGCTGTGACATCCTTCAATCAGAACCGCCACATCCTCCGTCCCGGCCACTTCCTGGACGATCTCCGCAATGTCAGTTCCGATCCGTTCCTGAAGCTGCAGACGTTTGGAAACCATGTCCGCAATCCGGGCAATTTTGCTCAGTCCGATCACTTTTCCGCGGGGCACATAGGCAACCGTCACTTTCATATCATACATCAGCGCCATGTGATGCTCGCAGTAACTGAAAATGTTGATATCCTTTACAATCACAAAATCACTGTTCGTCTTCGAAAAGGTCAGATCCTCCTCAAAAGTCTTATCAAACATCTGCGCAATCTCATGATTGGTATAATTCATGCCCTCAAAGACCTCTTCATACATGCGGGCCACCCGGTCCGGAGTATCCTTCAGTCCTTCTCTGTCCGGATCATCGCCCAGCGCCTTAAGAAGACCCCGAATATGCAGTTTTACCGCCTCTCTGTCTATTGCCATTGTTCTCTCCTCTTTTTTAATCTCCCGCGTTTCACTGTCCGCCTCAGACTCCGCGCATCTCGCTGTCCCAGATTACTTTGTGGATCTGAAGCTGCAGTGTCACATCATTCATATTGTTGCTCTTCATAAAATTTACAATATCTTCCGGATCAATCTCTCCATATACGGGACTTAAAAACACATGACACCTGTTTGTCAGATCATATTCGCCAATCAGTTCCCGCGCCCTTAAAAGATCTTCATAATCCTTTACCACAAATTTGACAGTATCCTTCGCCGTCAGACATGCAAAATTATCCGGCAGCATATATTCTTCCATGCCGCTTCCCGGAAGCTTATAATCCATATTAAAAGCCGGTGCGTTTTCTATCTTTGAAAAAGGTCTCAGATCAATACTGCCATTGGTTTCAATCTCTACCCGGAGTTCTCTGTCTGCCGCCAGCGCCTCCAGAAGCTCCATGATATTCTCCTGCATCAGAGGCTCGCCTCCGGTAAGTGTTATATTTTTTATATGCATCAGGCGAACCACATCCATGATCTCCTCCGTGGAAGTCCAGTGAGATCTGCAGTCCTCCTCATTCGCCCATTTAGTATCACAGTATCCGCAGTCCAGATTGCATCCCTGCATCCTGATAAACAATGCCAGCTGTCCGGACCGGGGTCCCTCCCCGTTAATACTGCTGAATATTTCCACAACGTTATAATTTGCCATATTTCTTCAACTTTCTGTTCTTTGTTTTTCAGTCTTTTTCGCTCTGCTGCTTATTTTCCCCGGGAACAGGAATCCTCCTCCTGGTAAATCGCGCAGTTATTAGGAGTCTCATAAACCTCTACGGATCTCAGCTGATATCCTTTTTCCCTCAGCAGAGTATAAAAATGCCTGGCGAAATTCTCAGCCGTAGGCCGGAAAGGAACTTCAATCAGATGAAACTGTTCCGCCTCCAGCGCCTGCACAGTCTGATCCCTCAGAGATCCCCGCTCATAAATAAAGGCATGATCGTAGGAATCTGCCAGTTCTTTCAGATCTTCCTTAATATCACCAAAATCAGTTACCATACCCCGAAGCTGCCCCTCCTCCTGCAGTTTCCGGGAACACACCTCCACAACCACTCTCCAGCGGTGCCCATGGAGATTACTGCACTTTCCGGCGTATCCGGCCAGAAAATGCGCAGAGTCAAAGCTCTGCTCTGTTCTTATTACATACATAAAAAACCTCTTTCTTTCTAAAACCTGTACCGGACTCCGTTTCTGTACAGAAATATTCCGCAAAGAAAAAGGCCACGGCAAAACCGTGACCTGATCTTTCTCAAAATCCCTTCCCGTAAAAGGGTCCGAAAGCAGTCCTGGTTTTGTTTATAGACAGGATGGTACAAATGAACTGTCTGTTATTCAAATTCTCTTATTCCGCTTCTTCCTTCTCTTCCCGAATCAGATCCAGCACAGCGCTGAGCTCACTGCCCACCGGAGGGGCCGTCATCAGCTCCTGATGCTTTCCATCGGGCGTAATATTGCAAAGGACATCACTTTCTCCGGCCTGTCCTTTCTCTATCATATAATAGTATATCTCCTCTGTTTTGGGATTCCATACGATATAGGCAGACAGGGCAATATGCGGAATCACATGTTTTCCCGGAAGCTCTATGCAGACTGCGGTTGTTTCCTCGTCAATGTCCAGCGGCATAACACTGAAATCCTCTGCCGTATAGGGACTCGGCACCTTGTCGCCGTAAGGTCTGCTGTACAACTCCCGCATAAACTCTTCCCGCTCATCCTCCAGACGCCGGATAAACTCCGCCTTCTGCTCAAACAGCATTCTGGGAATCTGATTCTTCTCCACAGAATTCCGTGCCAGAATCACAAACTCTTCTCTGGACACTTTCTTAACCTGTCCTTTCTGCGCATCTGCGGGAATCTTGGAAAAATCTGTCAGAAACGCCTGCTTCCGGAATACAAAACCGCCGGTCTGCGGATTCAGAAGCACTCCGTTCAGATTCATCTTCTCATTCAGTGCATTCTTTATCACCTGATCCGCAGGCACAGGAATCATATAAGGAAAATCCTTTGTCTCCACAACCTTGTCTCTGGATGTGAAAGCAGGAGCAAACTTATTGCCCTTGGAATCAGACATGGTAACCGGAAATAAAGGGAAACTCTCCCCTTCCTTCAGAGGTTCTCCCCGCAGCATCTTCTGCAGCACCTTTATGTCCACCTGTTTGGGAAAAGCCACCGGAACAAGTACCTGGGATTCCCGAAAAATCTTGATCAGTCCCTCCAGCTTCCTCACATCATTATTCGACGCCGTATAATCCGCAATTGCCTGTTCAAGTTCTTCATTTTTCAAATCATACGACGCCCGTTCCAAAATCTTCTTATCCATCTGTCTTCCTCTGAGTCTCTAAATATTCTGTCTTCCGCCTATGCGCCCCGGTCTCAGGAACTCTCCATAATACCGCAGATCATAGGAATCTGCACATTGAACTGTTTACTGTTTTCTTTGATTCGGATCAGCTGATTCTGATTGTCCACATACAAAATCTTCGCCTTGAAAAATCCCGGAGTAGCCTCGAACATTCTGGTCTGATGCATGTGTATATCGCACCGCTCTCCCACAAAATAACAGAACGGATTCACATCTTCGTCCCATTCCTCCACAACGAGCTCCGTCTCTTTCTTCAGCGCGCGCTCTGATATTTTCACTTCAGTAATATCCTTAACAAAAGCCTTTGCCGCCAGCCCGCGTTTGCCGCGGAACTGAAACAGAATAAAATCCTTTCCGGAGGAAATAATGCCCACACGGGCATATCCCACATCCTGTCCAAGCATATTAATCGTACAGTACTTTCCGTGGAACGGGGTAACATCAAGATATTTCCCCTGCTCACGTACAATTTTATTTGCAGCCATAAACGCCTGCCGCCTTTCACTCTAAGAATTTGTTTCAGTCAGAATCCCCGCCTGTCCTGCTAAAGATTACGATTCACTCTCTGTACGGTCCGCTGTCTCTAAAACTTCAGATTCTTCAGCAGATCTCCCATAGATGTCCCGATAGACTCCGCTTTCGGAATCACAACCTTCTCTTCCTCTTCCTTCTTCTTTTCTTCCATCAGAGCCTTCATGCTCAGTTTCAGCTTTCCGTCCTGTTTGCCGATCACCTTTACCTGAACCTCCTGGCCTTCCTGAAGCACAACAGAAGGATGTTTGATCCGCTCTGTGGAAATCTGTGAAATATGAACCAGACCGGAGACGCCGTCTCCCAGATCCACAAATGCGCCGTAAGGCTGAATGCTGTCCACTTTTCCGGTAAAGACGCTGCCCACCTGAATAGAAGATATCTTCAGCTGCTTTGCCGCAGCCTTCTCTTCTCTCAGAATCTCACGGGCAGAAAGAACCAGTTTATCCTTTTCCTGATCTGCCGTGATAATGCGAACGCGCACTTCTCTGCCAAGCCATTCATTCAGATCTTCCACTCGCTCCAGGCTCAGTCTTGACACCGGAATAAAACCGCGGATTCCCTCCACCAGAGCAATCGCCCCTTTGTTGACAATACCTGTAATCTCAACGGTAAGATCCGCCTTTGCCTCATACAGCTCCTGGATCTTCTTCCATGCCAGCAGTGTATCGGTATCATGCTCACCGTCGCCCATCATCTTGTAGGACTCCTCAAGCTCTTTCTCCATGTCCTGCATGGTAGTCTCCTTCTCCTCAGACTCCTTCTGAACTGTCTCCGGCTCCTGAACTGCCGTCTCCTGTGTCTCCATTGCTTCCTGAACCTCCATTGTTTCCTGTGTCTCCATCTCTTGCATTTCCTTTCTTTCATAATTCCGGAACAGCTGTTCCGGCCCTCGATTTCCGCTGTCCGAAAAAGCGGAAGTCATCTCAGATGTTTACTGTCATTCATAATCCGCTGTATTCACCAGCAGCTTCAGATGTCTGAAATATGTAAATATTGCCTTTCCCTTGATCTCATCCCGTTCTACGAAATGATAGCTTTCAGCCTCTTCTTCTGTGGATGCCAGTCCTGCCTGCAGCGCATATTCCGGCCATACCCGGCCATCGGCAGAATCATTTCTGTTGTCACCCATTACAAAATAGCAGTCTTCCGGCACTTCCAGATGGTAGCCGTCATTCTCCCACCACCATTCTTCCGGAAGATAATTCTCCTCCAGCGGAGTGTCGCTGCCATTAATATAAATCCTGCCGTCTATAATATCAACCGTCTCCCCCGGAAGCCCGATCACACGCTTAATATAGGTCTGGCTCTCATCCAGCGGATAGTCGAAAAGAATAATATCTCCACGCTCCGGATCGTCAAACCAATAGGAAAACCGGAAACCGATCAGTCTGTCCTTCGTCATAATCGTAGTCTCCATGGATCCGGAGGGAATTACCGCATTGATAATTACAAAACGCAGAGTAACAAATACCACTGCAATCACAATCACAAACATGCGGATCCAGCTGAAAATCTCTTTCCGGGTTGATTTTTTCTTTTCTTCTTCCCGTCTCCGCCTCAGAGTCTGAGGTTCTTTTTTTTCATATATTGCCATACTACTCCTCTGTCCTACAAATCAATTACCAATTCTACCGGGCAGTGGTCTGATCCCATAATATCTGTATGAATATCCGCAGATACAAGAGAATCACGCAGGCTCTCCGACACAATAAAATAATCGATACGCCATCCCGCATTCTTTTCTCTCGCCTTAAACCGATAAGACCACCAGGAATACACTCCGGTCTGATCCGGATAAAAATACCGATACGTGTCTATCATACCACTTTCCAGGACATTTGTCATCTTCCCGCGCTCTTCATCCGTAAATCCGGCATTTCTGCGGTTGGTTTTCGGATTTTTCAGATCAATTTCCTGGTGAGCCACATTCAGATCTCCGGCATAAATCACCGGTTTCTTCTTCTCCAGCGACTTAATATATCCAAGGAAATCATCCTCCCACTTCATCCGATAATCCAGCCTGGCCAGCTCATTCTGAGAATTTGGGACATATACTGTCACAAAATAAAACTTCACATACTCCAGGGTGATCACTCTCCCCTCCTGGTCATGCTCTTCTATGCCGATTCCATAAAATACATCCACCGGCTTCTCTTTTGTAAAAACTGCCGTTCCGGAATATCCCTTTCTGACAGCATAATTCCAATATTGTTCATAGCCCTCCAGGTCAAGATCAATCTGTCCTGCCTGAAGTTTGGTCTCCTGTACGCAGAAAATATCCGCGTCCGCCTCCTTAAAATAATCCAGAAATCCTTTCTGGACGCAGGCCCGAAGGCCATTTACATTCCATGATATCAGCTTCATACCTGTTCCTGTTCTCATTCGGGTGACTCTGTACTTAGAAACCCCGTAAACTCTCCTGAGAGAATCTACGGGGATCTGTCCATCATACGAACTGTCTATTATGGCTGCCGCAATTACTTTGCATAATCTGTAACACGGCTTTCACGAATTACATTTACCTTGATCTGACCCGGATATTCCAACTCAGCTTCGATCTGCTTTGAAATGTCTCTGGCCATCAGTATCATATCAGCATCGCTTACCTGTTCAGGAACCACCATAATACGAACCTCTCTGCCCGCCTGAACTGCAAAAGATTTGTCTACTCCCTTGAAACTGTTTGTTATGTCTTCCAACTTCTTTAATCTGTTTGAATATGTTTCCAGCGTCTCCCGTCTTGCTCCCGGCCGGGCTGCCGAAATGGTATCGGCTGCCTGCACCAGACACGCAATCAGAGTCTGCGGCTCCACATCTCCGTGATGAGCCTCCACCGCATTAATCACCGTACCGGACTCTTTGTACTTTCTGCAAAGAGCCACGCCCAGCTGAATATGAGATCCTTCCATCTCATGATCCACAGCCTTTCCGATATCATGCAGCAGACCCGCACGTTTTGCCACCCGCACATCCACACCGATCTCTGCTGCCAGAAGACCTGCAATCTGCGCCACTTCGATAGAATGTTTCAGCGCATTCTGGCCATAGCTGGTACGGAACTTCATACGTCCCAGCAGACGAACCAGCTCGGGATGAATTCCGTGTACACCCACTTCCAGAGTGGCAGCCTCGCCCTCCTCGCGGATCATACTCTCCACTTCCTTCTGAGCTTTCTCTACCATCTCCTCGATTCTGGCAGGGTGAATACGTCCATCCACAATTAACTTCTCAAGCGCAATACGCGCAACCTCACGGCGAATGGGATCAAAGCCGGACAATATCACGGCTTCCGGCGTATCATCAATAATCAGATCAACGCCGGTCATGGTCTCAAGAGTTCGGATATTCCGTCCCTCCCGGCCGATAATACGTCCTTTCATCTCATCATTCGGAAGCTGTACAACAGAAATTGTTGTCTCGGCCACATGATCAGCCGCACATTTCTGAATGGCGTTGACCACATACTCCTTGGCCTTCTTGGAAGCTTCCTCCTTTGCTCTGGTCTCCATTTCCTTGATCAGTTTCGCCGTATCAAGCTTTACATCTTCTTCAACAGTTTTTAAGAGATATTCTTTTGCCTGTTCAGAGGTGAGTCCTGAAATCCTTTCCAGTTCCTGTATGCGTTCCTCATTTAACTTCGCAACTTCTGCTCTCTGCCGCTTGATATCCTCTTCCTTGGCTGCAAAGCTCTGTTCACGGCGTTCGATCGATTCCAGCTTCTTATCCAGATTCGCTTCCTTCTGCTCGACGCGCCTCTCGTTCCGCTGAATCTCAGCTCTTCGGTCCTTGATCTCTCTGTCCAGTTCGTTCTTTGTCTTAATCGACTCTTCCTTGACTTCGAGCAGGGCCTCCCGCTTTTTGGTTTCAGCAGCCTTCACAGCCTCATCAATAATGGCTCTCGCACGATCCTCCGCACTTCCGATCTTCTCATCCGTGTTCTTCTGGAATCGTTTCTGAGACACCATATAGGTGATGATAACAGCGACCACAGCAGTAATTGCTACCGCTATGATAATCTGCACCACAGGAGCCACCTCCTTATTTAGTTTTATTGTACATATAACAAATGAACTGCCACAGCTGCCGGATGCAGCCGCACAATAAATGATTATGTCATAAACTACAACTATTAAATTTTATACTTTTTTAAAGACTATGTCAAGTCCATCTGTCTTTTTATCTTCGAAATCGAAAAACCCTTCCGCAGCAGGAACTGACAGATTTTATACTTCTCTTTCTGATCCATCTGTTCCGGATCATAATGCTTTTTTTCGAGAAGCTTCGCAATCAGTTCCTCCTCATTATCCGCATACTCTTCCTCAAAAGCCCGGTCAATCAACTCTGAGGGCACACCCCTTTTCACCAGCGCCAGTTTCAGCTGAATCCGGCTTTTTTCTGCCTGATGACAGCGAATATAAGTACATGCATAGCGGAAATCATCAATATAATGCCAGGACTCCACATAGGCTACCGCTTCATCTATCAGTTCTTCCGGATAATGTCCCTCGGCCAGCTTTCTGCGAAGCTGTGATTCTGTCCGGTCCATCTGCTGCAGCAGAAACATGGCCCGCCGGATCACGCGCTTTTTCAATATTTCACTGCAGAGTTCTTCCCATTTCTCCCGGGAAAGCTCTGCGCCCTCTCTGATCCCCCAGGCGTCCGCTTCTTTCTCATAAAGGGGAAAACAGTCCACACCATCGGTGTGAACCAGTATCTTCCCCTTCTTCTCTTTTGTAATCTCCAGTATCTGCATCAAATCACACTACTCATTCTCAAGATCAATAATATTCATTCCCTTTTCGGCCTCGGCTCTGGCTTTCTCCTCAGCCTCTTCCAGTGCGCGTTTGCCATCCAGATCATAATAATCCCGGACCTTCTGCTCTACCTCTGCGCAGACATCCGGATGCTCTGCCAGATAATTCTTGGCATTCTCTCTGCCCTGTCCGATCTTCTCTCCATTATATGCATACCAGGCGCCGGATTTGTTCACAATATCCAGACCGGCAGCCAGATCCAGAATATCCCCCTCTCTGGAAATACCCTTTCCAAACATAATATCAAACTCGGCAGTCTTAAAAGGAGGCGCAATCTTGTTCTTCACAACCTTGACCTTGGTATGGTTGCCGATCACCTCTCCGCCCTGCTTCACAGCCTCGGCACGGCGCACATCCATACGAATGGATGCGTAGAACTTCAGAGCCCGCCCGCCGGTTGTCGTCTCCGGATTGCCGAACATCACGCCCACTTTCTCCCGAAGCTGATTAATAAAGATCACTATACAGTTGGATCTGCTGATCACCGCTGTCAGTTTCCGCAGGGCCTGTGACATCAGCCGCGCCTGCAGTCCCACATGAGAGTCTCCCATCTCGCCCTCAATCTCCGCCTTGGGAACCAGAGCCGCCACAGAATCCACAATCACGATATCTACAGCGCCGGAACGCACCATAGTCTCTGTAATCTCCAGGGCCTGTTCTCCATTATCCGGCTGAGAAATGTAAAGATTATCAATATCCACACCAATGTTGCGGGCATAAACCGGATCAAGCGCATGCTCCGCATCAATAAAACCGGCAATACCGCCCCGTTTCTGCACCTCTGCAACCATGTGAAGAGCTACTGTCGTCTTACCGCTGGACTCCGGACCGTACACCTCCACGATACGTCCCTTGGGAATACCGCCCAGACCGAGCGCAATATCCAGGCTCAGACAGCCTGTGGGAATGGTCTCCACCTGCATATGGATATTCGGATCTCCCAGCTTCATAACGGAACCCTTGCCGTACTGTTTTTCAATCTGAGCGATCGCCGCATCCAGAGCCTTTAATTTATCTGCTTTTTTATCTGCCTTTGAATCCTTAACTTCCTTTGCCATAATTCATCTCCTCAAACGAACTTATGTTCGTATTTCTGGTAATATATTAATATAGTTCCTCAAAAAAGTCAATCCTGTTTTTCATTTTCTGTCCTGCCGCAAAGGCATCCCCCCGTTCGCAAAAAAAATCTGATAACAAACAGGAGAACCGCGCCGCGCCGTCCCGCCGCTTCGGGACACCGCCTGCTTACTGAAATACACGAAAAAAGATAACAGACAATATGAACTTCCTGTTTATTCAGACTATATCACAGGACACCGAAAGGTGCAAGAACAGCATTGTGAATTTTTTATAAAAGAGCCGGTCCGGAGGTTCTTCTCAAACCTTCGGACCGGCCCTTTTCAATTTTCACCATATCGCCGGAAATTCCTTCCGGCATTTTCAGAAAATCCCGGAAGTCAGGCGCCGCCCTGCTTCTCTCTGCCGGTCAGTTCCGGCCGAATTCAGAAAGAACCAGTCCCTCATTGCGGTCCAGCGTCATGCCGACGCTCCAGGAATTAACAAACAGAAGCAGCGGATTTCCTTTCAGATCCCGGATCTTCTTCATATCCGAAGTGCCGCTTAAGTGATCCAGGTCAATATCCTTATTTTCAATCCACCGGATATGCTCGTAAGGCAGATTCTCCAGACGGATATCCACATTATATTCATTTTCCAGACGGAACTTCAGCACATCAAACTGCAGAACGCCCACCACGCCTACAATGATCTCCTCCATACCGGTTTTGTACTCCTGGAAGATCTGAATTGCGCCCTCCTGAGCGATCTGAGTAATACCCTTCACAAACTGCTTGCGCTTCATGGTATCCATCTGACGGACTCTGGCAAAATGTTCCGGAGCAAAGGTCGGAATTCCCTCAAAAGCAAACTTCTCCTTCGCCGTTGTAATCGTATCTCCGATAGAAAAGATTCCGGGATCGAACACACCGATAATGTCCCCTGCATAGGCTTCCTCGATGATCTTCCGTTCCTGAGCCATCAGCTGCTGCGGCTGGGAAAGCTTGATCTTTTTATTTCCCTGCACATGAAATACCTCCATGCCCGCTTCAAACTTTCCGGAACAGATCCTCATAAATGCAATTCTGTCACGATGAGCCTTGTTCATATTAGCCTGAATTTTAAATACAAAGGCGCTGAAATCCTCCGAAAAAGGACTGATCTCTCCCTTGTCCGATTTTCTCGGAAGAGGCGATGATGTCATCTGCAGGAAATGCTGCAGGAAGGTTTCCACGCCGAAGTTGGTAAGAGCCGAACCGAAAAACATGGGAGAAAGCTCTCCCTTTGACACCAGATCCATGTCAAACTCCGCGCTGGCTCCGTCCAGAAGTTCAATCTCCTCCAGAAGCTGATCGCGGAATTCCTCGCCAATCTCCTCTGTCAGAGCCGCATCCTCCAGATCGAACTCCCGCTCCTGCCCCTCTTTGGTTCCCTTTAACGTATCGGAAAATGTCATAACCTTTCTGGTGTTCCTGTCATAAACACCCTTGAAGTTTTTTCCGGAACCAATCGGCCAGTTCACGGGACACACAGCAATGCCCAGCTCCTTCTCGATCTCATCCACCAGATCAAAAGGATCGTTGGCATCCCGGTCCATCTTATTGATAAAGGTAAAAATCGGAATATGGCGCATGACGCAGACCTTGAACAGTTTCCTGGTCTGAGCCTCCACGCCCTTGGAACCGTCAATAACCATTACCGCCGAATCCGCCGCCATCAGGGTACGGTAAGTATCCTCTGAGAAGTCCTGGTGTCCGGGCGTATCCAGAATGTTAATACAATATCCGCCATACTCAAACTGCAGTACAGAGGAAGTAACGGAAATACCTCTCTGTTTTTCAATCTCCATCCAGTCAGACACCGCATGGCGCGCTGTCGCCTTCCCCTTTACGGAACCGGCCAGATTAATCTGGCCTCCGTAGAGCAGAAACTTTTCTGTCAGAGTGGTTTTTCCGGCATCCGGATGTGAAATAATCGCAAACGTTCTTCTTTTCTCTATCTCTTTCTGTATATGAGCCAAAATGTTTCCTCCTTCTTGGGCTGCTTTCTGCCCGTCAGGTATCCTCCTGAGGGTTTACTCTTTCCCGGGCTGTTCTCTGCCCGGCAGATATCCTCTTGAGGGCTTCCTCTGCAAATTACATACTTTCGTAAGTGTAAAACAGATGAAATCTCCTGTCAAGAAATGTTTTCAGAAACAGGCTCTCTCAGTTATTCTCCAAAAACAAGGGGCGTCCCGCTGATATGGGATTCCACATTAAAATAAGACAGAATCGTAGCTCCGATATCCGCAAAAGAAGAACGTGTTCCCCAGTTATATCCGGCAGGAACCGACTCTCCGTATACAATCAGCGGCGTATATTCCCGGGAATGATCTGTGGAGGGTGTTCCCGGATCGCAGCCATGATCCGCTGTAATCATCAGAATATCATCTCTTCGCATTTTCCCGATGATCCGCGGAAGCTGCCGGTCAAAATATGTC